>NZ_JALOAN010000016.1 GCF_023228785.1 Sulfurimonas sp.
AATCTCTTCTTTAAATTTACTTTGTAACAGTTTACACAAATCGGTATCGACCTCAAAAGCTTCTACACTTTTGACATCTACTAAATATTTAGTTAAATCACCTAAGCCAGGTCCAATTTCTACGATTTTATTATCGTTATTGGGCATCGCTTCGACAATCTTTCTAAGGACACTTTGATCTTTTAAGAAATTTTGTCCATATCTCTTCTTAGCTACTATCGCTTTTATCTTCATAAGCAAGAGTGTATAGTAATTATACTTAGGATAAGTTAACAATCTAGGTAAAGTTTAATATTCACTTAAAATTACTCTACATCAATTTTTTGATTTTTTCTTCTGAAACCGCTAATATTCTTCGTTCTAGCCTATTTAACTCTTCTACAAGCTCATCAGAAATGCTTTCTAAGTTAACATAATATTCTTTTGCTTTATTGGTTTCTTCATCTGTTATATTATTTTTTTTTCCAAAAAGTCTTGAAAAAAATCCACCTTTTGGTTTATTAAAATATATATTAAATATATTCATATATACATCATGTAGGTTAAAATGTAGTCTTTCTATTTTATTCATACACTCTATAGGATTATTAGAAAGCGCATTCAATACTTGCCCTTGACTATAAAACCATTCTCCGAACTTACACTCTGTAGAATCAACAGGAATTGCATCTTCTTTTACATCCATACCATTTATAAGAAATTTTGCTTTTTGTACCCATTTTACATGAGCAGATTTAGCAGCTCTAAGATGTTCAAGAATATGTTCTTTTTCCATAATATTTCCTGTATTGTTTATTTTCGTCATTATAACAATTTTTAATGAATTAAATATTAAAAATAATACTATATGTTAAAAGAATAATGTTTCATGTGAAACATCAAATTTTAAGTTATAAACAGCTCTTTTGTTTCTTAACCATATTTAAATATAAGCACTAAAGTGTATAATTGCAAGATATTATACAAGGCTTTATACTATGAACTACTTTGCTAAAAGAATCATTCCTTGTCTTGATGTTAAAGATGGACGAGTTGTAAAAGGTGTTAACTTTGTTGGCTTAAGAGATGCGGGAGATCCCGTAGAAATTGCTAAACGCTACAACGAAGAGGGTGCTGATGAGATTACATTTTTAGATATTACTGCATCTAATGAGAACAGAGACACTATAGTTGATATCGTAGCAAGGGTTGCAAAAGAGGTTTTTATACCTCTGACTGTTGGTGGTGGTATTAGAAAACTAGACGATATTTACAAACTTTTAAATGTAGGCTGTGACAAGGTTAGCGTGAACTCTGCAGCTCTTCATCGTCCAGAACTCATAGATGAAAGTGCAAAACGTTTTGGATCTCAGTGCATTGTAACAGCTATAGATGTTAAAAAAACTGGCGATAAATACACAGTTTACTTAAATGGCGGAAGAGTAGATACTGGCATAGATGCTCTTGAGTGGGCAAAAGAAGTAGTAAATCGTGGAAGTGGAGAGATCCTTTTAACGTCTATGGATGCTGATGGCACTAAGGCTGGATTTGAGCTAAACATAACAAGAATGATCTCTGAGGCTGTTAATGTTCCTGTTATTGCAAGCGGTGGAGCTGGCACAATGGAGCACATAAAAGATGCTTTTGAAGCAGGAGCTGACGCTGCACTTGCTGCATCTATATTCCACTACAAAGAGATAGACATTATGGATCTTAAGCGTTACCTCTCACAAAACAATATCCCTGTGAGACTATAACTCTATGATAATATGTGCAGGAAATAACGAAACATTTGACTTTGCAATACCTATGGGAGTCGGTCTCATTGAGACTGCAATGAACCTAACAAGACTTTGCCTTTTTGATAAACCAGAGTTTCTACTTTTTGTTGGAAGTGCTGGTAGTTATGGAGATAAGAAGATCTTTGATATAGTTGAGTCTAAAACTGCAGCTAACATCGAGTTAGCGTTTTTAAATTCTGACGCTTACACTCCGCTTGACAATGTTGTCTCAACTAACACAGACACAAATATAAAAGATGTTATAGTCAACTCTTCTAACTATATCTCAACTAACGAAGAACTAACAAAGAAGTTTTTAAAACTTGGGATTGGCATAGAAAATATGGAGTTCTTTAGTGTTTTAAAGGTTGCAGAGGAGTTTAACATCCCTGCTGGTGGAGTTTTTTGTATAACTAACTACACTAACAAAAATGCTCACGAGGACTTTTTAAAAAACCACCAAAAGGCTAAAGAACTTTTAGAAGAGCATGTAAAAAAGAGAATTAAGGAGCTAACAAAAAGATGAGCAAACCATCACTTCTTGACTTTACAAAAAAAGAGTTACTAGCACTTATAAAACCAAGCTTTAGAGTAAACCAGATCTTTGGTTGGCTCTACCATCAATATGCCGAGAGTTATGATGATATGAAAAACATCCCAAAAGCGCTAAGAGAAGAGTTAGCTCAAAAGTATATAGTAGATCCACTAAAGATCATAAACAAAGAGATCTCAACTGATGGCACTATAAAGTATCTTTTAGAACTTCAAGATGGCAAAACTATGGAAGCTGTTTGGCTTAAAATGAAAGATGCTATCTACGCTGAGGATGGAGAACTTGTTCAAGAAGCAAGATTTACTATCTGTGTTTCAACGCAAGTCGGGTGTAAAGTAGGGTGTGCTTTTTGTCTAACTGCTAAAGGTGGCTTTACAAGAGATCTAACTACTGGCGAAATAGTAGCTCAAGTAGTCACGCTCAAGCGAGACAACAAACACAAACACAACAGAATGATAAACATAGTCTATATGGGAATGGGCGAACCTCTTGATAATCTCGACAACCTTGCAAAGGCGATAGAGATCTTTAAAGAAGAAGATGGTTTGTGTATTTCTGGCAAAAGACAGACAGTATCTACAAGTGGACTCAGTAACAAGATAGACAGACTAGGGGAGATGGATCTAGGCGTTCACATTGCTATTTCACTTCACGCTGTGGATGATGAACTTAGAACTGAACTTATTCCTATGAACAAAGCTCACAATATTGCTTCCATCATAGAAGCGGTAAAGAGATTTCCAATTGACACAAGAAAAAGAGTTATGTTTGAGTACCTTGTTATAAAAGATAAAAACGATGACTTAGGATCTGCTAAAAAGCTTGTAAAACTTCTAAGTGGCATAAAAGCAAAAGTAAATCTGATCTACTTCAACCCATATCCTGGCACACCTTACGAGAGACCTTCTAAAGAGAGCATGGTTAGCTTTGCAGACTATCTTATCAATCATGGGCTTCTATGTACCATAAGAGACTCTAAGGGCATAGATATAAGTGCAGCTTGTGGGCAATTAAAAGAGCAGAGTAAAGTTATTGCTTAAGGGCAAAGGAGAGTAAATGAATTATATAGAAGTATTTCAAATAATTTTTTTGATACTAGTTTTTGCTGTAGGCGTTATAGGCTTCATAAGAGCTGCAACAAGTAGCGACGAAAAAGACAAATCATAACCTTTTTGTAATAAAGCTTATGATAATATAACATTCTAAACAAGCTAAACTCTTAAAAATGAACTCGTTTCTTTTGTAGAGAAATAAATTAAGGAGAACAATAATGGCAGAAAGCAAAAAAACAAACACAGATCGCATAAAAAGAATATATGATTTATGTAAAGTACATTTTGGTGATATTCGTTTCGTTGGTATAAAGTACCATAAAAAAATAGGTTGGATAGCAAAAGCTCAATTTGATGGTGATTTTGAAAATCTAACTGCTGATGGTGAAACAAGTGTTGAAGCACTTCGTAACTTAAAAAATCGTGTGAAAAAAATCATAAAAAGATACAACGCAGTGTGATAGTATAAATCTCTTTAACGAGTAAACCTACTGTCATCCTGAACTTGATTTAGGATCTCTTTAGGTTTTAAAACAACTCATATGCCAACAAATTTTGAGTTTATAAGACCTCATGAGATTGCGGGTCAAGCCCGCAATGACGAAATAGATCAATCTCACAATGATGAAATGGATCAATCCCACAATAAAAACCATTGTCATCCTGAATAGATCAATCCCACAATAAAAATATCGTCATCCTGAACTTGATTCAGGATCTCTTTAGGTTTTAAAACAACTCAGATGCTAACAAATTCTGAGTTTCTAAGACCTCATGAGATTGCGGGTCAAGCCCGCAATGACGGAATAGTTCAATCTCACAATGATGAAATAAATCAATCTCACAATGATGAAATAGGTCAAGCCCGCAATGACGGGATAGATCAATCTCACAATAAAAATTATCGTCATCCTGAACTCTAAAGAAAAATTTTGCATAGCAAAAAGTGGTTCTCTTTCTTTGATTTAGGATATAAAATATAATGATTGTTTTGTTAATAACTAGAAGAATGTTAGCCTAAACGACCAACACACCAGGGAGGTCGTTTATGAATATAATAATACCCTACTTTTCTTATAAGAATATAATCTTATAAGCCTACAACTAAAACCACAAATATAATCCATTTTAAAACTAAACAATAAAACAAACTACATAAATCACCTAAATAAGGGACTATTCACACTGTGTTGTAAGCTGTGAATATCTTTTTGATTTCTCTCTGATAAATTTGAAAATTTACTCTTTTTTTAAGAAATATTTTATATAAAATTATGCTGAAAAAGCAATGCTGTTAATTGGCTTTAAATCCCTAAATATAGGGCTTTAAAGCCTATTATATAAAAAAAACAATTTATAAAATAAATGTCTTTTAAATATCTAGCTTTTTTTATTCACATAATGTTTGACTATTCACATAACTAAGGCACTCTTTAGCAAAATCTACTCTACTTTGGATCTTATACATATTTCCATATAACTCAAACTCCAACTCACTTGCATGAAGTAAAAGTCTTGTAGCTCCACTTAGTTTCGTTCTTTCTTTGTCATCTAAATCTTTATCTAAAAAACGAACTATATTTTCTTCACTTTGTCCATAAATAGGATCTCCTACTATAGAATGTTTCACATGAAACAAATGCACCCTGATCTGATGCTGTCTTCCAGTATAAGGAAAACACTCAACAAGAGTCATATCTTTCTCTTTAAAATACTTCAATGGTTTTATATCTGTCTTAGATGCTTTTCCATCTTCATGTACCTTTACAACCATTCTAACCATGGCACTCTCATCTTCACGTCTTAAAAGTGGAGCTTCTATGCACATAGCATCTTTTAGCTCTCCATGAACAAGTGCAAGATATTTCTTTTTCATATCCCTTTGTTCAAACATCATCTTTATATCTCTCTCGCTATCTTTGTTTCTAGCACAAAGAACAAGTCCACTTGTCTCTTGGTCTATTCTATGCGCGATGTTTGCATCTCTGCCAAACTGATACTTTAGTTCATCTATAAGAGAGTAGGGAGTTTTTCTGTTTTGTGGATGAATAAGCACACCGCTTGGCTTATCAAAAAGAACAAACTCATCATAGACTGCTGTTGGCTCTAATCCTCTTGTGATGGGTTCGAAGTATATAAATTCAAACTCACCCTCAACTTCTCCAGCAGTTCTAGTCATCGGTTCACCATCTACAAAAAGTCTTCCTTTTGCAATAAGTCGTTGTGCTTCCTTTTGTGTATAGTTTAACTCTTTTATGAGATATAAAAATGCTTTTTTTTTCTCTTTGGCAAACATTTTTTTTATAATAAATGGCAAAATTATCTTCCTTATTTAATCAAGATTTTACAATTATTTATGTAGAATCAATGACTTAATTTATGTACAAATTTTAACATAATACTTAACATAAAAATCATAAGGAAGCTATATAATGATAGATAGATACTCTCGAGAAGAGATGAGTTCAAAGTGGACTTATCAAGCAAAATATCAAGCTTGGCTAGATGTAGAAAAAGCTGTTGTAAAAGCATGGGCTAGACTTGGAAAGATTCCTCAAGAGGATGCTGATAAGATAGTTAAAAATGCCAACTTTGATATCAAGCGCATAGATGAGATAGAAGCGGTAACAAGACACGACCTTATAGCTTTTACAACAAGTGTATCTGAAACACTTGGGGATGAGTCAAGATGGTTTCACTATGGTATGACATCATCTGACACTATAGATACCGCTGTAGCACTTCAAATGAAAGACTCTCTAGAGTTAATCATCAAAGATGTGAAGATGCTTATGGAATCAATAAAGAAACGCGCTGAGGAACATAAGATGACTCTAATGGTTGGTAGGAGTCACGGAATACATGGAGAGCCTATAACTTTTGGTTTAGTTTTAGCTGTTTGGTATGATGAGATGGCAAGACACTTAGAGAACTTAGAGCAGACCATGGTAGTAATCTCTGTCGGTCAAGTAAGTGGAGCTATGGGTAACTTTGCTCACGCGCCTCTAGAACTTGAAGAGTATACTTGTGAAGAGTTAGGACTAAAGTCAGCTCCAGCATCTAACCAAGTTATCCAAAGAGATAGATATGCAAGACTAGCAACAACTTTAGCTTTAATGGCATCTACAATAGAGAAGTTTGCAGTTCAAGTTCGCCACTGGCAAAGAACAGAAGTTTATGAGTGTGAAGAGTATTTTGCAAAGGGGCAAAAAGGCTCATCAGCTATGCCACACAAAAGAAATCCAATCCTTACAGAAAACATCACAGGACTTGCTCGTATGGTTAGAGCTTATGCGATACCTGCTATGGAAAATGTAGCCCTTTGGCATGAGAGAGATATATCTCACTCTTCTACTGAGAGATTTTGGCTTCCTGATGCTTTTATAACAACTGACTTTATGCTACATCGCATGAACAGTGTTATAGCAAACTTGACTGTTTATCCTGAGAATATGATGAGAAATCTAAACCTAACTGGTGGACTTGTATTTTCTCAAAGAGTTCTTTTAGAACTTCCTATAAAAGGTGTAAGTCGTGAGGATGCTTACAGAATTGTACAAAGAAATGCTATGAAAGTTTGGGAAGAGATCCAGCAAGGAAAAGCTACTACAAATGAGAATGGCGAGAGTTTATATCTTAACCATTTATTAGCAGATGAGGAGTTAAGAAATTCACTTAGCGAAGAGCAGATCCGTGAGTGTTTCAACTATGACTACTACACTAAAAATGTGGATGCAATATTTAATAGAGTATTTACTTGAAGCCACAATAACAAAGTTTTAAGTATATAAAACAAACTATTTAAACAGATACTTTACACTAGGAAAATATATGATTACAGTTATAAAAAGAAATGGTAGAACAGAGCCTCTTGATATTTCAAAGATACAAAAATATACTTCAGCAGCTATTGCAGGACTTGAAAATGTATCTCAAAGTGAACTAGAAGTTGATGCACAGATTCAGTTTCGCGATGGCATTACTTCTAAAGAGATCCAACAGACTCTTATAAAAACCGCAGTTGATAAGATAGACATAGATGCACCAAACTGGACTTTCGTTGCATCTAGACTCTTTATGTTTAACCTCTACCATCAAGTAAATGGCTTTACAGGTTATGACACACTAGAGAAGTACTTCAAAAGAGGCGAAAAAGAGGGCAGACTTCTTCAAGGTTTAGCAGAAATGTACGACCTAGAAGAGCTAAACAAACATATAAAACCAGAGAGAGATATGCTCTTTAACTATTTGGGTGTTAAAACACTTTATGATAGATACCTTATAAAAGACAGAAACTCTAACCCAATAGAGCTTCCTCAACATATGTTTATGGCCATAGCAATGTTTTTAGCTCATAGAGAAGAAGATAAACATGAGTGGGCACTAAAATTTTATAACATGATCTCTCAGTTTGAGGTTATGCTTGCAACTCCAACTCTCTCAAATGCAAGAACAACAAGACATCAACTATCATCTTGTTACATAGGATCTACTCCTGACAATATAGAGGGAATTTTTGACTCATACGCTGAGATGGCTATGCTCTCTAAGTTTGGCGGAGGCATCGGTTGGGACTGGACTGGGATCCGTTCAATGGGATCTTATATAGATGGACATAAAAATGCAGCAGGTGGAACTGTTCCATTTTTAAAGATAACAAACGATATCGCCATTGCAGTTGATCAGTTAGGCACAAGAAAAGGTGCTATTGCTGTTTATATGGAACCTTGGCACATAGATATAAATGACTTTTTAGATTTAAAGAAAAACTCTGGTGAAGAGCGTCGCCGTGCACATGATCTGTTTCCATCAATGTGGCTAAATGATTTGTTTTTAAGAAGAGTTCAAGAAGATGGAATCTGGACACTTTTTGATCCTTACGATGCTGGAGATCTAGCTACACTTTATGGAGAAGAGTTTGACAAACGATATATGGAACTTGAAGAAGATGAGAGCATTGTAAAAGAGAAGATAAAGGCTAAAAACCTTTGGAAAAAGATACTAACGTCTTACTTTGAAACAGGTTCTCCTTTTTTATGTTTTAAAGACAATGCTAACCGTGCTAACCCTAACAATCATGTTGGTGTTATAAGAAGCTCTAACCTTTGTACTGAGATATTTCAAAACACTAATCCAAACCACTATAAGATAAAACTCATCTTTGAAAATGGTGACTTTGTATCTTATGAAGAAGATGAGATAGTAACTGTTGATAGTGGCGCACAAAAACCAGCTAAGAAAATAACTGCACTAGATTCACTTGGTGGACTTCCAATCTATGTAGTTGAAAAAGAAAAGATAAATGGTGATACTGCTGTTTGTAACTTAGCATCAGTAAACCTTTCTCGTATAAACACTAAAGAAGATATAGACAGAATCGTGCCTATAGCAATTCGTTGTTTGGATAATGTTATAGACCTTAACTTTTATCCAATAGAAAAAGTAAAACGAACTAACATGAAGAGTAGATCTATCGGTCTAGGTGTTATGGGTGAGGCACAAATGTTAGCTGAACAAGGCATATCTTGGGGAACACAAGAACACTTTGATAGGATAGATGAAGTTATGGAAGCTGTTAGTTATAACGCTATCTCTGCATCATCAGATCTAGCTTTAGAAAAAGGAAAGTATCCTGATTTTGAAGGATCTCAGTGGAGTAAAGGCACTATGCCAATGGATCACGCTAACGCTGAAGTTAGAAACTTAGTAGATCGTGGAGGCTTATTTGCATCTACTTATGAGTGGGATGATTTAAGAGCTAAAGTTAAAAAGCAAGGTATGAGAAATGGTTATCTAATGGCTATTGCACCAACAAGTTCTATCTCTATCCTTACTGGAACTACTCAAGCTATAGAGCCAGTATTTAAAAGAAAGTGGTTTGAAGAAAATCTAAGCGGACTTATCCCAGTGGTTGTTCCAAATCTCTCTCCTGAGACTTGGTCTTACTATACTCCTGCTTATGATCTAAACCAAACTGCACTTATAAAAGCTGCAGCCATTAGACAGAAGTGGCTAGATCAAGGTCAGAGTCTGAACATTTTTATAACACTTGATAAAGCTAGTGGAAGATACTTAAATGAGATCTATATGCTAGCTTGGAAGCTAGGCCTAAAATCAACTTATTATCTTCGTTCACAATCTCCTGAAGTAGCAAATGATGTTGAAGATAGAAGTATGGAGTGTGTAGGTTGTCAATAGGATGAAACCACTACTTGAAAAAGATCTTGAAAGATTTTGCACAAGATTTATTAAGTTTGTAGATGCAGAACTTCGCTCATTTGAAGTAATATCAAAAGATGTTATAAAAGTTGTTATAGCTACACAAGACAGTTCTAGAGATTATGATTGGGTAACAATAACTTTAGAGTTTAATAATGTTAGTGATGCAAAGCTTCTAAAAGATGATAAACTATCTCTTATAGATATGAGTGATGGACTTACTATTTTAAGTCAAGATAGTCTTTTTGCATTTGGTGTTGGAAATTATGATAATATATTTGGTATAAAAAATGCTATATGCTATATAATATCTTCTAGTATCAAATACAAAGAGGAACAATTTTAAGGAGAAACTGATGCAAAAGTATGAAGTAAAGGGTAATATATTAGGTTTTGAAAAAACAATGAATGTAGAAATAGTTCAGATTGATAATCTTTTTTCAACAATAAGAGATCTAGATAATGAGGGTATTTCTTTTACAGTAGTAAATCCTTATGAATTAAGAGAATACTCATTTGATGTAAAATCAAATATAAAAGTTCTTTTAGATATAAAAGAAAACTCTAATCTTAGTGCTTATAACATTGTAGTTATTCAAAAACCTCTTGAAAATTCTACTGTAAACTTTTTAGCACCTATAGTTATAAACAACGATAACATGACAATAGCTCAAGCAGTTCTTGACCCAAAAAGACATCCCGACTTTGGAATGGCAGAAAGCATAAAAGCTTTTATGTAGTTAAACCATTAACCAAGCGTTATATATTCGTTAGCATTTCGTAAACCAAATGCTTATAAACTTTGATATTTCATTATCAAGGAAAAACGGATGAAAAAAATACTTTTACTGTGTTTACTCTCTCTATCTTTACTTAATGCTAAAGATGGAGTGAACTTCAAATATGCTGATGAAAACACTCAGCGAAAAAATCCCACAAGTCAAAGCTTTATCCTCTCTTATAACAATGTTTTAAAAGATATTAGAACAAGTGTTGTAAATATATCTACAAAAAAAACTATAACTGCCCAAAGGGGATATCAAAATCCATTCTTTTTTGAACAACCAAGAGTTCCACAAGGAACTTCGGGGAGTGGTGTAGTTATTTCAAAAGATGGTTATATAGTTACAAATAATCATGTTGTAGATGGTGCAGATGAGATAAAAGTTAGTTTAGCCGATAGCAAAAAAAGCTATATTGCAAAACTAATAGGTAGTGATGCAAAGAGTGATATTGCCATTATAAAAATAGATGCAGGTGAGTTAAATGCAGTTACTTTTTATAACTCGGATAATGTTAGAGTTGGTGATGTTGTCTTTGCTCTTGGAAATCCCTTCGGAGTTGGAGAGACTATCACACAAGGAATAGTCTCAGCTACTGGAAGAAATGGCATCGGAATAGTTGAGTATGAAGATTTTATACAAACAGATGCATCTATAAACCCAGGTAACTCTGGTGGAGCACTAGTAAACTCTGCGGGACATCTTATAGGCATAAACTCCGCTATTATCTCACGAAGTGGCGGAAATGATGGTATAGGACTTGCAATCCCTTCTAATATGGTCACTTCAATAGCATCGCAACTTATCGACAATGGCAAATATACACGCGCATATTTAGGTGTTGGTATAGATGATATTAGTGAAGACATGAGCAGTTTTTATAATAATGAGTATGGAGCATTAATTATAAGTGTTGAAGAGAATTCTCCTGCACAAAAAGCTGGACTAAAAAGAGGAGATTTAATCATCTCAATAAATGGCAAAAAAATACAAAATGCTAGTATGTTAAAAAATATAATAGGCTCTTACCAACCATCAAGAGTTGTAAATATGAAATTTTTACGAGATAAAAAGATAGATATAGTAAATGTGGAGTTAGGCTCACTAAATAAAGAGCTATCAAATGCAAATGTAAATTATAAAGGTTTAAATGTAGTCTCACTTCCAAAAGAGACACAAAAAGTTTTACAAAATAACACTTATATATCAGGTGGCGTTTTAGTTGATAGTGTAGATACAAACAGTGAAGCTTATAATATTGGTATAACAAAAGGTGATATTATAATTCAGATAGAGCAGACAGAAATAAAAGATATAGATGATTTTAGATCTGTTACCTCAAGCCAAGAGAAGAAAAGATTTTATATCTTTAGAAGAGGAAGTGTAGTTGCAACTGTTTTGTAATATCAAATAAAGTTTATATGATATAATAATTTACTATTTTAGATGCAAAGGTTTTATAAATGAGCAACGATACAGTAACACTTATAGATAATAGAACTGGAAAGTCTTATGAGCTTCCTATATTAGAAGCAACAGTCGGTCCTTCTGTTATTGACATTTCAACTCTTTACCAAGATACAGGAATGTTTACATTTGATAGAGGTTATACATCTACTGCATCTTGTCGCTCAAAGATAACTTATATCGATGGAGATAAAGGTAAACTGATGTATAGAGGATATGATATTTCATATCTTGCAACTGAAAAAACATTTCTTGATACTGCATATTTACTTTTAAATAAAGAACTACCAACTCAAGAAGAGCTTGAAAATTTTAAAGAAGAGATGGCAAAACGCTCATTTATTCATGAGGGTATGAAAAAGCTATTTGACTCCTTTCCAGATCAAGCTCATCCAATGGCTATTCTTTCTGCTGGTGTCTCAGCACTATCTACTTTTTACTTTGATCATTTAGATATAGATTCACCTGAAGAATACATGGAAATGGCAAATAGAATCATTGCTAAAATTCCTACTATTGCTGCTTTTTCATATAGATATTCAAATGGTCTTCCTATTATCTACCCAGATATGGAGAGAGGTTTTGCAGAGAACTTTTTATATATGATGAGAGCCTATCCTCACAAGTATGTAGATTTAAGAAATATAGAGATAAAAGCACTAGACACTATTTTAACTCTTCACGCAGATCATGAACAAAATGCATCTACAACTGCTGTTCGTAATCTTGGATCTACTCACGCACATCCATATGCGGCTATTAGTGCTGGGATTGGTGCTTTATGGGGTCGAGCTCATGGTGGAGCAAATGAGTCCGTTATTCGCCAACTAGAGATGATTGGCACAGTTGATAGAGTCGATGAGTTTATAGCACGTGCCAAAGATAAAAATGATCCTTTTAGACTTATGGGATTTGGACATCGTGTTTATAAAAACTTTGATCCTCGTGCTAAGATTCTTAAAAACATTAGAGATGAACTCATAGTAGAGTTAGGAATAGATAGTGAGCTTGTAGCGGTTGCTAACAAGATAGAAAACATTGCTTTAAATGATGACTACTTTGTTAGTAGAGGTTTATATCCAAACATAGACTTCTACTCAGGTCTTATTCTTCAAGCTCTAAAAATTCCAAAAGATATGTTTGCTGTTATATTTGTTATAGGAAGAGTCCCTGGGTGGATCTCTCAATGGATCGAATTAAAAGAGCAAGACAACATAAAAATAGCTCGTCCTCGCCAACTCTACTTAGGACCTGATGACAGAACTCCAATATATTAAATATTGGAGTTAAAATTTAATCGATGTAAGAACAACAATAGTCGGTAACTGTTTTAACTCTAACATCAAAAGATGAGTTAGATGCTACATTGAAAGACTCTGGAGTGTTTAGAGTTTTCCACTCCTCATCTGGAAGTTTAACCTCTAAATTACCACTTAGCATCTCCATAATCTCAGCTTTATTCGTATTGAAAGTATATTCTCCTGGTAGCATAACACCAAGTGAAATTTCTGAACCATCTTCTAACTCAACACTTCTGCTTGTTACACTTCCATCATAATAAATGTTTGCTTCTTTTTTTATAGTTGCATTTGTAAACTTGCCCATAATTTTCTCCTTAACTTTCTGTAATATTTGATTATATCAAAACTAACTAAACCCTATTCCCAATCAAGAAGTCTTTGTTGACCCTCAAGTTCTCTTATATGAGTAACATCTTGACTAACTTCTATAACACCTTTATAATTTTTCGCATCATCACGAATAGCAAAGTATCTAATGTGAATAAATTTGCCCTTAAATGTTATCCAAAACTCCGCTTCATCTCTACGACCTGCTTTAAACTCTCTTAATATCATCAAAACCTGATCAACAGACTTTGGAGGATGACAAAATTTTACCTCACGACCTATAATTCCTGCACTTCTTGGAAAGACCCTATCATCACCACGATTATAAAAGATAACAATATCATTTTCATCAACATAAGTGATATCAACAGGCATAAATTTTAAAAGCCAGTTTATCTGTTCTGGCAACATATGACCCTGTTCTAGATCTATCCTTCCCTCAAGCGAAAAAGGGAGTTTTCTCTTTTTAGTGTCTAATGATGGGTGAATATATTCATCTTCTGTGTGAGCAGGATAAGCAGTTGGTTTTTCATCAAACATCCAACCTATCTCTTCATCTCCATCTCGCATCTCCATCCAATCACTCTCTTGTAACATCTCTAATGCTCGTGGAAGAAGTCTACCCTCTTCTACTTGCATAATGTGTTCTAAGTTATGAAAAAGATTTTGTAAAACCATCATAAGTGACTCTTTTTCATCACTCTCAACGAGGTTTCTAGCTTGTTTTACTATAGCTCTTATATCGTCATGAAAAGCCCACATATTTTGAGATGGAGATGTCCAGCCGTATTGTTCTAAATATGGAAAAAGTTGGTTCTCTTTTCTTGCAAAGTGTTTTTCAACTAAACAAAGTCTTGCAAATTTCTCTTTAAACTCATCTTGGTTTTTAACTATATCTATACTATTGATACTTGCCATTAAACCACGAATGAGTTGATTTTCTTCTAAGTAAACTCTAACTGGATGTCCCTCTGGGAGATTTGTAAATTGATTCATATCATATTTCCTTTAGCTACACTAGTGTAATTTTATTTTTGATTGTATCTACTTTATATCTTTTATTTTTTGATATGTAGCAAGAGTTTCTTTTTAAGTTATTTTCTTAATCTAACTCTTTGTGAGTGAGTAATAGCAACAGCCATTGCATCTGATATATCTAGTGGTCTTATCTCTTTTTTTATGTTTAGTAGTCTTTTAACCATAAAAGCAACTTGTTCTTTTGTAGCTTTTCCATTTCCAGTTAGTGCTTTTTTTACTTGAAGCGCAGTGTATTCACTAAAATGTCCATGAACTTGTAAAATTTTTAGCATAATAGCCCCACGAAATTGTGCTAGTTTAATAGTTGTGGCTGGATTGTGAGCATAAAATATATCTTCTACTGCTACTTCATCTATGGTGTGATTTTTAAAAACAATATCAAGAGCTTCTACCATTTGAGGTATCTGAAATTGTAGATCTTCTGCTTTCATCTTTATAAGTCCTGCCCCAAGCAGAGAGATTTTAGAATTTTCTAGCTTTATGAGTGCATAGCCCATATTTCTAGTTCCTGGATCCAATCCTAGTATTGTCATATTTTTAATCTTTTTTTTAAACATTATATACAAAAGAGTTTAAAACTTATTCACATAGTAATATTTTAGTTATTCACATATATTTAATAGAATTTTATGTAATTATGAGTTACTATTCACATATAAATAATTTAAACAAGGCTTTATGTGAATATAGGTCAAGAAGTTTTAGAACTACTAAGAGAAGAGATAACAGAGTTACAATATAATAGATATATTAAGCAACTCACCTATGATATTAAAAAATCAACAAGTGATATGGCAATTTTTTATGCCCCAAATGCTCTCGTTCTTAACTGGATAAAAAATAAATATACTGAAAAAATAGCTCATCTTTTTGAAATAAAGAGTGGTAATAAAGTCAATGTAAAGATAGCTCTTAAAAATTCAACAAGCCTAAAAGGTAAAAAACCAAAGAATGAGCAAAAACCACAACACTCTTTGTTAAATCCATCTCACACTTTTGATAACTTTATGGTTGGTGGATCTAACCAGTTTGCTTATGCAGCAGTAAAGAGTGTTAGTGAATCAGCTGGAGAAGTTTATAACCCACTCTTTATCTATGGAGGAGTTGGTTTAGGAAAAACCCACCTGATGCAATCAGCTGGAAATGTTTTTCAAAACCAAGGTAAAATTGTTATATATACCTCAGTTGAGCAGTTTTTAAATGATTTTATAAGGCATGTACGAAACAAAACAATGCCATCTTTTCAAGAAAAATATAGAAAATGTGATGTTCTTCTCATTGACGATGTTCAGTTTTTAAGTAACAAAGAAGGAATCCAAGAGGAATTTTTTCATACTTTTGAAGCACTAAAGGGTGCGGGCAAACAGATAATACTAACAGCAGACAAACACCCTAAAAAAATAGGTGGACTAGAAAAAAGACTCCAAAGTAGATTTGAGTGGGGACTAGTTGCAGATATTCAGCCTCCAGAGTTAGAAACTAAAATAGCTATTATAAAAAAGAAATGTGAGATCAATAAAGTCAAACTAACTAATGACATCATAAACTATATAGCTACTGTGATAGAGAGTAATGTTCGTGAAATCGAAGGTATATTATCTAAGCTTCATGCTTATTCACAACTTATGCATATAGATATAGATTTGGCTTTTACAAAAAATGTTTTAAGAGATCAACTCCAAGAAAACAGAGCTAACTTAACACTTGATACTATAACAAACAGTGTAGCAAAAGATCTAAATATAAAACCTACTGAAATTCGTTCAAAAGGTAGAAGTAAAAATCTAGTCTATGCTAGAAGAATTAGTATATATCTATGTCGTGAATTAACTCCAAATACTATGCCACAACTTGCTCAATATTTTGGGATGAAAGATCATACAGCTATTAGTCATACTATCAAAAAGATTAATGAACTAATGAAAAATGATGAAGATTTCAGAGTTAAAATAGAAGAATTGACTAATAAAATAACTTCTGTATCTTAAATGTTATATTTTTCTTTAAAAAAAGATATAATCATAAAAGTGAATAGATGTGAGTAGAGTTACTTTGGTTCATCACATCCAAAAAGCTCTGTTAGTGGGAAGCGAAAAGTGATATTCACATAATCACTCTCTCCTACTACTACTTACTAAATATTATATAATAATAGGAATTCATATGAAGATAACAATCTCTAAATCAATTATAGAAAACATACTAATAAATGCTCAGCCATTTTTAGAAAAAAAAGATACATCTCAAATAACTTCTCATGTCTTTATAAATGTTGATGAAACAAAACTAACTCTAAGAGCAACTGACCAAGAGATAGGTTTTGAAGTATCTACAGATATAGTAAATATTATCTCAACAGGAAGCATTACTGCAAATGGTAAAAAATTCTTAGATATTATTAGAATATTAAAAGATACAGAAATTAACTTAGAAGTTAAAAATGAAATACTTTTTATTTCTCAATCTCATTCAAAGTTTAAATTACCTACTTTTTCACATAATGACTTTCCAGCATTTCCAACATATGAAGGAAAACCTCGTATATCTATAGATTCACACTCACTTATAGATTCACTTAAAAAAATAACTCCAGCTATAGACACTAACAATCCTAAATTTGAATTAAATGGTGCACTTATAGATATAAAACAAGATAGTATAAACTTTGCTTCAACTGATACTAGAAGATTAGCTATTGTAACAATAGCTAATACAAGTGATAATGAACTATCCATTATTATCCCTAAAAAAGCAATAGTTGAGATCCAAAAACTTTTCTTTGATGATATAGAAATGTATTATGATGATACAAATCTTATTATTCACTCTAAACAGTACACATTTTTTACAAAGCTTATAAATGGAAAGTTTCCTGAATATACAAGAATTATTCCAAAAGAGATTAAAAACTCTTTAGTCCTACCAAAAGCTAAAATGATTGAATCTATTAAACAGATAACTACAATTTCATCAGACGTAAAAATTAGTTTTTTAAATGATTTGATTATATTTGAATCACTAAGTGATGATAATATAGAAGCAAAAACTGAGATAAACTTCACAACAAATTTTAGTGAAGATTTTGTTATAGCAATTAATTCAAGATATTTATTGGATTTTTTAAATAGCATAAATTCATCAGAATTTGTCATAGGACTAAATGAAGGAAATCTTCCTTTTGTTTTAATGGATGGTAATTTTAAAACAGTAGTAATGCCAATAGTTATATAAAATTTCAATAATTTACTTCACATTATGTGAAGTAAATACTCTGCAAACTCACAAAAACACATCATAAAACTTTATTTTAATAAAGATTGGATAAAATGTCTCTAATTATGTCATGACTATCTTTTTAAATAAAGATATCTATCTTGTGACTATATATGAGAATTTTATAGTAGGAAGAATAATGGAACAAAATTATGGTGCTAGTAATATTAAAGTCTTAAAAGGTTTAGAGGCTGTTCGTAAGCGTCCTGGTATGTATATTGGTGATACTGGTCATCGTGGCTTACATCATTTAGTTTATGAAGTTATAGATAACTCTATAGATGAAGCGATGGCTGGACATTGTGACACTATAAATGTGACACTTACTAAAAATAATAGTTGTATAGTTGGAGATAATGGTCGTGGTATTCCAACAGATATGCATCCAACTGAGGGAATTAGTGCTGCAACAGTTGCTTTAACTGTTTTACACGCTGGTGGAAAGTTTGACAAAGATACTTATAAAGTCTCTGGTGGACTTCATGGTGTTGGTGTCTCTGTTGTAAATGCACTCTCTTCTGATCTTAAGATGACAATAAATAAAAATGGCGAAAAATTTGAGCAAAGTTTTAAAAAAGGTATACCTTTAGAACCTTTAGCTGTTATAGGAAAGAGTAGAAAGTCTGGAACTACTATTGAATTTAGTGCAGATCCTAGTATTTTTACAGATACTATTACTTTTGACTTTGAATACTTAGCAAAAAGATTTAAAGAGCTTGCGTATTTAAATCCATTTATTACAATTAACTTTAAAGATGAGAGATCTAATGTTAGTGAATCTTACCACTTTGAGGGTGGTATAGCTCAGTATGTAGAAGATATGAATAAAAAAACTGCAGTAACATCAGTTTACTCTTTTAGTACAAAAATAGAAGATATAGAGTTCGATATTGCTCTAATGTATAACGAAACTTATGATGAAAAACTTGCATCTTTTGTAAACAACATAAGAACTCCAAATGGTGGTACTCATGAAGCTGGTTTTCGTGCTGGACTAACTCGTGTTATATCAAACTATAACGCTAAAAATGGAGCTGCTAAAGAGAAAGATATTAAAATATCTGGAGATGATGTAAAAGAAGGACTTATAGCTATAGTTTCTGTTCGTGTTCCAGAGCCTCAGTTTGAGGGACAAACAAAAGGAAAACTAGGTAACACTTATGTTAGACCTCTTGTTCAAAAGTCTACTTATGAGCTTTTATCTAAGTACTTTGAAGAAACACCTATAGAAGCAAAAGCGATAGTAAATAAAGCTCTTATGGCTGCTCGTGGTCGTGAGGCTGCTAAAAAAGCAAGAGAATTAACTCGTAGAAAAGATGTTATGAGTGTTGGAACTCTTCCTGGAAAACTAGCCGATTGTCAAAGTAAAGATGCAAGTATTTGTGAACTATACTTAGTCGAAGGTGACTCTGCTGGTGGATCTGCAAAGATGGGTAGAGATCGTGTTTTTCAAGCAATACTGCCACTAAAAGGTAAAATCTTAAATGTTGAAAAATCAAGACTAGACAAGATCTTAAAGTCAGAAGAGATAACAAATATGATCACGGCTATGGGTTGTGGAATTGGTGAAGAATATAATGAAGATAAACTTCGTTATCATAAAATCATCATAATGACCGATGCCGATGTCGATGGATCTCATATTCAAACTCTACTACTTACATTTTTCTTCCGTCACTTCCGTGATGTAGTTGAAAAAGGATATCTTTATTTAGCTCAACCTCCTCTATATCGTTATAAAAAAGGTAAGAAAGAGATCTACTTTAAAGATGATAGAGAGATGAATGCTTTCTTAATTGAAAATGGTGTTGAATCTTTAGAGATGCAAGGTGTTGGACAAAACGATCTTATAGAGTTTTTTAAGATGGTTGATCACTATAGAGGTTCACTTATTGCACTAGAGAGAAGATATTCACTTATTAGTTTGATTCGTCACTTTATAGAAAATTCAGACCTTATAGGTTTAGATATTAAAGCTATGTATGAAGAGATTGAAAAATTTTTACTCTCAAATGGAAATAATATATTAACTAAGACAGTAAGTGAAGATTCTATACATCTCTATGTTCAAACAAAAGGTGGAATGGAAGAGTTACTTATAAATGATGATCTATTTGCAGCTCCACACTTTAATGAAGCTAGTTATGTATTTAAAAAGATTCAAGAGTGGGATTTAACTTTTGAAGAAGATATTATTGATGTATTAGAGGGTATTAACGATTATGCTAAAAAAGGTGCATATATTCAGCGCTATAAAGGTCTAGGTGAGATGAATCCAGATCAGCTTTGGGAAACTACTATGACTCCTGAAAATCGTGTCTTACTTCAAGTTACTATAGACGATGCAGAAGCGGCATCTGATGCATTTGTTCTATTTATGGGTGATGAAGTTGAACCTCGTCGTAATTATATAGAAACACATGCTAAAGATGTTAAACATTTAGATGTCTAAAAATATATGCTACTTCCAGAGATAAAAGAGAGAGAATACCGTTTTAAGTTAGCACTTAGAATGGGACTTCCTATCTTTTCTCTTATACTTTTATTTATTTCTCACAAACTTATAAGCGATTATGAAGCAATAGACACCTCATTTTATGTAGAGATACTTATACTTTTTTTATTTAGTATATATTTTATTTTTTATATTATCTATAAAAGTTTTGATATTAGGATAACAGAATCTGTATCTAAAACTTTTACAAGAGAATATATTTTCAAATATTTACAAAGAGATATAAATATATATGAAAAATATACTCTTATCTTGATAAGTATTGATAATATTGACAATATAAACAATAGGTATAGTATAAAAAATGGAGATAAAGTAATAAGAGAAGTAATCTCATGGATAGAAAAATATCTAAAGAGTAAAGATATAACACACTTTCCTATGGGACATATAAAAGGCGGAGATTTTGTTATAGGGTTAAGAGGTCAAAAAGAAGAATTTACTTCTTTAGTTGATATGCTATTTTTAAAAAGTGACGAGTTTATAGTAGATGAGATTGAAGTTAAATTAAGTGGAGCTGTTACAGATACAAACTTTTCAAATGAAGTAGAATATCTTATAGAAGATCTTTTTGAGACACAAGATAGAAATAGAAAAAATTTATCTAAAAACAAAGAAAATATAAATCCGCATATGGAAGAATCATTTGTAGAAAATGCCGTTAAAAATAGACTCTTCGAAATTATGTATCAAGATGTTTATGAAAAAGAAAAACCTATAATAAAAGAGTGTTTTGTAAAGTTAAAAGAAACAGATGGGAAAATTATCCATCAAAAAACATATATGAAAATATTGGATAAATTGGGATTGAGACTTGAATTTGACTTAAAAGTTTTAGAAGAAATTATTTTTAAATGCAATGAAAATGAAGATAATATATATGCTATAAATATATCACCAACATCTATTAGAAATCCTAGTTTTATCTTTAAAGTCAAAAAACTTTTAAATAAAAAATATAAAATAATTTTTATATTACATGAATTAGACTATTATTCACAAATAAGTAAGTATAATGAAACTCTACAACGCTTAAGAAACATGGGCATAATGATTGCCATAGATAGACTTGGTTCTATTCATACAAGTTTTTTATATTTAAGAGATCTAGAAATAGATCTAGTTAGATATGACTCTTTTTACACAAAAGATAGACAATATATAGATATTATAAAAGGTTTTAACCTTATGGCACATGAAAAAGGTGTAAAAACTTGGATAAAGATGATAGAATCTTATGAAACTCTACAAAAGTTTAAAGAGTTGAATATAGACTATTTACAGGGAAACTATATCTCTGAAATAACAAATAAGGAAGAAAATATATGAAGTATGGCGAAAAAATTGTCAATGAGTTTGATATTGAAAAAGATTTAGAAATATGGCCAAATAAATATAAAAGAAATTATCTTATAAAAATGACACTTCCAGAATTCTCTTGTTTGTGTCCTAGAAGTGGATATCCAGACTATGCAACTATATATTTGGAATATACTCCAGATGAGTTTGTAGTAGAATTAAAGGCTATGAAACTCTATATAAACTCTTTTAGAGATAAGCATGTCTCACATGAAAATAGTGCAAATGAAATATATGAAGCACTTGAGAAAAAAATAAAACCTAAATACATGAAGATTGTAGCTGATTATAACCCACGTGGGAATGTTCACACAGTTATAGAGATAGATAGTTCAAAATTATAAGAGATAGAGGTAGATATGTTTTCAAATATGCTAGGTAAAATAGGAATCTCTAAAAATGATAAAGAAAAAAAACATAATGAATTAGTTGAGAGAATCTCAAAGATGAATCTAACAGATATGAGATCATATATTAATAACAGAATTTCTGATTTGCCTGTAAGTGCAGATGGTTTAGAAGAGGTTTTAAAAAGGCTTCTTGAAGTAGATGAAAAAACTCAAAAAAGATATATAGATATAGAAGATATGGATAGCAAGATAAGAAAAGGGCTTGATCTTATAATAAATATCTTAGCAAATAGAAAATTATCTATTGAAGCAATAGAAGCAGCAATAGAGCTGTTCGAAGTTTCAAAAGAGATGATAGAGAAGTACGATACAGACAATAAACAAATATATCTTTCTAAAATAAGAGAATCTTTAAATAAAGCCATTGAAAATATGAATAAAAAGAGTGAAATTCAAAGAAAAATGGGTGTTATTGGTAGTTAGGTAAATTTTTATTTAACCATTTTAATGCCTCTTCTTTATTAGAAAATTCTTCTCTCATTTGAGCCTCATAGCCTGCATCTAATATCTTAGAAAAAGCAATTGAGGGTTTTAACCCCAATAAAATTAAATCTTTTCCCATTATAATAGCCTCTAATTTTTTCTCTATCACTCCTAACTCTTTTGCTCTTAAATATATAGTTTTGCCAACACCAGATAAAACATCACCTAAAATACAAAGATGCTCTATATTTACAAAACTTGCTAGTTTATAAATATCATAATTATTTACTTCACAACAAGAGAGTTTTAAAAGTTGTGTAAATTGAGTTTTAAGAGTTAAAATTTCTTTTAAGAGAAACTTATCATCACTTAAGGATATAACAAATTCTTTAGTTTGAACTTCATCAAATCTATAACAAAGAATGGCTAACATCAAGATCTCGTTAGTTTTAATGTTAGCAGTTAGTTTGGATGTAAATCTATCTAGCGCATCCATAATAAGATGCCAGTTATCTTGAGTTAAAAGAGATAGGTTTTTAAAATACTTTAATGCACCGAGTTCTTTTAAAAGTTCAAAACCAATCGAAGGCTTGGTAGATCTAAGTAAAATCTTCTTAATCTCTTCATAAATTCTCTCTTTAGGAAGCTCTTGAAGAGCATCTTGTCTAATCATCTTAAAACATAAGCTAAATAGCTCTTCGTGCATTGCAAACTCATATCTTGAACAAAAGCCCACTGCTCTTAAAACCCTTAGAGGATCGTCTGTAAATGTCTTTATATCAACCATCTTAAGAGTTTTTTCTTTTAAATCTTCAAGACCATTAAAAGGATCAAGTAAAGTTTTGTCGTGAACATCAAATCCAATAGCATTAATAGTAAAATCTCTTCTTCTTGCAGCCTCTTTAAAATCAAGATCTTTGTCTATTTTTATATCAAATCCTAAGTGTCCAGATCCAATTTTTGAATCAAGTCTAGGAAGAGTAAAATCTAAGTCGTAACTCTGCATCTTTAGTTTACAAACTCCAAAACTTTTTCCAACAATATTTAAATCTCCGAACTCTTCTAAGATATTTTGCAATTTTTCAAAGCTTTTTACATTATAAACTTCAATATCTATATCATTTGACTCAAAGTTAAGTAAAGTATCTCTAATATATCCACCAACTATAATGGCTTTTGCGTTTTTAGACTTTAGTTTATCAAAGATTTTTTCTAAAAAGTTTGGATAATCAATCATTTCTTCTCTTATAGTTTGATTTTAATAATTTTACTTAAAAACCAATATTATGAATTCTAATATCCGTTTTTAAGATTATATTTTGAGATATTATAACAATAAAATGCACATTAATATCAGATATTTTAAAATTTGTAACTAAATTTGGCAAGAACTAAAGCTTATTTTGATACAATCGCGGAAATTTTTTCCATCTCTATAAAGAAGTGCTCTACTGCTTCTTTAACACTAAAATTTGGAAATATCAATGGAGAAAGATTAATGCAAAAGATTAGAAATATTGCAGTTATTGCACACGTTGACCATGGTAAGACTACAATTGTTGATGGATTGTTAGAACAATCAGGAACATATGGAAGTCATGAACAACATGATGAAAGAGCTATGGATTCAAATGCTATAGAAAAAGAAAGAGGAATCACAATTCTTTCTAAAAACACAGCTATTCGATATAAAGACTATAAGATCAATATTATCGATACTCCGGGTCACGCTGACTTTGGTGGAGAAGTTGAGCGTGTTCTTAAAATGGTTGATGGTGTTTTAGTTTTAGTTGATGCTTACGAAGGTGTTATGCCACAAACAAAGTTTGTTGTAAAAAAGATGTTAGCGTTAGGTAAAAAACCTATTGTTGTTATAAACAAAATTGACAAAGCGTCGGCTGATCCAGATCGCGTTGTTGATGAAATGTTTGACCTCTTTGCAGACATGGGTGCAACAGATGAACAACAAGATTTTCCAGTTATATATGCAGCAGCTCGTGATGGTATAGCAAAGCTAGATCTAGCACAAGAGGGTGGAGATTTTCAATGTATTTTTGAAACTATTTTAAAACACATTCCTGAACCTGAGGGAGATAGAGAAAACCCTACTCAAGCACAAGTTTTTACACTTGACTATGATAACTATGTTGGAAAGATAGGAATTTCTCGTATTTTTAATGGTGTTATAAACAAAGGTGATCAAGTTTTACTAGCTAAAGCCGATGGCGCACTAGTAAAGGGAAAAATTACTAAACTTATTGGTTTTCACGGACTAAACCGTATGGAGATAGAGCAAGCAGAAGCTGGAGATATTGTTGCATTTGCAGGACTTGAGACTGTTGATGTTGGAGATACTATTTGTGATCCTGCAAATCCAGTTCCACTAGATCCAATGCATATTGAAGAGCCGACTCTAACAGTTGTATTTTCTGTAAATGACTCACCACTTGCTGGTCAAGAGGGAAAACATGTAACATCAAACAAACTAAGAGAGCGTTTAGATGCTGAGATGCAAACAAATGTTGCTATGAAGTTAGAAGTTGTAGGTGAAGGTAAGTTTAAAGTTTCAGGTCGTGGAGAGCTTCAAATCACTGTTTTAGCTGAAAATATGCGTCGTGAAGATTATGAGTTTGGTGTATCTCGTCCTGAAGTTATTGTAAAAGAGATAGAAGGCGTTAAATGTGAACCATTTGAGCATTTAGTTATTGATGTACCAGAAGAACTAAGTGGTTCAGTTATTGAGAGACTTGGCAAGAGAAAAGCTGAAATGAAATCAATGTTACCAATGGGACAAGGTTTTCAAAGAATTGAGTTTGAGATCCCAGCTCGTGCACTTATAGGTTTTCGTGGACAGTTTTTAACAGATACAAAAGGTGAGGGTGTAATGAATCACTCTTTCTTAGAATTTCGTCCATATTCTGGAGGAGTTGAATCAAGAAGTTATGGTGCTTTAGTTTCTATGGAAAATGGCGAAACACTATCTTTTTCACTCTTTAATATCCAAGACCGTGGAGTTTTATTTATAGGGCCACAAACAAAAGTTTATGAAGGAATGATTATTGGTGAGCATTCTCGTTCAAACGACTTAGCAGTAAATCCTATCAAAGGAAAAGCACAGTCAAATGTTCGTTCTTCTGGTGCAGATGAGGCAATCAAACTTATCCCACCTAGAACTATGTCTCTAGAGCGTGCCTTAGAGTGGATAGAAGATGATGAGCTTTTAGAGATAACTCCTAAAAACATTCGTATTCGTAAAAAATACCTAACAGAAAACGAAAGAAAAAGACACTCTAGAGGTAGCAAATAGCCTCTTTTATTTACACATTAAAACGAATTCGTCCGTTTTAATGGCATGGACATTTTGTCCCTTGCAACAAAGGTATTTTAAACTAAAGGCGACATAAATACTCTGTCATAACTTCTTTATGCAGAGGTCGCCAATACAGTTTTCTCAAAACCTTTTTTTATAACTATGACAATATGGAAGTGAGCCTTTCTTTTTGTAGTAGTTTTGATGTCCCTCATCTGCTTTATAAAACTCACTACTATTTAAAATTTTTGTAGCAACTTTATAACCATTTGCTTCAAGCTCTGTTATTAGTTTGTTGATGATCTTTTTTTCATCTTCATTGCTCACAAAGACAGCAGAGAGATATTGTGAACCTATATCTGGACCTTGTCCATTAGCTTGGGTTGGATCGTGGATCTCAAAAAATGTTTTAGCAAGCATCTCATAAGAGATCTTACTCTTATCGTAAATAACTTCAACAGCTTCTAGATGGCCAGTTCTACCAGAGACAACTTCGTAATAACCTGGGTTTTTAACATGACCGCCCATAAAGCCAGAGTGAACTTCTTTTACACCATCTAGTTTTTCTAAGTAGTACTCAACTCCCCAAAAACAACCACCTGCGAAGTAAGCATAGGAGAGAGTCTCATCTTTTGCCCCTTTTGTTTGATCTAGTTTTATAGAGATCGAGTTTACGCAGTGTCTAGTGTTTTTAGGAGTTAATCCCTCACCAAGGAAGACATGACCAAGGTGTCCTCCACAAGTTGCACAAACGATCTCAACGCGTCTTCCATCAGCATCTGGCACTCTCTTTACTGCACCCTCAATTGCATCATCAAAACTAGGCCAACCACAATTTGAGTCAAACTTATCATTTGACTTATAAAGTGGTGTATCACAAATCTTACAAGTGTAGATGCCGTTTGACTTTTCATTTGTATATTTGCCACTAAATGGTCTCTCTGTGCCTTTATGGATAAGCACTCTTTTTTCTTCATCGCTGAGTTGCTCTACTCTTTTTTGATACGGTTCTAAATTCATTGCATTCATTGTTAATATTAGCAGTATGAAAGATATGAAAAACTTCATACGCATCTCCTTTAAGTCTGTATTTAAAACTATTATAATAACTTAAGTATTAAATATACTCACAAAAATAACTAGATTTTTTTGACTCAAGTAAATATTTAGTTTATGATTTTTAAATTTATCAAAACAAAATCTTGAAATGGTATAATCATAAACTTTATTCAAGATAAGTAGGAAGAGATGAAAAGAAAAAATATATATAATCCAGATTCAAAAGAAAATGTAAACGATAGAAAGGTGTTTGGTGGGGATCCAACGGGTATCTTTGAGTTAAATAATATTAAGTATCAGTGGGCATATAATCTTTGGGAAGTGATGTTAAACAACACATGGTTTCCAAAAGAAGTAGATATGACTCGTGATGTAAATGATTATAAAAATCTAACAGAACATGAAAAAGTAGCTTATGATAAGGCTCTTGCACAGTTAATATTTATGGACTCGCTTCAAACTAACAACCTTATAGATAATGTAAATCCATATGTTACATCTCCAGAGATAAACCTAATCCTTGTTCGCCAATCTTTTGAAGAGGCATTACACTCACAATCTTATGCAGTCATGGTTGATAGCATCTCAACAAACTCTGCTGAGATCTACGAGCTTTGGCGTCGTGATATGATGCTAAAGGGTAAAAATGATGCAATTGCAAAAGTTTACCTAGAGCTTGCTGCAAACCCAACTGAACACAACTTTGTAAAAGCATGTTTTGCTAACCAGATATTAGAAGGGATCTACTTTTATAGTGGTTTTACATATATCTATACACTTGCACGTTCTGGTAAAATGCTTGGATCTGCTCAGATGATTAGATTTATCCAAAGAGATGAAGTGACTCACCTAGCGCTGTTTAAAAACCTTATAAATACTCTTAGAAAAGAGAGAGCAGATCTCTTCACTCCTCAACTAAAAGCAGAAGTTATAGAGATGTTTAAAGAGGCAGTTAAGTTAGAGAGTGACTGGGGAAAATACATAACTCAAGGTCAGATCTTAGGTCTAACAAATGATATAGTTGAGCAATATATTCAGTTTTTAGCAGATGATAGACTCGCTTCTGTTGGTTTTGACAAGCTTTATAATGTAAGCAACCCTATAAAATGGGTAGACGATTTTGCTAAGTTTAACGACCAAAAGACTAATTTTTTTGAGGGAACTGTAACGAACTACTCAAAGGGTTCTTTAAATTTTGATGATGATTTCTAAACACTTTTTAGCACATAGTATAAAGGAAAAAAATGGCACATACAAAATCAGGTTTTAGAAATTTTTCAATGAAGAATGTTCTAGTGTTATTATTTATGTTGTTTGGAACTCTTCATGCGAATGAGTATAAAGCTGTATTTGATTGTAGTTCAGGAGATGCTAACTACATAAAAACTCGTATGTGGCTGATTGGTAAAACCATGAGCATGATAGAAGAGAGAGGAGACAAAGCAAACTTTGTTATCACACTTCATGGCTCTTGTGTTCCTATGATTTCAAAAAACTATGATTTTATAGTCAAAGAGAGAGATATAG
The DNA here is from genome assembly GCF_023228785.1 of Sulfurimonas sp. Taxonomy (GTDB): domain Bacteria; phylum Campylobacterota; class Campylobacteria; order Campylobacterales; family Sulfurimonadaceae; genus Sulfurimonas. The sequence continues at coordinate 28,376 of NZ_JALOAN010000016.1, forward strand.
CAAACACACAACAAGCGCAAGAATACCTCAGAGAATTGGCTCAAAAAAGAGGAGTAAAGGTTATTGCATGCGCAATGAGCTTAGCTTCGAACGCTATTGATAAAGAAGATGTACTCAAGTTTGTTCATATTACGCCTAACAGCTTCATAGATACTATTGGGTACCAAAACAGTGGCTATGCTCTTATGACATTTAAATAATAAAAACTCTTTAAATTTCGATAATAATTTTAATTTAGGAAAAATATAAATGCAAGTAAATTTTACAAAACTATATAGACTTTGGCATCTACTAACGGCTGTTAGTATTTTTGGTATCTTTATAACTTATTATGCAGGTTATGATCAAACACTCAATACTTGGTCAATGTCTATGTTAAATCTTCATACTATTTTTATAGGGATGCTTTTAGGTGGAGTTATAACTAGAGTCTATATGGCTTTAACTGGCATGAACGCTGTTCCACTTATGCATCTCATACGTGCAAAATCAGCATCACAAGCAATAGTAGCCATAGGTTATATAGCGATGTGTACAGCACTTTTAATTACACTAGTTTGTGAGATCTATATACTTTTAGCGCTTGATAATATAACACTAACATGGATCCATGAACTTAGAAATAGCACTCAGCCTATTTTTGTTTTAATGGTTATAGCTCATGTTGTCCATGTTATTTATGAAAATAGAGTTAAAAAAACAGGTACGATAAAAAAACTTTTATGTGCAAGTGATAGTTAATCTAAGCATAGCAAGAAGATACATGGATGTAGGAATAAAATAGTTTGGACAGAATAACAGCAACAAAAACTGCAAGATTAGCAGAAGAGTGTCACCAAAAGTTCGCACTAGATAGAAGTGTAAAAGAAGCAATAGCAAAGACTGATAGAGAGAAATTTGTTCCAATGGGTTTTAAGCATAACGCATATAAACTTGATGCTCTTCCTATGGGCTCAGCTCAGTGGATAAGCTCACCTCTAACAGTTGCCAAAATGACACAATATTTAGAGCCAGATGGTGCAGATAGAGTTTTAGAGATAGGTTGTGGAAGTGGTTATCAAGCTGCAGTTTTGTCACATCTCTTTCGTGGCGTCTTTACAATAGAACGTATAGAATCTTTGATGCTTGAAGCAAAAGCACGCTTTAGAGATCTAAAGATAAACAATATACACACAAGAACCGACGATGGTCAAAATGGTTGGACACAATACGCCCCATATGACAGAATCCTCTTCTCAGCATCTACAAAAAAGATCCCACAAAAACTCTTTGATCAACTAGCTGATGGCGGGATCTTAGTAGCTCCGATGGAAGTAGCTAACAAACAAGTCATAACTAGTTATAGAAAAAATGGCTCATCAATTGAATCAAAAGAACATGAAGTTTGTGACTTTGTACCTGTACTTAACGGAGTTCAAAAGTAAGAGTATATTTCATTAATTCTTTAAAAAGTTTAATAGTGTAAAATAACACTAATTTAAAAAGGGTGAAGTTATGGAAAATATGTACGGCATTCAATATTCTCGACCAGAGGTTATTTTACTCCAAGATACAGGTATTGGAGTAGCTGAAACGGCTGCTAGAACTTGTTATGACTCTTTTTCAAATAGTGAAAATAAAGTTATAAACTACATCGAAGATAATATGCCAGATGCTAAAATGTGCGATGAGATAAATGAAATAGAAGAGTCAAATCTTTTAGGTGATTTGGCTTGGACATATTTTCATCACAGCATCCTAGAACATGCAAACCTTAGTTTTTTAGTTCGTGGGACTTCAAGAGGAGTTTTGCAAGAACACGCAAGACACAGGATCCAAGCCATAAGTGTAAGAAGTACTCGTTATACAATGAGTTCTATTATCAACGCTTTTGTTGCATCAAAGGGAAATAGAGAATTTTTTATATCAAAGATCTTGAACTTTGATATGTTTGTAACTAGTGATAAAGAGTATAATAGACTTGAGATCTCAGCAATGTTTGATAAACTATCATATCAACAAACAAAAGTAGAAAACTTTGATGAGATAGCTATAGCAAAAAGCTCTTTGGATTATTTGCAAGAGTTTAAAGATGACTCTGAGGCTATGTTCAAAGCCCTAGAGAGTGGCAAAAAAAAGCGAAATGTTGGAGATGCTTTTAAGCACATCATCACTGACAATGTCAAAGTAGATATGGTGGTGACTTTTAATCTTAGAAGCCTAAAAAATTACTTCACTCTTCGAGATAGTGGCGCGGCCTTTTTTCAGATCCGCTGGCTAGCCCAGGAGATGATGAGAGTTACACCTACAAAATATCTAAATCTTATAGTAAAAAAGAAGTAAAAATGTACAAATATTTAATTTTAGCAGCACTAATCTTTACTGGTTGTTCAAACATGAAGTTCAATGCAAGTATGTGTGACCAAATAGCAAAAGATCCAAATGCTATAATGCCTCAAGAGTGTAGAAACTATGATGAGAAAGAGGCACAAAAAGCCTTCGATAACACAAAACACAACAAAGTGCAAAGCAAAGAAGATATAGTAGAGTTTAACAAAGAGTAGCCGTGAACCAAATCAAAGCTATCTCTTTAAACTTACTAATACCGCTCTTTATCGCCTCTCTTTTTGCGATAATTCTCTACAATGCACAAAAAATACCAGAGATCCTTTTTGATATAGTTGCATATCTTTTTTATGGGCTAAGTCTTTTAGTTATTTGGGTTTCATGGCATTTTAATCGTAACAGATTTATATTTGTTATCATCCCTCTTATCTTGATCTACTTAGGGTTTGAGTATTTTAGTGCTGCAAAAGCGACACTGCTATTTTTGTATGCATCTATGCTTTATCCTTTTCATCTAATGGTCTTTTTGGTTTTTAAAGAGAGAGGGCTCTTCTCTTTTTGGGGTATTTTAAAGATAGTTTTTGTTGTAGTAGAGATCGCTTTAGTTTTATATCTAATTTACTATCCAAAAGAGAGTATAGAGGCTTACCTCAATGTAAAACTCTTTGCTGCAAACTTTTACCCACTAAAAGATCTTAGTGTTGCCATTGGCATCTTTGTCCTCTTTATAATGCTTGCTTTAGTCTTGTTTGGCAGATACTTAATGTATGCGACTTCTTTTTTCATGCTTCTTTTGACATTTTACGCAGGGCTTTACTTCTTAAAAACTCCAAATGCAACAGAAGTAGCCTTTTTGGCATTTGCGACTATTATTTTTGTGCTTTTAATTCGTGAGTCCTACAGACTTGCTTTTTACGATGAACTCACCTCGCTTCCAGGGCGTAGAGCAATGATCGAAGATATGGCAAAGCTTGGAAGAAAGTACTCTTTAGCGATGTGTGATATAGATTTTTTCAAAAAGTTTAATGACACTTATGGGCATGACACAGGCGATGAAGTTTTAAAAATGGTTGCAGCTAAGTTCTCTGGAGTTAGTGGCGGAGGAAAAGCTTACAGATACGGTGGAGAAGAGTTTGTCATACTCTTTGCATCTAAAGACACAAGTGAATCATTTGCTCATGTAGATGCTCTAAGACAAGAGATCTCGGTTACTCCATTTAGCGTAAGAAATAAAAACAACACTAAAAAGATATTTATAAATATCTCAGCTGGAGTTACACAAAATACGCAAAAAGACAAAGATCCATTTGCAGTTATGAAAAGAGCAGATAATGCACTATATAAAGCTAAAAAAGCAGGAAGAAACCAAGTTATTAAAGGCTAAAAGATATTTGGGCTATAATTGCATTATTATTTTAAAAGGTTAAGAAAATGAGTTTAGAAAAAGAATTGGAAAAAAGAAGTGGTGGTGTTTGTGAATTGTGCGGAAGTAGTGAGGGTTTAAGTGTTTTAGAGATCACACCATCAGATGCAACTTCTAAGACTGCAATCTATGTTTGTAGTAAATGTGCACCGCAGATCCAAGATGCAACTCTTTTAGATGAGGCACACCTAAATTGTTTAAATGACGCTATGTGGAGTGAAACGCCAGTAGTTCAAGTTGTAGCATACAGACTTTTAAATGCTCTTGGTCGCCAAGATCTAGTAGATATGATCTATATGGAAGATGAGTTAAAAGCTTACGCTGACGCAGGTTTGACGAGTGTTAGCTCATCTGAGGAAGCACTTGTACATAAAGATGCAAATGGTGTTGTTTTACAAACTGGGGATACTGTTGTAATCACAAAAGATCTAGATGTAAAAGGTACTACTTTTACAGCAAAAAGAGGAACAGCAGTTAGAAATATAGCACTAGTTCACGACAATAGCGAGCTTATAGAGGGTCGTGTAAATGGTGTAAAGATTCAAATACTAACAAAATTTTTGAAAAAATCTTAATGAAACCTAATGAGCGTTTTTATAATATAGATAGGGACTTTAGAAATCCCTATGCTAGAGATAGAGATAGAATCATCCACTCTGGAAGTTTTAGAAAGTTAGAGTACAAAACTCAAGTCTTCTTAAACCAAGAGGGAGATTTTTTTCGTACACGTCTGACGCACTCTATAGAAGTCTCACAAATCGCTCGCTCAATAACTTCACATCTCGGACTAAATGAATCTTTAGCAGAAGCTATCGCTCTAGCTCACGACTTAGGACATACGCCTTTTGGGCATATTGGAGGTGATACCTTAGATGAGTGTTTAAGAAAAGATGGCTTTAAAAATGGGTTTGAACATAACTTTCAAAGTTTTAGAGTTGTTTCTTATTTAGAAAAACGATACAAAAGTTTTGATGGACTAAACCTTACTTTTGCAACATTAGAAGGGATCTTAAAACATTCATATCCTTATAAAAAGAACTTTTTACCAGAGTGGATCGATGAGGAGTTTAATCTTGATACTCATCCTTCTATTGAAGCTATGATAGTTGATCGTGCCGATGAGATAGCATATATGAGCCATGATATAGATGATGGTATCAACTCTGGACTAATTGACTTTGATGATTTAAGAGAGAGTGAGCTCATACAAGAAATACTTCTAAAAGTAAAATCTGAGGGTATTTTAGAAGATGAAGATGAGATGTTTCGTTATCGTTTTAGCTCACATCTTATAAATCACCTAGTCTACTCTTTGCTAGAGTATTCAAAAGATAAAATAAAGAGTAGTGAAGTATTGAGTGCAACAATAAGCTCAAAAGATGAGATCCCAGTAGGGTTTGCTCCAGAGTTAGAAACAAAGATAAAAAAACTCAAGAAACTTCTCTTTAATAAACTTTATCAACATCAAAATATAGTTATAAAGATGTTTGCAGGAAAACAAGCCATTAGAAGCCTTTATAAAGCCTTGATGCAAGAAGAGAAGATGTTACCAAAATTTTATTATGAGTCACTAGATAAAAAACAAAAACATAGAGTAGTAGCTGATTATATTGCACATATGAGTGATAGACACGCTCTTAGTCTATATAATGAAATGTACGGAAAACTATAAACTAGAAACTTTTTCAACTAGTGCTTTTGTGTTATCGTTTATAACAACAATACTTTCTTTTATCTTGTTTATAGAGACTTTTGTATCTTTCATTTTATCTATTTGCATTTTAGTTAAGTCTCTTGAACTATATGCTTCATCTTTGATTAGCTGGGAGTTTTCTGTATCTTGAAGCCCTTTTTGATGAGTATGCTCTATCTCTGAACTTGATTGTGTAAGACTCTCTTGTAGTATCTCTGATATTGAGACCAACTCAAGTGCTGACTTAGCATTTTCTTCAACACTAGTACTCGCATCTGAGATACTCTGGACTATGACATTTACACTTGCATTTATCTCAGTTAGTGATCTTTGAGTATTCTCAGCAAGTTTTCTTACTTCATCCGCAACTACCGCAAAACCACGCCCATGCTCACCCGCACGTGCTGCTTCTATGGCAGCATTGAGTGCTAGAAGGTTTGTTTTATCAGATATATCTGAGATGATGTTTAAAATATTTTTGATATCTTCAGCATTAATAGTTAAAGATTTTAGGTTCTCACTAAGTATTATTTCGCCCTCATGAGTATGTCTTACTTGCTTTTCAAGTGTAGCCATTTTAGAAACAGATTCGCTTATTTGACTTGAAACACTATTTAGACTCTCTAAAACTTCATTTGAGAACTCTAAATTACTCTCTGATTCAAGAGTTATAGTCTCTAATTTAGTAGATACTTGTGTTGTTAAATCTTCACCTATTTTGAAGTCATCTTCTAAAATTTTAACAGAATCTCTAAGTTGATTTAATTTTGAATGAATTTCATTAGAAGCATCACCAAGCTCGGTTGCCTCACCTACCTTGTCTTTAAACTCATTTATAAGCTCAACCATATGCTTATACTCTTTAGAAAAGTTAAGTTTTAAGTCTATTCTTTGCCCTGATTTGAAGTCTGAGAGGCTTTGTATTATTTTTTTAGCTACATCAACACCGTTGATTTTTTCATCTATATCGTGAATAACAATAACAAGGGCAATCACTACTTGAATTATTTGAGAGATAAGATTGTCTGTAAATACAAAAGCATTTACTATAAGAAGCACTATGCCAATCCAGTGAACTAGTCGCATACGAAGAAAGAGTGAACTCATAACAATTCCTAATATTAATATGCGGATATTATATCATGAAAGGTTTGTTAAAAAAAGATGTTTTGTGATTATTTTTAAAGGAGAATATTTTAAGTAAGATAAACTAAGCCCGAAGGCTTTAGCTTATTAGAGGCGTGATTCGTAGCGTCTCATCATATAAAGACGCTTAAGTATTTTCTTACGAGATGCAATTTTGAACTTCTTACGCTTTTCTGTTTCAGTTTCATGGAAACGGCGAGCACGAGCTTCTGTAACGATTAAGTTACGGTCAGTCTGCTTCTTGAAACGGCGGTAAGATGCATCAAAGTTATCATCACTGCGTAGTACGATACCTGGCATATCACATCACCTACTTTCTTTTAAATTTTTGGAATTTGGAGTATATCATAATCCTTGTCAAAATTAGATTTTAAAATGAAAAAAGTAGCTTAAATCTGTATTTTGAGTAATTTATTGAGCTTTTTGACTCTTTCTTGATATATGTCAATGTATGTTTACTCTAAACAGGATAAACTTTGTCTGATTTAAAAATACTAGAGCGTAATGCGTTCTTAACAAAGGATACAAAATGAAAAAATTCATTTTACTTATAGCGTTAACATTAGGTGCTCTTCAAGCAAGCAACACAGTACACTACGATAAGGTAGATACTAAAGAGCCAATAAGTAAACCTAACCACCCAAGTACAGACATCTATTAGTCTGATCTTATTCTTCCTCCAGTTAAATAGATCCTTTTGGATCTGTTTAACATAAAACCCTTCTAATATTATACATATAACTTCAAAATATAAAAATTATAAATATAAAATATGATAAAATTCTATATATAATTCGTACAATAAACTACAGGAAAATAAAATGGGCAATAAAGCTTGTGATAATAAAAAATGTATAGATAGTCCAAAATGTGCTCGTCATGAGGCATGGCTAAAGGGTTCTAAAAACTATAAAACTTTTAAAGGAACAGAGAAAAAAGGCTGCGGAAAATTTATACCAAAAAAGTAAGCCTATACTTGATATAATCTCACCATGATTACACAAGACTCCATAGAAGCACTAAAAGCACGCCTTGATATTGTTGATGTTGTTGGTTCTTATGTGGAGCTAAAAAAAGCTGGTGCAAACTTTAAAGCACCATGTCCATTTCACGATGAAAATTCCCCCTCATTTGTTGTAAGTCCATCTAAGGGGATCTACCATTGTTTTGGCTGTGGAGCTGGTGGCGATAGTATTAAGTTTGTTATGGAATATGAAAAACTAAACTACCCAGAAGCTCTTGAAAAACTTGCAGATAGCTATAACTTTACACTAACACATACCGATAACAAACATAACAAACCTCGCTCACAAGTTATGGATAAACTAAATGAATGGTACCAAAATCTCTTAACTACAAGATCTGATGCACTAAGTTATATAAAAGAGAGAGGTATCTATGAGAGTAGTGTAGAGAAGTTTGGTATAGGTTATGCACCTGATTCTAACTCTACTATAAACTATATAAATTCACAAGGATTTTTACTTAGTGAAGCCATAGATATGGGAGTTGTGGGATCTGATAGCGGAAGAAGTTTTGCTAGATTTATAGAGCGGATAACCTTTCCTATTCACTCAGCAAATGGCTCTATTGTGGGATTTGGTGGAAGAACTATATCTGGTCATCAAGCAAAGTATGTAAATTCTCCAGAGACAGCGTACTACAACAAATCTCGTCTACTTTATGCATATCATCACGCCAAACAAACACTACATAAAACAAAAGAGATAATCATAACAGAGGGTTATCTCGATGTTATAATGCTTCATCAAGCCGGATTTACAAATGCAGTAGCAACTCTAGGAACTGCACTAACGCCTCAACATTTACCCCTTTTAAGAAAGGGCGAGCCTAGAATTGTTATGGCTTATGATGGAGATAATGCAGGTCGTGCGGCTGCACTAAAAGCATCAAAACTTCTTAGTGTTAGTGGTTTTAGAGGTGGAGTAATTATTTTTAGCGATGGACAAGATCCAGCGGATATGGTACAAAAAGGTGCTATAGAAGAGTTGGCTAACATGATAAGAGAGCCAAAACCTTTTATAGAGTTTGTTTTAGAAGAGCTTTTATCGCTCTATGATCTAAAAGATCCAAAGGCTAAAGAGGAGTGTATGCAGGAAGGAATGGCATACCTAAAAACACTCTCACCAATCCTTCAAGAAGAGTATAAAACTTTCTTAGCATCAAGACTAGGTGGCTTGGGTGTTAGTCCATCTCTACTTAAGTTTTCACAAAATACAAAGCAAACGAACTCCCCGCTTATGCAAAAAAACACTCATAAAGATATGTGGGAGTTAGCGCTTATAAAAACTGTTTTAGAACGTCCTGAATTTATAGATCAGATCTTAGATGTGCTCGATGCCTCACTTTTGCAGTTTCACTCAAGAGAGTTTATGTACGCACTTCAAGGAAAAACGGATGAACCATCTCTAATGGCTATCGCGGTTGATAATAATATACAAGCTCTTAGAGATGAAGATGCACTAAAGAGTGAACTTATACCTTTTTTGCATAAATATTATGAGAGAGAATATAAAAATATAAAAATTCGTACCGATATCACATTTGAGAAAAAAGCTTTTATCATCCGTAAAATTCGTGATAAAATTGCAAAACTCAAAAAAGGCGAATTAGTCGCTTTTAAATTATAAAAAGTTATTATAATGGTAAAATTATAAAAATAAAAAAGGCAGCATATGAAAGCGATAGCACTCTTTAGTGGTGGACTCGACTCAACATTAGCGATGAAACTTATCCTAGACCAAGGCATAGAAGTATTGGCTCTAAATATTTCTACGGGTTTTGGAAGTACAAAAGATAGACAGGATCATATGCAGAGTATGTGTGATCAAGTTGGTGCTGAGCTTATGATCATAGATATAGAGAGTGAATTTTTGCAAGATGTGCTCTTTAGTCCAAAGCATGGATATGGGAAAAATTTTAATCCTTGCATAGATTGTCATGCAAAAATGTTTGCAGTTGCAAAAAGAATCATGGAAGCTGAGGGTGCTAGCTTTTTAATAAGCGGGGAGGTTTTAGGTCAACGTCCTATGAGCCAAAACAAAGATGCTCTTCAAACTGTTTTAAATGAGAGTAACTGTGATGGACTTCTTTTGCGTCCAATGTCGGCAAAATTATTAGAACCAACTATCGCTGAGACAAAGGGTTGGGTAGATAGAGAGCTACTAGAGGGCATTAGTGGACGAAGCCGTGATAGACAGCTTCAACTTGCCAAGGAGATAGGACTTGCTGACTTTGAGAGTCCTGGTGGAGGATGTCTGCTTACCGATGAGAACTTTGGGAAAAAGATGCGAGATTTTATAAAGTATGATAAGTTTGAAGTAAAAGATATCCCAGTTATGAAGTTTGGAAGACACCTTCGTCTGCCAGATGGGGCAAAGCTTGTTGTGGGAAGAAATAAAGAAGAAAATGCTTACTTACAAGAGTTAGCAAATGATAAATTTTACCACATAAGAACTCTTGGAATTCCCGGACCTCATTCACTACTGAGTAAAAATGCAAGTGTTGAAGATAAAAAATTAGCTGCAAAAGTGATCTTGACATATACTAAGGCACAAGCAGAAACTACTTACACGCTTCTTTTTGATAAAGAGGAGATGCAAAGCTCGCCATACGCTTCAAGACAAGAGATAGAAACTTTTACAATTTTATAGATTAGGCTATACTACAAAGAGTTAAAAACTTGACTAAATTAGGAGTTTTATTATGGCTGGTATTCACTTTCAATTTGCAGACTTTAAACAACTGCTTCGTTTAAATATTGGTATAGCTCAAAGGCTTGATGAAAACAGAGCAGAGAGTTTTACTATACTCTATTGTGACTTTTCTAAAACTCAAAAAGTTAATATCTTAGAGACCTTGTCAGATACGCTTAGAACATCAGATACTATAGCAAACTATAAAAAAGATTACTTTTTTGTTCTTCCTTATACAGATAAATATGGTGCAGAGATAGTTAAAAAACAACTTGATGAGAAGTTTGGAGTCTTTTTAAACTCTTTTTTAATCAGCTATCCAGTTGATGGAGAAAATGCTGATGAACTTGTGGCCGTTCTTCAAAACAGTGTTAAACACTTTTGTAAAAAAGATATAGACTACTTAGACATACTTGAGTAGTCAAACTTATATATTTTAGAGTTTTTATAAAACTCTAAAGCCTCTGAGATCTTCTGCTCTTTATAGATCTTTTTATCACATACCCATCTACAATTTACTTTAGGATTTTTTGCAGCCTCTAGTGCTTCTCTACTCTGTTTTGTCTCAAAAGCCAAACACTCAAACGACTTGTTCTTTGGTGTATCAAATGGGCTTTGAGAAAAGAGAATAGCCGGAATAATTAAAAAAAAAATCTTTTTCATAAACCTAAGATCGACAAAATCATATATCTTTTAAATTTAATTTTATCTGTTGGAATAATTAATGCTATATAACTGTAAATCGCCTAAACAAAGGCAAGGAGTAAAAGATGATTGTTGTAAATGCAAAAAGTGATGTTAAAGCATCATCTCCTCTTGCAACTCCAGATAAAGAGCCGAGCCTATCTTTCTCACAGCTCTTAAAGGGTGTTGTTACAAAAGACAAACCAGCAAATGGTGCAATAGTTCTCTCACTAGAAAATGAAAAGTCACCAAGCATAGTTTCAAAAATAAGTTCTAAAAAAGAGTCACTTCTCTCTCTTTTAAAAGGTGATAAAGTCAAAGACGAACTACCTACAAAGCTTGTGAGTGAGCAAAAAGAAGCCTTAGAATTAAACCCAAAACTTACTCAAGGTATGAGCTCTAAAGAGCTTAAAGCCTTAGTCTCAGATGCAAAAGAGTATCTAAAGTCTAAAATCTTACAAAGTGATGAATATAAAAGGTCAGAAGCTAAAGATCTACCAAAAACTTTAAGAGGCTTAGCTGCAATGGCTAAAAACTTTGGCTTTGATGTCTCAAAACTAAGTCTAGAAGAGGTGCGGAGTAAATCAAAAACTTCTCTACTAGATGTAAAAAGTGATACAAAAGTACAAAACAACAGTGAGCAAAAGGTTCAAGCAAAAACCGAAGTGCAAAATATAGTAGAAGATAAAAAGATAGATGCAAAAGTTGTTGTGGATGTAACAAAAAAAACACCTCTGTTTAAGGCTTTTGAAGCAAAAGAGCATACAACAGAACAGATAGTAGTAGCAAAGCAGTTTAAAATAGAGCAAAAATCACCAAAAGAGAAAGCAGATGAGACACTAAAGTTACTGCTTCAAGGTGAAAAAGCCAAAAGCTCTAAGAGTTTCACGGCAGATTTCTCTGTAGCAACAGCGAGAGTAATAGCTCCAACTGCAACATCTGACGCAACAAAAAATTTAGAGAGACTTTTGCATGGAGAAGCATCATCAAATTTAGAGCAAAGTAGTTCGAACTCAAAGTTGGATGGGCTAGCTCTAAAAACTGATAGTTTAGAAGTAAAACTAAATGAAGCTAAGCAGATGATAAAGTACTTATCTCAAGATGTAAAGACGGCTATTGAAGACTATAAATCTCCATTTACAAGAGTAAAGCTTCAACTAAATCCGCAAAAACTTGGAGAAGTTGATCTTACTATAATCCAAAGAGGTAAAAACCTGCATGTAAATATTAGCTCAAACAACGCTGCAATTAACACGCTTTCAATGAATGCAAATGAGTTGAGAGTGCAGTTAAATAATAGTGGAATAAATAATGCTTCATTGAACTTTAATAACTCTTCAGGAAGTGAACAGCAAACTGCAAGTCAGCAGCAGCAAAATCGCCAAAATGAAAGAAGAGCTAATGAAGAGTACTCTTACTTCGAAAACGAAGATAAGAACGAAGAGATTTTAAGCTCACTAGAGATCGTAGTTCCATACTACGCGTAATTAAAATAAGGAGTATATTATGGCTATTAACTCATATGGTGAAAATATTGCAACACATGGAGCAGTAGGTAATACAACAGCGGCAGTAAAAGATAAGACTATTTTAGGTAAAGATGATTTTATGAAACTTCTCTTAGTAGAGCTTCAGCATCAAGATCCAACTGAGCCTATGGATAGTGAGAAGATTTTATCTCAAACTTCTCAACTAGCTACTCTTGAGGCATCTGAGAACACCAACAAAGCTCTTTCTGATTTGGCTGCATCTCTTGGTGCATCACAGCACTTCTCAACTATTGCTGCAATTGGTAAAACAGCTGACCTGGGAAGTAATGCTATAGCACACGATAAAGGCTCAGACAGTTCATTTGAAGTATATTTTCCTCAAGAGATAAAAAATGGAACGCTAGAGATACTAAACAATGAGGGTAAAGTTGTTGGTAAAATAGATATAGATATGAAAGATAAAGATGGAAATGTTTTAGATAAAAAAGAGGCAGGAGTCTATCAGTTTGACTGGGATGGAACGCTTAGCGACGGCAGTAGTGCAGATAGCGGTATATACTATATAACAGCAAGCTATAGAAATGAAGCAGGAGATCTTCAAACTACAAGACTTGGAACTTATCCTATAGAAGCAGTTAGGTTTGAAGAGGGTAAAGCACTTGTAAAAGTGGGCTCAAACTATGTTCCACTTGACAATATTAAAGAGGTTTATTAACTATCATGATGACTCAAGCTTTTTATACAGGTATATCTGGCTTAAAGAGTAACCAAGCAGCCATAGATATTGTATCTGACAACATTGCAAATATTTCAACTATCGGGTTTCGTGGATATAGACCAGAGTTCTCTTCTATTTTTGAAGAGACTCTAAATGCCACATCAAGAAAGCCAACTAACGACACTACCGGTTACGGAGTGATGTTAGGTACATCTTCTATGGATAAAGGGCAAGGAAGTATCTTGCTCTCAGATAGATCTACAGATCTAGCTATAGTTGGAAATGGTTGGTTTGGGATCTCGGGAAGTGCGGATACTATGTACACACGAGCAGGAAACTTTACTTTTGATGTAGATAGTGATCTCGTTACAACAGATGGACACTATGTCTTAGGAACTCTAGGTGGAAATATAAATGCTAACAATGAACTAACAAATATCTTAGGGGAAGTAAAACTAGGTAATGTTGGAACTCAAGAGAAGTTGCGTTTTCCAAAAGATCTTACATATCCACCTGAGCCTTCTACTATGGCAAAGTTTTCAGGAAATATAGGAACAGAAGATGGAGTTCAAACTATAGGTGCAGGTGTAGTTGATCCACAAAACAATAAAAATCATCTAAAGCTCTCTTTTACAAAAATAATTCCACAAGTATTGCCAGGTAGTCAATGGGATGTTGTAGCTACTACACAAACGCTTGATGGCACAGAGATATATGATACAAAGACAGGAAGAGCTGATTTTGATGCTAGTGGTGGGCTTATTTCTACTACACTAAGCACTATAGACAACAATGGTGCACAGATAAATATAGACATGGGAAGTGGTTTTGATGGTGTCGTAGCTATTAGTAACCTTGCAATAAGTGCATCTAGTATTTCAGATGGAACCATAGGTGGAGATCTAAGAGGTTATAGTATCAATAGAAATGCTGAGGTAATTGCAACTTTTACAAATGGAATGCAGAGTAGTGTAGGTAAAATAGCAGTCTATCACTTTGTAAATGAGCAGGGTCTTGAGCGAGCTAGTGGAGCAAACTTTAGACAAACTAACAATAGTGGAGAGCCACTTTTTTATACAGATGCAAGTGGACAAAACATCATTGGAACAGATGTTGTAAACTTTAATCTTGAGAACTCTAATGTTAGAATGGATGTAGCACTTACAGATCTAATCATACTTCAAAGATCGTATGATGCAAACTCTAAGTCTGTAACTACAGCAGATCAAATGATGCAAAAAGCATTACAGATGGATGCATAAAATATCTAAAGAGTTGGAACACTAAATGCTATTTATTTAGTAAGTAAAAAAAGACAAAACGTCTAAAGGGTTTATTCTCTTTGGCGTTATAAATAAAATGGGACTAGGTTCCCTTAAATTTTAGTGAATGAAGAAAAGAGGCACAAGTGCCGAGGGCTTCCTGCCGAAGGAAACCAAGCGTTAGCGTAGTCAAAGGGACTTGTTCCTTTGGCGTTATAAATAAAATGGGACTAGGTTCCCTTAAATTTATGAAATAAATTAAAGGACATAAGATGTTAAAATCACTATTTTCAGGTGTATCTGGACTGCAATCACATCAAATTGCGATGGATGTTGAGTCAAATAATATTGCAAATGTTAACACAGTAGGTTTTAAATATTCTCGTGCAAACTTTTCAGATCTTTTGGCTCAAACACAAGCTATTGCTACAGCTCCTCAAGGTCAGCTCGGGGGTAAAAACCCTGTTCAAGTTGGTCTTGGTGCTACTGTTAGCTCAATGACAAGAATTTTCTCACAGGGTTCTGTTCAAAACTCAGATAAAAATACTGATGTTGCAATTCAAGGAGATGGTTTTTATATAGTCTCTCCAGATGGTGGTAATACTTACAAATACACTCGTGCAGGAGACTTTAAGTTTGATGCTAAAGGAAATTTTGTTGACAACAATGGTTTTATAACTCAAGGTTGGCTCAGAGATCCAGTAACAGGAAAGGTTGACTCTACTGCACCTATTACAAACATTAACATACCGCCAGGGCTTACAACTCCAGCTTTTGCTTCACAAGAAGTAGTTTTAAAAGCAAACCTTAACTCAGGATCAAAAGTTGGCACTGAGAGTATTTCACCAGCTTATGAGGTTAAAAGTTTACCAACAGGAACTCCTCCAGCCTCTCTTGCGGCAATAGATGCAAATGGAAACCCTATAGCATCTGGTGATTTAGGTGTAATGTTTAATGAAGTTGGACAAGCATTCTCTTTACAAGAAGATCAAGGTGTTTGGATATCCTTTCAAAATGCTACAACAACCGCTGCTGCACAAGTTTCCGCTGGTGATGACTTGGCACTTCAGTTAGAAATGGATGATGGTTCAATAGTTACTATTAACTCAACAAGTACTGGTAATCAAGATACAAATGGTGATCAATATGCTGCTGCAATTGATGCTCAATCATCAATCACAGGTATTACAGCTTCTTATGATAGTACTACAAATCAGTTGACACTTATAAATACAAATGCGAGTGAAGCAGCATCTCACAATATCAGAATAGCTGCTAATGATTTAGGTAGTGGGTTTTTAACAACTGAGGGATCAACTACGGCTTATAAATATCAATATAGCCCCAATTCAGTGACAACTACACCAAATGCAGATAAAACATTTACAACAATATCTGATCTTCGCTATGCGATGGAGAGACATGCAAGAGATGCAAATGGTGATGGTATAGAAACAGACATTAATAATATATCAATATCTGTTAATGCACAGGGTAAGATAGAGATTACAAATCCAGGTGGTGGCGCAAATGACTATACTTTAAACATAAAAACTACTGCTATTATTGAGCCTGGTGTAACAAAAAATGCATACTTTACTAAAAGTATGGAAGCATTAGATGCAACTCTTCCAGCTGCAAGTGGCGGTAAAGTATTTTCACAAGGATTTAATGCCGCTACACACTCAAGTTCTATTGATATTTTTGACTCATTGGGTTCTAAGCATACTCTTAGAATGGAGTTTAGAAAGACAGCCCTTAATATATCAACTGGTAGTACATGGGATATGAAACTTTCAGTTCCACCTCCTGCAACAATTGACACTGTAGCACCATATGATGAGAAAACAGGTTCTATCCGTTTTAATAATGATGGATCGTTATCTACTTATAATCCACCAAATGTTTCTTTTAGTGGAAATAATGGTTCTGCTCCAGATCAGCAAGTAACTCTTAGTTTTGGTACTGCAAATTCATTTGATGGCATGACAAGTTATGATAAAGAATCTGCTACATCCGGTATATCTCAAGATGGATATACTGGAGGGGATCTAGTTGGAATCAGAATCGATCAAAGTGGTACTTTAGTTGGATCATTTAGTAACGGTCGTTCTTTTGGTCTTGCTCAAATTGCTATGGCGAAGTTTACAAATAACGAAGGTTTATCTGTAGAGGGTGGGAATATCTTTATCCAAACGGCAAACTCAGGAGATCCAATTATCGGAACTGCGGCGACTGCTGGGCGTGGATTTATCCAAGCGGCAGCCTTAGAAGCATCAAACGTTGACCTTTCACGTGCTCTGACTCAGCTAATAATCATCCAAAGAGGTTTCCAAGCAAATGGTAAAACCATTACAACCTCTGATCAACTTCTACAAACTCTCATAGGATTAAAACAATAAGTTTTAATCCTCTTTTGATATAATTTCTTTTATAAAAATTCAGTTTTTTTTCTCTGGCTCCCATGCTCTGCGTGGGAGTCTGTATATGCTACTCAAAGATATATGTGTTCCCACGCAGAGCGTGGGAACAAGAGTGTTTTTTTTCGGAAGCGAGGTTTTAAGCTCGTAGAGATGCTTTTAAGTTGCACTATGCGAAGCTAAAGCATCGCTTCCCAATACCTCTAGTGAATATAATAATAAAAGGAATTATCTCAGATGCAATTCTCATCTCCTCTAAAATCAAACTCAAAAAAAGTAATGTTGTTAGGTTCTGGCGAACTTGGCCGTGAAGTGGCTATTGAAGCTCAAAGATTAGGTCTTGAAGTTATTGCAGTAGACAGATATCCAAACGCACCAGCTCATCAAGTCTCACATCGTGCTTATGTTGTAAATATGCAAGATAAAGATGCTCTTTTAGAGATAGTAGAGCGTGAAAAACCAGACTTCATACTCCCAGAGATCGAAGCACTCTCTATAGATGCACTCATAGAAGCAGAGGCGAAGGGTTACAATGTTATTCCAAATGCATCAGCTGTACAAAAGACTATGAACCGTAAAAACATCCGTACCTTTGCAGCGGAAGTTTTGGGTTTAAACACAGGGGCTTATGAGTTTGTAACTACAGAAGATGGTCTAAGAGAAGCATCGCAAAGAATGGGTTACCCTTGTGTGGTTAAACCTGTTATGAGTTCATCTGGTCACGGTCAAAGTGTTCTTAAGTCTAAAGAAGATGTCTCAAAGTCGTGGGAGATCGCAAAAGAGGCTCGTGGAGATGCTAGTGAACTTATAGTTGAAGCCTTTGTTGACTTTGACTATGAGATCACGATGCTAACTGTAAGAAACGGCAAAGAGACTGTTTTTTGTGAGCCAATAGGACATGAGCAAAGAGATGGTGACTATGTTTTTTCATGGCAACCGATGCAAATGAGTGAAATTGCAAAAAAGAGATCACAAGAGATGGCTAAGGCTATAACAGATGGACTTGGAGGACGTGGGCTTTTTGGTGTTGAGTTATTTATAAAAGGCGATGAGGTCTACTTTAGTGAAGTTAGCCCTCGCCCACACGATACTGGAATGGTTACACTAATCACTCAAAGTCAAAGTGAATTTGCACTTCATTTAAGAGCTGTTTTAGGACTTCCTTTAGGGTTTACATTCTATGGAGAGGGAGCTTCTGCAGCTTACAAATCAGAGGCTGAAAACTTCAAACCAACTTTAGAGATAGACGATGAACTCTTTAGTGAAAACTCATATGTGAGAATCTTCTCAAAACCAGATACTCATAAAGGGAGAAGATTAGCAGTTGCACTAGTATTTGATGAGGCACAAAAAGCACTAGAGAGATCAAGAGAGCTTATAGAGATGATCAAGGATGTTTAGATGAAAATAGTAATATTGGACGCACTTACATTTGGAGATGCAGATCTGAGTGTTTTTAAGAGCTTGGGCGAAGTTGAGATCTATGAGACGACAAGTCCTAAAGAGACAAGCTCACGCATAACAAACGCTACTGTTATAGTTACTAACAAAGTTGTTATAGGCGATGAGCTTATGAGCTGTGCACCTAGTTTAAAACTTATTTGTATAGCTGCAACAGGGATGAATAACATAGATCTAGACGCTGCAAAAAAAAGAGGCATAGAAGTTAAAAATGTAGCTGGTTACTCAACTGACTCAGTAGTACAGCACACTTTTTCTATGCTTTTTTACCTACTTGGTAGTTCAAGATATTATGATGAGTTCGTAAAAGATGCTTCTTATGTAAAGAGTCCTGTTTTTACACACTTGTCTAAGCCATTTTTTGAATTAAAAGGTAAAAAGTGGGGGATTGTAGGACTTGGTAGCATAGGTCGTGGTGTTGCAACTATTGCATCTGCATTTGGTGCAAAAGTTTGTTACCACTCTACAAGTGGCAAGAATCTTACAAGAGACTATATGCAAGTAGATCTACAAACACTTTTAAAGACTTGCGATGTTATTTCTATTCACGCTCCACTAAATGAACAAACTAAGGGTTTACTCTCAGATAAAGAGCTAAGAGAGTGCAAAAATGGTGCGATCATTTTAAACCTTGGAAGAGGTGGCATTATAGATGAAGAAGCAGTTGCAAAAATAGTAGATCAAAAAGAGTTATATTTTGGACTTGATGTACTTGAGAGTGAACCAATGAGACAAGATCATCCATTTTTAAGTGTAAAAAACAAAGAGAGACTATATGTAACTCCGCATATAGCTTGGGCATCTAATGAAGCTAGAAAAAAACTTATAGAGTTAGTAGCTAAAAACATAACAGACTCCACGCTTTAGTCTAAGGCTTCTTAGGAGGGCTTTTGTATGAATGAACTAGCACTCTTTTTATCTGCATTTCTTGCAGCTACCATACTTCCCTTCTCCTCAGAAGTTGCATTTATTGCAGCTTTAGCTAATGATATGAATCCACTAAGTGCTATTTTTTTCGCTTCTTGTGGAAATATCTTAGCCATAACTCTAAACTACTGGTTTGGTTACTGGCTATATGATAAAACAAAAACAAAACTAGAGCGTTCTAAAACAGGAACTAAAAGCTTAAAATACGGACACAAGTATGGCTACTATATACTGCTCTTCTCATGGCTTCCCATCATCGGAGATCCACTAACACTAGTAGCTGGTGTTTTAAGACTTAAGTTTGTTTGGTTTGTTATAGTTGCCGGAGGACTCAGAGTTACAAGGTACTACCTTCTAACTCTTGTGGTATAATAAAAACTATGAAAATCATACTCCTTTTTTTAACACTTCTTAGCACACTTTTACTAGCAAAAGAAAAAGTATCGATCCAACTTATGTGGGTGGATCAGTTTCAGTTTGCTGGTTACTACATGGCAAAAGAGAAGGGCTTTTATGAAGAAGTTGGGCTTGATGTAGAGATAAAAAAATTCAAAAAAAATATGAATACTGTAAACGAGGTTATAAGTTCTAGAGCGACTTATGGCATTGGTAGATCAAGCCTTATAAGATCTCGTTCTGAGGGTGAGAAAATAGTTTTACTCTCAGCAATCTTTCAATCTTCCCCATTCGTTTTAATAAGCACCGATATAACAAATATAAAGAGTGTAAAAGACTTTGTAGGTAAAAAAATCATGCTAACACGGGATGCTTCTGATGCTGCCTCTATACGAGCTATGATAATGTCTGGAGGAGTTAAAGAGTCAGGGATAAAGATATTAAACCATAGTTTTAACTTTGACGACCTTTTAGATGGCAAAGTTGACTTGTATGCTGGATATACAACAAATGAGACATTTATTTTACAAGAGAAGAACATTCCCTATAGGGTTTTTTCTCCAAAAGATGATGGTTTTGACTTTTATAGCGACTTACTCTTTACATCTCAAAAAGAGATCCAAAACAACCAGCAAAGAGTAAAAGACTTTAGAGATGCATCACTTAAAGGTTGGAGATATGCATTTGATAATATAGAAGAAAGCATAAAAATAATTTATGAAAAGTACAACCCTACAAACAAAAGTATAGAAGCTCTAAGATATGAAGCAAATGAACTAAAAAAATTAGCTTTTATAGATGGTGTGAAGTTCGGTGAGATAAATGAAGATAAAGTTCTAAGAATATTTGATATATATAAGATTTTAGGGTTAGCACAAGATAAGATAGATATACAAGAGTTTATTTTTAACAATGACTCAAATATTTTAAATGCAAAAGAGTATGAGTATCTAAGAGAAAAACAAGAGATAAGCCTTTGTTCAATTCCCTCTTTTTTGCCATATAGTGCTATACATGACGGTGAAGTACAAGGTATTGGCTCTGGTGTCCTTGATATAATTTCCCAAAGTGTGCCAATAAACTTTAGACTTATAGAGACAAAAACATGGCAAGAGACACTCTCTTTAGCAAAAGAGGGCAAGTGTGATTTTTTACCAATAGTAGAAAATACAGAGTCAAGAAAAGAGTATCTTGATTTTACTAGCCCTTACTTTACAGATTCTTTGGCGATCATAACCGATAGCACAAAAAACTATATCTTAGATATAAGAAGTGTCTCTGATAAAGAGTTTAGTATAGCACAGGGATACTCTTTTGTAGAAACTATAAGAAAAAAATATCCAGAGCTAAGGTTGCATATTGTTCCTACAAGAAAAGAGGGCTTTATGGGCGTGCAAAAGGGTAAATATTATGGTCATATAGATGCGATGATGGCAGCGGCTTACTATATGCAAAACAACTCAAAATCAAATCTTAAAATATCTGGGCAGTTTGAAGAGGATATAAAGATTAGTTTTGGGGTTAAAAAAGATGATGAGGTACTTTTTGGAATTTTTCAAAAGATTGCAAATGAACTAAAACCAAAAGATATACAAAAAGTTTTAAATGATTGGGTATCTATAAACTACACAAGAACTGCAGATTATGCTTATCTAAAAAATGTCTTACTTATTGTTTTTGTTTTAGCTCTGATATTTGGATACAGACACTATCTGCTTAAGAAAAAGAACAGACAACTTCAAACACTCCAAGAGCAACTTTTGAGATTAAACAAATCACTAGAGACAAAAGTAGCTGATGCGGTAAATGATGTGTTAAAAAAAGATGCTTATCTTCTGCATCAAGCTCGTTTAGCTCAGATGGGAGAGATGTTAAGCATGGTAGCTCATCAGTGGAAACAACCACTTAGCTCTATCTCTTCGATGCAGATTGCTATTAGAATGGCTATAGAGCTAGAGAGGTTTGATCTTAATGATGAAAAACAAAGGGAAGAGTTTTTAGAGTTTGTACATCAAAAGTTAGACAAGATAGCAGCGAACACTCAAAATCTAAGTCAAACTATCTCAAACTTTAGCGACTTTTATAAGCCCAATAAAAAAGCAGAGTTAAGGAAGCTTGATGAAGTAGTAATGAAAGCTTGTAGTCTTGTAGAAGACAATATGGATGCAAATAATATTAGTATTAGTATGAGCTTACACTCAGATGCGGTTGTAAAGCTTCATGAAAATGAGTTTATGCAAGTTATACTAAATCTTTTAAACAATGCAAGAGATCAGCTAGTAGAAAAAGAGATAAAAGATGCACTCATTAAGATAAAAAGTTATGATGAAAATGGAAATGTTGTTTTAGAGATTGGAGATAACGCTTTAGGGGTTTCTGAAAATATTATAGAGAAGATTTTTGATCCGTATTTCTCTACAAAGTTAGAAAAAAATGGTACAGGTTTAGGGCTCTATATGTCAAAGCAGATCATAGAAGAGTACCATGATGGCAAGATTAGTGTGAAAAATAATGAAGATGGCGCTGTATTTATAATAAAGCTAGAAGTAGAGGATGAAAATGAGAAGTGATGTGTTGATAATAGGCGCAGGTGGAGCAGGTTTAGTAGCTGCTATAAACGCTCACACTCAGGGCGCTAAAGTAAAAGTTATAACAAAAGAGTATCCAACAAGAAGTCAGACTTGTATGGCTCAAGGCGGTATCAATGCAGCTTTGGGTAATGCAAGCCAAGATAGCGTCCAAGCACATATAGAAAACACTCTTATGTCAGCTCGTGGCATAGCAAACGAAGATGCAGTTAGACTTTTGTGTGAGAGCGCGCCTGAGGCAGTTGAGTGGTTAGATAGCATAGGAGTCTGTTTTTCAAGAACTAAAGATGCAAAGATAGCTCAAAGAACTTTAGGAGGTGCCTCAGCTGCTAGAGCTTGTTATGCACAAGATTATACAGGCTTAAAGATACTTCATACTCTTTACGATAGATGTAACGCTCTTGGTATTGAGATGTTAAATGAGAGATGCCTTGTAAATCTTGTAACTAAAAAACCACAAAAAGAAGACGCATATATTGGTGGGGCTACTTTTTTAAATATAAGAAGTGGAGAGGTTGAGACTTACGAAGCTTCTTCTGTCATAGTTGCAACTGGTGGGTATTCAAGGATCTACGATAAGCACTCAACAAATTCAACAAGCTCAACTGGAGATGGCTTAGCTGCTGCAATTAGAGCAGGAGCGAGACTTAGCGATATGGAATTTGTTCAGTTTCATCCAACTGCACTAAAAGGTTCATCCATTCTTATTTCAGAGAGTGCTAGAGGAGCTGGCGGTTATCTCTTAAACTCAAAGGGAGAGAGATTTACTAACGAGTTAGCACCTCGTGATGAGGTGGCTCGTGCCATAGATATGGAGATCCAAAAGGGTGAGAATGTTTTTCTAGATATTCGCCATTTGGGTGAGGAGTTTATAAACTCTGAGCTTCCTCAAGAGAGAAAATTAGCAAAACTTTATGAAAATATAGATCCAGTTTATGATCTCATTCCTATAAAACCAGTTGCACACTATACTATGGGTGGCATAGAAGTAGATGAGGACTCAAGTACAAAAATAAAAGGACTTTACGCTGTGGGAGAGTGTGCAAATCACAGAGTTCACGGTGCAAATAGACTCGGTGGAAACTCTCTTTTAGAACTTGTTGTTTTTGGAAGACAGGCTGGAGTGAATGCGGCAAAGTATGCAAAAATATTTGATAAAACCATAGATACAGATGAGCAAACTCAGAGCGATAAAAATCTTGTAGAGGAAGTAAAAAAGTTTACAAATCAGATAGATTTTTATGAAAAAAGAGCATTTATTGGAAATATATTTTATAACAATGCTGGGATTTCAAGAAATGATAGAGACTTAAAAGAAGCCCTTTGTCAAATTCATCAGATCCAAAAAGAGTTACCATTGATGGGACCAAAGGATAAAACAAAAGCTTATAACACTAACTTAGTAGAGTTTATAGAGTTTTCAAATATGCTTGAACTTTGCGAGATCGTAATAGTGTGTGCTATAAATAGATCTGAGAGTCGTGGTGCTCACTACAGAAGCGACATACCAGAGCAAAATGATGTAGATTATAAGGCTCACACTATTACATATAAAGAAGCCAATCTACTTTATGCAGACTTTGTGGAGTAAGAGATGAGGATTAAAATAGCGAGATATGTTAGCGAAGCAAGTACAGTAAAAAAGAATATAGAGTATGATGTAGATCTAGAAGATGCAACACTTTTAGAACTTTTAAATGAGATAAAAACGAAGCAAGATCCAACGCTTTCATATTCAAGTGGTTGTAGAAGTAGTATTTGTGGAAGCTGTTCTATGAGAGTAAATGGTAGAGAAGTCTTGGCTTGTGCCTATAAAGTAAAAGATGGTGACTTTGTAGAGCCTATGAAAAACTCCGCTGTTATTCGTGACTTAGTTGTAGATATGGACAGAGCTTATGAGTTCAATGCAAAAGCAAAAGCGTGGCAAAGCTCTATAGCCAAGACTATGAGTTTAAGCCAAGAGAGTATGAAGATAAATGAGCTTCAAAGTGACTGTATCTTGTGTGGATCTTGTTATAGTGTTTGCCCTGTTTATGCGGTAAATGAAGAGTTTTTAGGACCTTTCGCACTAACTCGTATTTGGCGATATGTTAGCGA
>NZ_JALOAN010000060.1 GCF_023228785.1 Sulfurimonas sp.
ACAGCAAGGACAGGCAGACGAGCCGGGATGATATACAAACAGATACTATAGTTTATTACTGGAAGGATTGAACTATGAAAACCTATGCACAATGGCAAGGCAGCGGTATTGATTTAAGCAAGTTTTTACAGCCGGGGGACAAAATAGATTTGGCAATGGTCGATTATTTTGTGGGTGTTCTGCCGCCTGTCTTTATGTCCCGTGATTGCGTCCAGATCGGGGAACCCTACAGCCTTGACGCTGAAGGCCGTCAAACATACGCAACGGCTGAAAAGATCGGGGCAGATTGGGTTTATACGGGGATTATGGCTTGTAAAAAACAGCCGCCAAATCTCTACGAAATTCACACCAAGGCCAAGGCAAAATACCCGGATTGTATCGTCTTTTTGAAGCGGGGCGATTTTATGCTAACCCTTGCCGATGATGCTATATTGTTTGCCGGGCTCGTGGGTGCCGAATATGGAACCCGAACATATAACGGGCAGAAAATCCCGTGCATCGGGGTCTTATGGGTTTTCCGGGATAAGTACCTTATCAAGTGTTTGCAGGCCGGGCATAAAGTCGCCCTGATGGAAAACGTCCTCGATAACGTGGTATCTGTTGAGATCAAACGGGATATTGTCAGAATCACGGATGCGAATATATTTGAACTATAACCTTAAAACCGGAGGGAATGATGGAAACTACAGAACGTGAACATTTGCGAACCTGGCTGAAACGTTGTCAAGCCGTATTAGTGGGAAACCTTTGCAACGGCTTTTTGTTTGACGAGGAACTATCCGGGCCGGATGGGGCACACTTTACATTGTTTGTCCCGGAACGAACCGACAGGGCAGAAATTGACAAAGCCGAGGCCGATTTGCGGAACCGTTACGACGTAACCGGGTTTACGGTTGAACGTGTCCCGGCTGATATTCTGGCGGAATTCCTGCATACTACAGCAGGCAAGCCGGAAGGGGGATGGATTGTGTCTGCCCGGTGGATTGTGGAAAACAAACAGGCCCGGAAAATCGACGCCGAGGGAAACTTTATAGACAAGCACAAGGCCGGGGGTCAGTTGTGCGATCTATGGACCGCCTCCCGGATGGTTGCGATTTATGACAGCCTGCAAAAAGAGGAAAACCGGGTCAAGTTCCATAATATGAGTTTTGCGGTTGCTCATCATGTGGCTATGAAACTGTAAAACAGGGGGGGATAAAATGAAAACGCCAACCATAGATCAGATAGATTGTATTTTTCTGGAGGCAACGTGTGCGGGGATTACGAAGGCCCGGTGGGATAAATTGATGCAAGGGGCAACGCGAGCCGACAAGCGGACAGTCAATAGGATTGTACGGGTTTATCTGCCTGATTTATATCAGTCCCTTGCTTTGCATCTCAACAATCCGTACAAATACTATAAAACAGAAACGCATTTAGTTCTTGTCCATAGCGAGATTGAGTACTTTATGCCCTATAGTTTGCGGAGGTGCGGATGACAGCCCGGAACGATTGGACAGCCCATTTAGTCAAGTATTCCATACCGCAATTACGCAAGCGGCAGCGGATTTGTGAGGCTCAAATTGCAGTTGCTTACAAGGCCCGGAATACCGAGGCTTTAATCCGGCTGTATACTATGCAGGATAGTTTGACAGCAGCGGTAATGATTAAAGCGGGGTATATGAAATGACCAAAAAACAAAAGCAAAAACTGGCAGCGTTTGCGATTACAACCGCTGAATTGGCCGGATTTATCAAAAAGCAAGGCCCGATTTGGTATGACTACGAAAAACAGACACGGGCCGGGGTATTGAATCTGACTGTCCGGGATAATACCGAGTCCAAGTCTGCCGGGATTGATTTATTTATGCGGTTTGACAGCCCGGATAGAGCAAGGGCAGCGGGTTTTGATTGCAATCCGTTCTCAGGCAAGTACAATTATTGCGGCATATCCGCAAAGGAAAGTATTGAAAGCATATTACAACAATTTTAAAAGGGGTAAACTATGGAACCGATCACAAAAGTTCTTTTCAGGAAGTACAAACAGGGCGGGGATATTCTGGCGTTATTCCCGGAGATCCCGGCGGATATGAACCCGTACCATTGTCAAAGTTTTCAGCACGTCGGGCAGCACGGGGCCGCTGATTTTCAACACTGTATTCATACGCTGACAGTCCCGGCAAGCCCGGCGGAATATGCCGACCTGAAGGCCGAACTGGAGGGGCGGGGGTACAATTTGCAGGTAATTCAGCGGGCTTCGTTCAAAGATCACGAGGCCCGGAAAGCCGAACTGAAACGAATGCAGGGATAATCCTATGAGTAAAAGTGAGGATTATTAAAAGAATTGCAGGAAGGGCCGCTCTTTGAAAAGTAAATAGGTGTGCTTTGGGACAGGTTTTCTAAAGTTTTAGATGGACATTTTTGCTTTTTTGGGTATTGTCAATACGCACATGAATCCATTCCGGCAAGATTACCACGTCACCTACCGCGTGATAACTGCGGTTTGTTTGAGCATGGAACCCGAAAATTCGCAGTTTTCGGGCTTCCCATTTCTTGAGTTTGTCGGGAATCAGTTTAATCAGTTTACCGTATTGCTTGGTCCCCATTTTGATTTGCCGCAATTCGGGATACCGCTTACGATAAAACTCGATATGACAGTCCCCACGTTCTGCCGGGGTCAGATCATAGTTGTTCTGCTGCTCGATAAAACTCATACCGATACCACCGACAACAGAGACGTTTCCAATTTGACAGCGATACCCTTGCTCGACAAGATTGTTGTAAACCGCATACGCTTTGTCCTTGCCCCGGTATTGATGTTCATCGACCTGATGCGGTTTGTCTTTTGACCGCCAAGACACTTCATAAATATCTGACATAGCAGTTCTCCCTTCTTGTCCCGCTGCACACCTATTCACTTTTCAAAGAACTATCTACTTTGTTAAAATACATTATATCATATATCCAGAATAAAGTCAAGTGAAATAATTTTGCAAGTACCTAACAAGGGATGATTTGAAAGAAATTATCATGCCTGACGATATTAAAAACGTGGATGAAAAAAAAATTTTACCGGTGTGCGTTCAGTGCGGGTACTGCTGCACAGTCCGCCCGTGTTTTTACGGGATTTGGAACCCGGATAAAAAAGCCTGTAATTTCTTGGCCGATCACCCGGACGGCATACGCCGGGTGTGCCGACTGTTTGACGCGATTCGTAAAGATCAGCAAGACGCGATTTATCCGATGTTTTGGGGCGGCTGTGAAGCCCCGTTATTTAATACCATAAGAGAAGAGACAATTAAAAAGATTAGGGGGAAAACCGATGAACAAAAAAAGACGTAACCGACTGGAAAAAGTGTTTGACGAACTGACGGAAATTATCACAGAAGAACAAGATGCAATTGCCCGTATCCCGGAAAGTTTTGCCAACTCTGACCGCGTTGAAAAAATGGAAGATAATTTGGACGTATTAGCAGATGTATTAGATAATATTCAATCGGTGATTAACAATGACTAAAAAACCACGAACCATATCAGAAGCAGCATTGTATTTTGCAAGCCCGGCAATGTGTCGCAAATTGCGTTGGCCGGGGGGAAAGCCTGTCTGTCCTGTTTGCAGCAGCACACGAACCGGGCAGATCGTCACGCGACATTTGCGGCGATGTTTGGACTGCCGCAAACAATTCAGCGATAAGCAAGGCACACTGTTTGAATCCCCGCTGCAATTGGGCCAGTGGTTTTTCGCCTGTTGGATTCTATACAATTACCCTAAAACCACCTGTCAACGACTGAGTGATTTGGTGGGTGTCACTGTCCGAACAGCATGGCAGATGCGGCGAAAATGGAATGCAGGTCTATCCCTAATAGTAAGGCCCGGCACCTTTGAGGACACCATAAAACAACTGTTTTTTCTCTCAAAAAACCAAATAAATGAGGTATTGAAACCCCCGAAATCACGCTAAAACGCCAGTATTGCACCATACCCCTAAAAAATTTTCTTCTTTTATGAGACTTTTTTGTTTACTTAAAATGAGAGCCGGTTTATTATTGATAACCGTAGCGGATGGTTGTTATATCAGGGGTTACAATATAAAAAGGTGAAATATTGGAGGATTTTTCCCGCTGCTCCTTCTGCCCTTGCGGGGCAACCTTTCTTTAGTCCCTACTAAAGTGCCTTTCACCCCCGCAAGGGTCTTTTGACAAGTAAAGAAAACCCGGTTTGACCGCCCTGTATCTCTGCCCCTCTCTGGTCAGTTATGCCCATAACCTGACCCATCCTCCTCCTTCAGCAGAGTGCAGGGCGGACCTTTGGGTTTTAGAGGTCAAACAATATGATTCAGTTCAAAAGTAATACTTGTTCGTCCTGTCATAAACGAGGCCCGTTCATGGGTGGGTATAACCACGAAAACCAAACATGGTTTTTATCCTGCTTATGGTGTGGTGAGATTATGGAAACAACCGAGGCCGTCGTTAAGGACCAAATTTTATTACAGCAGCAGATTGGTAAACATGCCTGCCCTAACTGCGGGATTCAGGCCCCGGCCAAAGGACGGATTACTCTATCCGGGATTATGGAATTTGCCTGCACCAATTGTGGATTCAAAGAAATCCTGACCCCCTATGGATTTGAGCAATATATGAAAGTGATCGGCGGGAGGCTGAACCCGTGAAAGATTTGCATATCATTGTTTGTGGAATACATATTACGTTGGGGCTGTTTTTTGTAACAGCCATGATAAAGCTGCTGTACGATAGAGTGACCCTGTTGCCGTCAATTCCCTCACTAAAACCCTCGGCACCCGATCATATTCAACGCCGCCATAAAGGTTATCTAAAACGCCGTCGTATTGTATTATATCACTGGTGGAAACTTCTGATTATCGACTTACTCAACGCTTGTGCGAACATCACATTTGCTTATTTACAATGGACGTGGAGTTTGAAAAAATGACGTACTCTGAATTTGTTTTACAATTTATTGACCCCACGACCGTATCGGATGAAGCGGCCAAAGAGGGAACCTATTACACCCGTGCGATATTCGATCAGTTACATCATCCTTTCCGGGTTGCCCTTGGACTGGTTCTTAGCACAAGTCGGTCTATTGTCAGAACGGATATTCCGAACCTGATTTGGATTAAAGCGGTTCTGTCTGCCCTGTCTGTCTGCGTTGTCGAACAAGGGCGGAATCTAAAATATCCCCGCCCCGGCGACACAATTCCCCGTTCTAAAGAACCTTGGATTGTTGACGCTCGCATTGAACATATTTCGTACCCGTCTATAAATCATTACAAACCGTCTGAAAACTGAAAGGAATGTGCCTATGCTAAAATAAGTGAAATCCTGTGATTATTTGTGTTTGAAATGAATTGTTATTGACGATATGATTTGGAGGGAAACTCTAATGAATATGAAAAATGAAAAACTTGTTTTAACTATTGTAGCGTATCTATTGTTGTCCTGCGTCACACTGGCGGGGACCATCATCCTGTCCACCGATATTGAACTGCCTGCCCCGGACCCGGACCCTAATCAAGTGATAACAGTCTACTTTCACAGTGATGCCCCGCTGCTGTTTATGAATCTGCTGATTCGTGTCAATGGCGATGCAACGCTTGTCGGGATGATGGACCAAACCAACTGTGGTCAATACGGGTGGGATGAATCCGCGTTTACCTGTACTGTCAACCCGGATAATTCAATTGAATTGTTCGGCTTGAACTGGAATGAAAACACAGCCTCGACGGTCGGGTATCTGCAATTTACCTGCAACAGCGGCAAGGTGTACATTTATCTGGATAACGAAGAATCAATGGCCGTCAGTTGGACCGAAGCCCATACTGTCTCAACCGAATCAATCCGTGTTGGCACACTAACATTACCGCCCTTGATCGAACGCGACGAGCCGGAGTTTTCGATTAGCCGGAATCCTCTAACGCCCACGGACCCATGCTGGCTCGACTTGCAATCCTTGTTTACGATGACGCGATTTGCCGAGATGTCTACTGGCCCGGAATATTTGGAATACGGCGAACCGTTTCCAGCAGTTGTCATTTATTCAGACATTACCACCAATCAGGTTTGGGAACCGAACTGTGTTTATATCGTCGCCGCTCAAATCTATGTTCAAGCCCTATTGGTTATAGAACCCGGCACCACCGTCTTGTTTGATTTTAATTGCGGGATGTTGGTTAACAATGGCGGCACGTTGATTTCAGAAGGAACCCCTGACAAGCCAATCATTTATTCGCCGCTGTTAGCTGTTGATTATGAAGTCGAAGAAGATACCTATATCGGTATCGGCAACTGGTGGGAATGGTACCGCATATTCCGGTACCAATATATTAGCCCGATGATTATCGAAAGCACCGCCTCCCCCGCAACCAGTGTTTCATATTCGTTTGTCGAAGGGGCACAAGCCGGGGTCATTCTCGACGGCATTACACTGGACAAACCCATCGAAAACAATACGTTCTTTGGGAATATGTACGGCGTTTACGAAGTTGGACCCGCCTTGACCGATGTACGCAATAACCTGTTTTACGTCCATGAAAAATCGGCAATCGAAATTGTAGCAACACTGGACCCGAATGATGTTCCGGAACGGATTCTCAATATTGAACATAATACCTGCGATTATGGGTGGACTTACGGTATTATATTTCACGGCATGGACGACCCCAACGGTCCTATGCCGTATGTAGTACTGGCCAACAATGTAATGACCGAAAATTATGGTTGCGGATTATACCTGAATGGTTGCTTTCATTACATGTCACTTAGTAACGGCTATCACATGAACGAATATGACAAAAATTATGATTTCATGGAGTTTAATCCTGTCCACTCTGCTATTTATCCTTATCAACCCGAATTTGGCGACGACCCTCGGCTTTGGCACCGGTTTGTCCCGGACTGTAATTTTATTGATGCCGGACTGGTCTCTATCGCACAAACGTCCCTTGTCGGTATGTCTACGGACTTAGAGGGTAGACCAGATTCAGGAATGTTGGATTTAGGCTATCACTATATGGATTGGAATTTTATTCGCACCTCCGGGGTTGATGACATACTGGCCATTGCGGATTACTGGCTTTGTTACGACCCGGCGGACCCCAATAGCCCTAACTACGTTGACCCCAATTTTGTCACTGACCCTAACGATCTTGCCGATCTGCTGCAATTTGGCGGTGATCTGGACCATAGCGGATTTGTGGATTTGGAAGATTTCGCCGTTCTATCCCGGTCATGGCGTGCCGCTCCAGACGCCCCCGATCTTGTTCCGGTAATTGGCGGTAATCCCGATGAAGGATGGATTGCCCTTACCGCCAGTCAACCAAGTACCGATACGGCATTTGTGTATGCCTATATCAATGGCCAATATATCGGACAAGTCTATTCGGCAGGCAGTAACATAGAAAAGTATTGTGATCTGACAAATTTTGGAAATCGACCGCTTGAGATTAAATTTATCGTCATGGACATGGACGAAAATGTCACGAATTCGCTGCCGTGCTTATACGAACCTGACGAACCGTTAT
>NZ_JALOAN010000055.1 GCF_023228785.1 Sulfurimonas sp.
CCAAGTCT
This sequence comes from Sulfurimonas sp., assembly GCF_023228785.1. Taxonomy (GTDB): domain Bacteria; phylum Campylobacterota; class Campylobacteria; order Campylobacterales; family Sulfurimonadaceae; genus Sulfurimonas. The sequence goes on from NZ_JALOAN010000055.1 coordinate 9, forward strand.
ACACATAGTGTGGTCACCTTCATAAGAGTCTGCTTTGCCTTCAAAGGCAGCTGAATAAGTGTTGTTTTTTAAGACCATATGATCTAGTTTTGCCATATTGACAAAGAGCTCATGTCCTATACTTGTGTTATCTTTTGTAATCTGTTCAGAATTTTTTATGAGTTCATTCAAAGTCTCTTTAAACAGATCAAGCTTCTCTTGCGACGACTGAGCATGTCCTTCTATAAGCTCGCTATTTTCAGCCATACTTGTAGAATTTTGTTTAAGCACACTAATATTTGCCTCAACTTCACTTGTAGCTTTTTGTGTTCTCTCAGCAAGTTTACGCACTTCATCCGCCACAACTGCAAAACCACGTCCGTGTTCTCCTGCACGAGCAGCTTCAATAGCAGCATTTAGTGCTAAAAGGTTTGTCTGATCTGAGATATCTTTTATAAGTGATATAACATTATAGATCTCTTCAACATTTGAGTTTAACTGCTCAGATGAGAGTCTTGACTCGCTTATCATCTGAGTAATGTTTGAGATAGTGCTAATAACTTCATCTGTAGAGAGTGTAACCTTAGATATTACATCTTCTGTATCTTTGTTTAGTTTGTTTACATTTTCTACATTTTGCACATTCTCTTGCATAGTGTGACTTAAGTTTTGAGCGTTATTTATCGCCCCTTTTATCATCTCATCTGAGAGTGCTAAATTCACTCTATTTTTATCCATGCTTTCTTTAACAGCTTTTTCAGACTCAATTGCTCTAAGAGCTTCATCTTTGGCATCTATTGATAATTTTTCAACCTTGTTCAAAAACTCATTGAAACTCTCACTTGCATCTCCAAGCTCATCTTTAGATTTTACAGGAAGTCTTTTAGATAAGTCAGCATCACCTTGTGCTAACTCTTGAGCAACTTTATCAAGATTTATTATTGGATTTACTATTGCTACTTTTATAATCATCATCAAAAAGATTAAGATAAGTAAAAATACAAAGGCCATAATATAAACTTGTCTTAGCAATGAACTAGCAGATTTATCTATGACACTATTGACATTTGAGAGTTTGTTTCCAACTACTGCATATCCAACTATATCACCTGAAAAATCTTTGATAGGTTCGCTAATAACAAAGTATTCATCTGCTATTTCAAATGTAGATGTTTTTGATATGTCTGTATTTTTCAGACTATTAAAAAAGTTTTTATCTATGGCACTTTCATTTACAGCTAAAGTATAGTTTGAGAGTTTTGGAGCATCTTTGAGTGCAGTAGCAGTAGAGAGAAAATCATTTTTCATAACTATCACCATCTCAAAGCCTTCATTTTTTCTAGCTTGTTTAACTATGGAGTTTAATCCTTGCATAAACTCAACAGAACCCAAATAAGAGTTGCCTTCAACTATAGGAGCAAGTCCTCTAAGAACTAAGCCTGCTCTACCGAGTTCTATAGCTACTATTGGTTTTTTGTTATTTTTAATATCTACTATAGTTTTTCTAAATGAGCGTAAGTCATCTCCAAACTTTTTTGGACTCCAAGCTCTTAAAAAACTATGAACGTTTGCATCATGGATATGAATCTTTATATTGTTATATTCAGTAAATTCCTTAAACTCTTTTGATACTAGGTTAAGCCCATTTATCGCTATCTCTCTATCATTATATTTTAAGGCGCGAACGACATCGTAGTTTTTTGCTATATTTATAGCATTTGTTAGTCCTATGTTTTCTTTTGAGTGCATAGCCTCTTTATATGAAGAACGGAGTGTTTTTTCTTGATTTTTATAGACATTTTCTTTCATGTCTTGCATGGAGTAGTAGTAATTCACAAGTATCACAGCAAAACCAAAAATAATAGATGCTATAAGAGGAATGTGAATTTTTTTACTAATGGAGAGGTCATTAAGCATTGAAGTCCTTTTTAAGTGTTACATAATATTATTATCTCATAGCTCCACTTAAAAAATTATTATTAGTTTTCTTTATAAAAAGTTATCTCAAAGTTCCCATCTTCACGTTCTTTAACATCGTGAAGTATTGTTATTGGGATCCTCTCATAAAGAGGAAATGGTTCATGAAAATAGATGCCAACAAGTCTATGAGAAGTTGTCTTTAAAAGACTAAGCCCTCTGATCGTGTTTACCATTGGTTCAGGTGGAGTACAAGCTGATGCATCAAACTCATAAAATATTAAATCATCTTTTTCATAAGTGTAAAAAGGAAGTGTTGTTCCTTCTACTTCAACTGGCTTTTTGTTCAAAATGAAAACCTCTTTTTTCTATGTATACATAAGCGCCATAATATTCATCCCACTCAAAGTATTTTGAAACTTTTTCAAAAGCTTTTAGTACGACTGTATCTTGGCAATCGTGATTATAAATCGTAATAGAGGTGTGATAATATCTGTTATATGATTCTATAGGACGAAGTAACATATCTTGCCACGATATTTCAATCTTCCCATCATAAGGCTCAAACGGAACTGTAGAAATTACTGTTTTGTTAGTCACTTTGCATTTAAAATGACACACAACATAAAATCTATCAATTTTAACAAACTCCAAAAGTGGAGTTATGTTTTTATGTCGTATTTCCATAATTTTATGCCTTCGATTCAAATATACTGATTATATATCGACCAAAGCAATAATTATTCCACTACTACCGAGCTAGCCTTACCTCAAATGATTTCTTATCTCTATCTAATAGCTTGACATTTCCGCCATGAGCTTCAGCAATTTCTCTACTTAACACTAAACCTAAACCATTTCCTTTTAACTTTGTACTTTTAAAAGCTTCAAAAAGTTCAGCTCTATTTTCTACTTCAACACCACTGTCGTAAATATAAAACTTATGGTATTTCTCATCTCTCTCATAAGAGAGTTCTACAACTCCGTTATCATTATCATCAGCTTCTATAGCGTCAATAGCATTAGCCATAAAGTTACTAAAGAGCATCTCTAGGAGATCTTTATCTGCATTTAATTCAAAATCTATTTGAGGAAAAACAAAACTAATCTCTTTTGAATATCCATAATATCCTATAGACATATCTATAGAATCTTTTAAAGTGCTCCACAAAAACTTTGTTCTGTTTATCTCTATGCCTTTTGAGAACATCAAAGTAGCTTTTATAATCCTATCTATGCGGTAAACTGATTTTTGAATCTCTTCTACTATTGGGATATTTTCAGGCATAACTCGCTTTTTTAGAGTTGAGCTTAAAAGTGAAATAGATCCAATTGGGTTTCGGATCTCATGAGATAAGTGTGCAGCCATTTGTCCCATAGTAGCTAGATTTTCTTTTCTTTTTTGCTCTGTGATATCAGTTGCACTTATCATAGTTTTGTCTTTATAACTTGAACTCTTTATAAGATAAAACCTTGAGTTAAACGGCACTTCATAGTCATCACTTTTAAGTTTTATGAGTCTTAAAAGCTCAAGAAGTTCTCTAGCCTTTGAGTTTTGCAGAAAAACGCTACTATCTTCATCTATGATCCATATAGCATTTGGCAAGAATTCAACGACTCTTTCAATGGTATTTTGCAAATGCGTATAAGACGCTTTTAACTCATTAAATTCGCCCTCAACCTTATAAGTCTGCTCTATTAAAAGGTTTAACTCTTCAGGAGTTATCATATCTTGTGAAGACACTATTTATGTTCCAAAAGTATCTTATAAAGCGAGTGTGCATCATCTCTTCCAGCTAACTCTCTTATGGAGTGCATTGCATAAGTAGGAAGTCCAACATCAAGTGTTTTTAACCCTAATCTTGTAGCTGTAATTGGTCCAATTGTAGAGCCACAACCCATATCGCTTCTTGCAACAAAGTATTGAGTAGGTTCTCCAAGACTTGAAGCAACACTTTTAAACTTAGAAATACTTTGCGTACTAGATGCATACCTTTGGTTAGTATTTACTTTTATAACTACACCTTTGTTTATCATCGGAGCATGGTTTTGATCATGCTTTTCTGGGTAGTTTGGATGAATAGCGTGTGCATTATCGCAAGAGATCATTATGGAATCTCTTATCATCTGCAAAAACTCTTCATAGTCACTAAAGACTCTTCTTAGCGTGTCTTCTAAAAAAGATCCAGCCGCACCAGAAGTCGAAGCACTTCCAACCTCTTCATGATCACTTGCAATAAAAAGCATAGCTCGATCTTCTTCAACACTACAAATACTCAGCATTCCAACATAACAACTAAGCAAATTATCAAGTCTCGCACTAGATATAAAGTCATCTTTTAAACCAACAAATGAGGCTTTTTGAACATCATAAAGACTAAGTTCAGTAGCTAAGATCTCTCTTGCGTCTGCAATGCCAACTTGTGAGAGTTGCCACTTTAAAAATTCATCATATTCAAAGTCATCTGAAGTACTAAGAATTGGGGAAGTATGAGTCTGTTTATTAATTGTTCTCTCTTTATTTGCAAACTCATCAAGATGAATAGCAAGAGATGGAATAACAGCTAGAGCTTTTTTAGCATCTATAAGTGCCTCTTGGATCTCGCCATTTGAGTCAAGGTAAGAGATGCGACCTGCAATAGAGAGATCTCTGTCAAACCAAGGGTTTAAAAGTATGCCACCATAAGGCTCAACCATAAGCTTAACAGCTCCATGAGCCTTAACAACAGGGTTTGGCTTTAGTCTAAAGTTTGGAGAATCAGTATGAGTTCCAACCATGGTGTAGTTTTTTGCACCCTTTGGGTAAGTAAAAGCGATCACAGATGAGTCATTTCTTCTAACAAAATACTTCTCACCCTCCACTAAGCTCCATTTTGTGTTCTCATCTAGTTCTTCAAACCCAGCATTTAAAAACATTCCAGACATATTCTCTGTAGCATGAAAAGGCGTAGGCGATGCATCTAAAAACCCTAACAATCCTTCGTTGAAATCTTTTTTATCCATAATTTCTCCATTTGACATAAAATTTTCCTAAACTATAATATCCACAGCCTCGTTACCATCAAGTGCTGTTATGATTTTGCTATCTACTCTTATGGCTGAGTCGATTACTACATTTTGAAGCTTTGAGATTATAGTGATCTTAAGCTCACGGTTTCCAGGGTTTTGTCTGATTAGTGTGTATAGCTCTTCTAAGATAGTTGTACTCTCATCTAGTTTTATAGATAAGTTTATAGGTTCGAGTACAACTTCGCGAACTTCTTTTTTTACCTTTTTAGTCTCTTTTTTTGCATCCCTTAGAGTCATAATTTTAGTTACACCCATTCTTGTAAACATATCTGTATGAGTAATTTTTGCTTTAAAAGCAATTGGTTCACTTAGATCCATGGCTTGGAGTTGATCTAGCTTGTCACTAAAGAGCATGATCTCTATGTTTCCATGAAAATCCATCAAAGAGACTATGGCAAACTGATTTCCTTTTTTAGATGTTTTTTTAATAATATCCTCTACTTTACCTATGAAAATAGCGTAAGAGCCATCTTTGATGCCGCTGATTTCAGAAGATAGAGTGTAGTCTAGCTCTTCAAGTTTTTCTCTAAACTCATCAAGTGGATGCCCAGAGACATAAAATCCTAAAATCTCTTTTTCAAACTCCAAGATCTCTTTTAAACTATACTCATCAGAGTTTCTTAGCTCTAGTTTTACGCTTGTTATCTCTGCATCATCTCCAAAGAGACTTCCATGTGCGTTTTTTCTTGCCATTGAGGCATCTTTTGCAGTATCAATTATAAGCTCTATCTGATCTAGGAGTGCTTTTCTTGAGTAGCCATATCTATCAAAACCACCAGCTTTTATGATGGATTCTATAACTCTTTTATTTACCTTACTAGGCTCAATTCTATTTACAAAATCTTCTAGGCTTGTGTAGTCTCCATTTTGCACTCTCTCTTCTAGCATCGCCTCAATGGCAGCATTACCAACACCTTTTATTGCACCCAGACCAAATAAAATAACTTCTCTGTCATCTTTACTAATGGCAGAAAACTCTAAAAGAGAGTCACAAATATCTGGAGGAGAGAGCTCAATGCCCATTCTCTTTACCTCATCGATATAGCGAACAACTTTGTCCATATTGTCTTTGTCAGATGTTAAAAGTGCAGCCATAAACTCATTTGGATAGTAAGTCTTTAACCATGCAGTTTGAAAGGTAACCATTGCGTAAGCTGCTGAGTGAGACTTGTTAAAACCATAGCCAGCAAACTTCTCAATGAGATCAAAGAGTTTTGAGGCTTGTGTGTAGTCATAACCCTGTTTTTGTGCACCAGATGCAAACTCATCGTTATACTTTGACATATCTGACTTTTTACCCATAGCACGACGAATAATGTCAGAGTAACCAAGGCTAAATCCACCAATAGTTTGAACTATCTGCATAACCTGTTCTTGGTATACGATGACTCCATAAGTGTTTCCAAGTATGGCCTCCATCGGCTCAAATGTGTACTCAATCTCTTCTCGCCCATGCTTTCTCTCTATAAAGCTATCAAGCATCCCAGACTCCATAGGTCCTGGTCTATAAAGTGCTAAAACCGCAATGAGATCTTCAAAACTATCTGGCTTTAGTCTTCTGTTTAGATCTTGCATACCGCTTGATTCTATTTGAAACATTCCAACAGTATCGCCACCACGGATCACATCATAAACCTTAGGATCATTCTCATCTATTTTATGCCAGTCTATCTCTTTGTCATATCTGTACTTTACAAGTTTAATAGCATTGTCGATCACATCTAAAGTCTTAAGTCCAAGGAAGTCAAACTTTATGAGATCTACATCTTCAAGGTAGTTTAGTGAGTACTGAGTTACAAAAGTATCTTCACCAGATGGTTTATATATGGGTGTTTTAAACCAAAGTTCTTCGTTTGAGATCACAACACCAGCTGCGTGAATACCAGAGTTACGCTTCAACCCTTCTAGTTTTTTTGCAAACTCCCAAACACGAGCCGCATTTGCATCAGATCCAATGAGCTCTTGAAGTTTAGGCTCTTTTTGAAAAGCACCTTTTATAAACTCCCCATTTTTCTCTCTACCATTTAGTGTAATTCCAAGCTCATCAGGAACAAGCTTTGCCATATTGTCAGCTTGAGAGAGTGGCATATCTAAAACTCTTGCCACATCACGAATGACTCCTTTTGCAAGAAGAGATCCAAAGGTTATGATCTGAGCTACTTGGTTTCTTCCATACTTCTGTACAACATAGTCTATAACTTCCCCACGGCGAGCCTGCATAAAGTCCATATCTATATCGGGCATACTTACACGTTCAGGATTTAAAAATCTCTCAAAAAGTAAGTCATACTTCATTGGATCTATATCTGTAATATCTAGTGAATATGCCACAAGACTTCCAGCTGCTGATCCACGCCCAGGGCCTACTGCAATGCCCTGCTCTTTTGCAAACTTCACAAAGTCCCAAACTATAAGCATATAACCAGGAAACTTCATTGAGTTTATAATGTCCATCTCAAATTCTAGTCTCTTTTTGTACTCTTCATGTTTTTCTTGTGGGACAATTTTTAGTCTCTCTTTTAGTCCTAATTCACAACGATATATAAAATATTCAGCATCCATTATGTCTTTGTCATCAGAGCTTAGTTCTAGCCCATCATCTTTTGCATACTCTGGAGTAAACTTAAAGTTTGGCGGAGTTGGAGTCTTTACTATTGGCACAAACTCTTCACACTTATCTACGATCTCTTGAGTATGCGTTATAGCCTCTGGTATGTCCGCAAAAAGCCTTGCCATTTGTTGTGGCGATTTTAAGTAAAACTCATGCACCGAGTGACGCATACGGTTTGGATCATCGTAGAGTTTATTCATCCCTATACACATAAAAGCCTCATGGTACTGAGCATCGCCTGGGTATGTGTAGTGAGTGTCATTTGTAGCTACTATTTTTATACCTGTCTCTTGAGAGATCTTTAAAATGTTGTTGTCAATGTAGAGTTGGTCACCTATACCATGACGCATAAGTTCTAAGTAAAAGTCATCTCCAAAAATATCTTGGTACTCTAATGCTACAGCCTTAGCACCCTCATAACCCAAAGCTCCATTTTTTACATTTCTCTCATTTGCTAGGTTTAAATGCCAGTTAACTTCCCCTTGAAGACAAGCAGAAGTACAGATGATGCCCTCACTATGCTCTCTTAACTCATTTTTGTTTATGCGTGGAAAGTAGTAAAAGCCATCTATAAAAGCTTTTGAAGATAAGTACATTAAGTTCTCATAACCCTTTTTATTTTTAGCAAAAAGACAGATGTGAAATCTCTGTTTCGTACTCTTGTCATCAAGAGTAGCACCATTATGAATATATCCCTCCATTCCAATAATAGGCTTGATCCCAGCTCCTCTCATCTGATGGTAAAAGTCGATCGCACCAAACATATTTCCATGATCCGTCATTGCGACAGAAGTCATGCCAAGTTCTTTAACTCTTTTTACTAAGTTTGTTAGTTTGTTTGCACCATCAAGTAGTGAGTATTCGGTGTGAAGATGTAGGTGTGTGAAGGGTTTTGCACTCAAGATATTTGCCTTTAATAAAGTATAAATTAGTGAGTGATTATAGTTGATTTATCTTAATATGAAGTAATACAACTCTTAGTAAAGTAAGAGTTATATTGAAGTTTATTTTACTTTTTCTAGATACTCGCCATCTACTGTATTTACTTTGATCAAATCGCCCTCTAGTACATGGTAAGGAACTTGTACAACTGCACCAGTCTCAAGAGTTGCAGGCTTTTTACTTCCACTTGAAGTATCGCCTTTAAAGTTTGGAGGAGTCTCTGTAATTATAAGCTCCATAGTCTCAGGAGCAGCAACTGAAATTGCATCGCCTTTATAAAAGATTATGTCTACATTTACGCCATCTTTGAACCACTTTGAAGCATCATCGCACTGCTCATATGAAAGACCTAGTTGATCATAAGTGTCGTTATCCATAAACTGGTACATTTCGCCATCATCGTAAAGATACTGCATAGTTTTATAGTCAATTACTGGAACTTCAAACTTATCTCCAGCGTGAACAGTCTTCTCGACCACTTTGCCATTTAAAAAACTCTTAGCTTTCATACGAACAAAAGCAGCACCTTTACCTGGTTTTACATGTTGAAACTCTACTACTCTACAAGGAACTTCGCCCACAATCATACGAACGCCCTTTTTAATATCACTCATACCTATAGTTGCCATCAAAATTCTCCTTAATGGTGCAATTATTTTATTTAAATTGCTGGGATCTTACAATAAAGATGCAAATATCTAGTTTAATCTTCATCTAATGCAGGTATGTAAAGATTTTCTCTCGTTCCCATCGCTCCGAGACTGTGAAAGAACTTTCTAAAAGAACTCTTAAATAAGGGTTCTTTTAATCCCTAAAATGGTACAATACCGTCATAAAACTTCGTAATATAGGGCTTTGATGAGTAGTAATTATAAAGAAGGCTT
>NZ_JALOAN010000017.1 GCF_023228785.1 Sulfurimonas sp.
AAAATGAGAGACTCAGACAAAAAGTAGATAAACTTGAATGGGAAACAAAATCTCTTAGAGAGCAAAAAGAGCAGATGTTAATCCAAGAGAGAATTAGAATAGAGAAGATCTACAAAGATAAAGATGAACAGTTAAAAAATATGTTAAATGCAATATCATCTAAGTTTTTACAGCATATTCCAAAGCAAGAGTTAGTTATAGAGAGTGAAGAACTTGTAGAAGCAGAGATAGAAGTTGATGAAGAAAAACCAACTCTTATCTCTTTAAAAAAGTACTTTAAAGAGAGTTCTTTGAGTGAGAAAAAACTTAAAAAACTAAAACAAAAATTTAAAAAAGCGATCAAAGAAGATGACAGTAGATTTATTAGTATGGGCAAAAAGCACTATTTAGACACTTCTAAATATGACTATAGTGATTTGCTGGCTTAGTAGCTTTTTTAATTCTCTCTTAGCCTTCGCTTTGAGGGCTTACTATTTTAGACCTAAAGCGTATTGAAACTAAATCAAAATATAAAAACAAGTTCCTACACCTAGCTCGCTCTCAACCCAGATCTCTCCTCTGTGTAACTCTGTTATGATCTTGTGTGTTATGGCTAGTCCCAGCCCTGTGCCTTGTATAACATTAGTGCGTGCATTTTTACCCTGTTTAAAAGGTGTAAAGAGTGCATCTACATCTTCTTTATCCATACCTTCACCATTATCACAAATACCAAAGATATGTTTAGACTCTTTCACCTTGTGGGTTATCTCTATGGTTCCATTCTCTTTAGAAAATTTTACAGCGTTAGAGAGGATGTTTATAAGTGCTTGCTTTAGCAGTTGTTTATCAGCATAGATAGTTGTATCCTCATCAATTTCAAACATATTTAGAGTTATAGACTTCTCTATCATCTGTGCTTCACACATTACAATAGCTTCTAGGAATGTTTCTTTTATCTTTATATCGCTTGGATGAGCTAACATCTTATTTTCATCCATTTTAGAAAAGTCAAGTATGGAATTTACGAGGGTTAAAAGATTGTCTCCTGAGAGTCTTATCTTTTTTATATACTCTTTGTCTTTATCATCTAAGTTATTGCGTCTTAGTAAAATCTGAGAAAAACCTATAATAGCGTTTAGTGGAGTTCTAAGTTCATGCGACATATTTGCTAAGAAACGCCCCTTAGACCTTTCGGCTTCGTTTGCTTCATCTAGTGCTTTGTGGAGGTTTGTAGTGTCATAACGAATAGATAGGAACTCTTCTATCTCATCTTTGTCATTTAGTATAGGCACAATAGTTGCAAAAACATAGTAAATACTTCCATCTTTTGCTCTATTTTTAATATCTCCTTGCCAAACTTTTTTACTAAGAATGGTTTTCCATAGATCTTTAAAAACCTCTTTTGGGGTATCTTCATGCTTAACAATAGAGTGAGATCTTCCAAGAAGTTCATCTTCAGTGTAGCCCGAGATCTTGATAAAAGCATCATTTATATAAGTGATAACACCTTTTTTATTGGCTTTACTTACAATAGCTCCCATATCAACAGCTCTTTTATACTCAGAGAGTATCTTGTTGTTATAAGTGTATTTCTCTTGTAAGTTTGTATGTGTATTTTGAAGTCTTTTGTTTCTAAAGAAGTTAACTAAAAAGTAATAGATAGTCAAAACTATAAAGTTAAGTAAGATAAAGAGGATAATGTTTGTAGTTAGTGTTTGTGCGGATTCTTTAGAACTAGAGAGTGGCAGAGTGACTTCTATAATACCTCTAGCATCTCCAAGCTTCCATGTATTTTTTAAAGTATCTGGATGAGTGTTGTGGCACTCAACACAAGCTTTTTCAGACATCATATCAGCAAAAGCAGTTCTATACACAACTCTACCATCAACAAAATCTTCTCTAGCATATGGCTTATATGGATATGTCAAAACAAATTTTAAAGATTCTTTTTGAAATTTATCTAAGACTCTTGTTTTTCTATTTGGAAAAGGATACTCGCTATACATATTTACGCTCATATCTGCTTTTGAGGTAAAAAGCCTAGCTAAGTCATGCACAACTGTTGCAGGTAGAGGAATAGTGTTATTGTGCTCTTTATGGTCAAAGTCTATTTTTAAGTCACTATGGTCTTTTATTTTGGTAAGTATATCATTTGTGTAGTAGGCTCTAAAGGTTTGTATATACTGAGCAAATCTTTGAGCCTCAAAAAATGCATTTTCTTTATCTTGTTCTTTTGATAGATGTGGAACTAGATAAAAAAGTCCTAAAAATATGACAACAGTTATGATAATTATTGGAAGTACCATAATGTTTTTAAATATTTTCTTTAAAAAATTACTCACTAAAATTCTCGCCTTTTATGGATGCACAGATTTGATCTATGTTGTTTTTGTTTATGATGGCCTCTAGATTTGTAGATCCTGAAAGAGATGATGAGATAGTAATCTCATCTTCGGCAGAGATTACTATAGTTGATACAAGAATGCCCTCTTTTTCCATAAACTCTAAAACTTCTGAACTGATACCATCTGTTAGAAAAAAGTCTAAAATTACAAAGTCATACTTGTTGTTTAGAAGTAGACTTTTTGCTTTGTTTACGGTATCTGTAAAAGTAAGGTTTACACTTTTTCTAAGATGCTCGGCCAATATTTTTTGATAGCTTGTTGAGTCTTCTACAATAAGTGCATTTCTTGCATCTTTTGGAGCTTCACTTATGCTGTATGTATGTGATTCTATCATTGGTGTTGGCATATTAACAAAAAAGCTACTTCCTTCTCCTAGTTTGCTCTGAACCCATATATTGCCTTTATGTAGTTCTTCGATTATTTTTTTACTTATCATAAGCCCAAGTCCTGTACCTTGTTGAAGCTTTTGGTAGTCACTATCTATCTGAGAAAAGGCTTGAAAGAGTTTTGAAATAGACTCTGTGGATAAACCTATACCGCTATCTTTTACTTCAAATTCATACATCTGTTTTTTTGCATCGTAAGTAACATTAAGACTAACATTCCCGTTATTGTTAGTAAACTTTATAGCGTTTGTTAGTAGATTTATAAGAACTTGTTTAAAAAGTTTTGCATCTATATATAAGTTTAGTGAGACGATATTTGGCATCTTTAGTTTAATGTTTTTCTCTTGTGCTAAAGGTTGCACTAGGGTTGAGACTTCGCTTATAACACTTGAAATATTGCTAAGTTTAGGACTAAACTGCATCTTTCCAGCTTCTAGTTTTGCAAAATCTAAGATAGTGTTTACAAGATCCAACAAGTTTTTACCAGCTATATGGATCTTGACTACATAGTTTTTTATAGTATCAGGTGTATCTTTTTTCATCATTATGATTTGAGAAAAACCAGTTATTGCATTTAGTGGAGTTCTAAGTTCATGTGACATATTTGCTAAAAAGATATCTTTTGATTTGTTAGCATTTTCAGCCTTATCAGCAAAAGATATAAGTGAGCTTTCTCTCTCTTTTGCAGAAAAGTGTAGATCTAAAACTTCTATGAGTATACTTAACATTTCATAAACATAATCGTTTGCGTAGTCTTGTTTTAGTCTTATGCCTAAGTAGATGTTTTTAGCAGAGTGTCTTAACATCTTTTTGATGTTGTAACTATCATCTGCTAGCGTGTTGTGATCTATGTAAATATCATCAATAGCCCATTGAAACTCATCAAAAGTTTTTTGTAAAACACTCCTAAACATCTTATCAAAATCATCAAAATACTCTTTTTTATGAAAAAGCTCGGTAATGTTTTTCATAGATTTTATACCTGCATTTAAGGCTACATGACCATCTTCTATGGACTTGTTTAATGATTTGTCTAGTACTTCTTTTAACTCTTGTGTAATGTTTGAGATATTGTCTTTAGAGCCTTGCATTAACTCTTTGTCATCTTCTTTTAGAGCTTGTTTAAAAGCTACAAACTCTTTATGCCACTCATCATGCAAAGATGTGACACTTTGTAGTTTATCGCTTAAGATATACTCATATTTTTCATCATTTTTTAAAATATCTAAAATCTTTCCAAAAGCACATTTTTTTGAATCTTCTTGAATGTTATCTATATTTTTTATGGTACTTTTGGCGTCTTTAATACTATCTATCTTTTTCATATTTTGCTTGTGATACTCAAAACCTATGTAGAGCTCATTTTGTGCATTAAAACCTTTTAGGTTTTGGATAGAGTCGGTGTAGATCTTGTTTTTTTGTATATAGTATCCATCATTCATCACATACTCTACGAGTCTAAGTATTTTTTTGATGAGACATATATGCTGCTTTACAAACTCATTTACTTTGGCTAGTTTTTTTAAAACTTCATTTATGGCTAAAAAGCCATGAACGACTTTTGGAGGCTCAAGTTTTATAGAAAAATGGATAGAGCCTATGTAGTGGATTCTGTCTATATAAGACTCGTCAATGGGAGCAGTCAGCACAAAAGCAATAAACTCTTTTATGTTCTTTATAAGCCTATTTGCATCTGTGTGAGCTAAGTAGATAGAGAGTTTAGGATTTTTAAGTAGATAGTTCTTAACAAAATCATCAACAACTATATTTGAGATAGAATGAGCAAATTCACAAAAAACGACTCTTGATTCAAGGTCTTCTTTAGAGATTAGGAAGTTAGCCAACAACTCATCTATTTGCGTTTGTGTCATTTCATATACCTTTAGATGTATTTTTGCAGAGTGCTCTCAAGTTCATTCATGTCTATGGGCTTGGATATGTAGTCGTTAAATCCATGCATCAGCATTTTCTCTTTATCTCCAGAGACAGCAAGTGCAGTTACAGCTATGATGGGCTTTAAAAAATTGTGCTCTTTTCTTAAGATATCGTGAAGTTCAAAACCATTTATCTCTGGCATATCAATATCACTCAAAATCAAATCATAGCTTGAGATCTCAAGCCCTAAAACATCATTTGCACTCTCATACGTTTCTACATTTACATCTTCAAAGAGAATCTCAATCATGTCATTTAAAACTATTCTGTTTAACTCATTGTCATCTACAAAAAGTATCTTCATTGTCTTTCCTCAAGAGTCCGTATATCACAGTCAGTAAAATCTTCATCTCTATATTTTTCTTTGATTTTTAAAAACTCATCTAGATTATTTAAAAAAAGTGTTATAAGAAGTGGATCAAAATGAGTGCCTGAATCTTGTTTCATTATGCTTAAAACCTTCTCAAGTTCCATAGCTTCTTTGTAGCATCTCTTTGAACTTAGTGCGTCAAAAACATCAGCAACCGTAATTATCCTAGCGTAGATGTGAATATCTTTACCGCTTAGTCCATTTGGATAGCCTGTCCCATCCCATTTTTCATGGTGTTGCAAGGCTATGATGCGACCTGCATTTATAACAGGAAACCTCTCAGCCCCTTCAAGCATCTTAGCCCCAATAACGGAGTGTTGCTTCATAATCTCAAACTCATGAGGCTCAAATCTACCAGGCTTTAGTAAGATCTTGTCAGGGATCCCAACTTTGCCAATATCATGAAGTGGTGCAGCATAAAGCACAAGCTCACTCTCTTCTTTATCTAAGCCATAAAGTCTAGCTAAAAGCTCAGAGTAAAGGCTCATACGCTTTATATGTCCACCAGTTTCCAAGTCTCTAAATTCACTAGCACGACCAAGTCTTATGGAGATCTCATACTCAGTCTCTTTGGAGAGTTTTAGAGCTTCTTGAAGCTCAATGGTTCTAAGTTGTACCTGTTTTTCCAAGATCTCGGTTTGGTTGATTATCTGTTCATGATAGCGATTTAGTTTTGCATAGTTTAGAGTTCTAGCACAGAGGACTTCTATATCGTAAGGCTTGCTTATAAAGTCGCTAGCACCTAGTTTTAGTGCCTCGCTTTCTCTCTCTGTGTTTGCAGTTACCATAAGTATAGGAAGTAGTTTTAATTTTGGATTTTGTTTTATAATTTTTAGAGCTTCCATGCCATCCATCATAGGCATACTTATATCTAGAAGAACTACATCAAACTTCTTTTGTTCCAATAGATCTAAGGCTTCTTGTGCATTTACAGCGTTTGTGATTTTGACATTTGTGTACTCCAAAAATGCGGCTTCTATTAAGTCGAGATTGAAAGGTTCATCATCCACAGCAAGAATAGAGAAATTGTCCATCATTTGTACTCCAAAAATATACTTTTACTCATTTTACATCACAGTTACTATGCTTTAGCTTATTTTTTACTTTGGTTTTGTTGTGAGAAAATTGTTAAAATATAAGTCTTTAGAGTAGATTTAGTAACATAAAGGTAAAATCACACTCTTTTAAATGTGGACAGTTGGGAGAGTGGCCGAATCCGCTACCTTGGAAAGGTAGTGTAGGGTAACTTACCGAGGGTTCGAATCCCTCACTGTCCACCACTATCATACTACTAGTCTATAAACATCCCCAAGTCTCTCTTAAGAAATATCTCTATACAATAGTTCCATGTTAATCAAGTTGTTACGCAAGGATAAAAAATGGATTTAATACTTTTACAATCATTCTTACTTTGGTGCTCTCTTATCAACATCTCTATACTTTTGATATGGTTTGCAATGTTTGTAGTGGCTCATGAATTTATCTACAACCTACACAGCAGATGGTTTAAAATATCATATGAAAAATTTGACTCTATTCACTACAGTGCGATGGCATTTTGGAAGCTATCGGTTTTCTTATTTAATCTTGTTCCATATATTGTTTTGGGGATTATTTCATAAAATATTTATAATTTGTAAGGAGAGAATATGCTTGAGAGAGATTTTAAAGCAGCAAATAACAGAATGGTTGACTATCTTGTAAATGTCGGGACACTTCGCTCTAACAGAGTTATAGAAGCTTTTAGAAATATCAATAGAGCTGATTTTGTAGTTGATAGGTATTCTAAAAATATTTATGAGGATTATCCTCTTAGTATAGGCAACGGACAGACAATCTCTCAACCTAGAACTGTAGCTATGATGCTTGAGATGCTCTCGCCAAATGAGGCGGATAAGATTTTAGATATAGGAAGTGGCTCTGGATGGACAACGGCACTTTTGGCTTATATTGTGGGAGAGAGTGGCTCCGTAGTAGGAGTTGAGAGAGTTGGTGAGCTTGTGAAGTTTGGAAACACAAACCTAAAAAAGTACAAATTTAAAAATGCTAAGATAGTAGAAGCTGGGGATGAACTAGGTATCCCAGATGAGGAATTTGACCGCATCTTAGTCTCTGCAGCTGCGGCTGAACTTCCATATGAGTTAATAGAGCAGTTAAGGGTTGGTGGAAAACTTATCATCCCGATACGAAGTTCGATTTTTGAGATCATTAAAAAAGAGGATGGGAGCTTTGATGCTAATGAGCACTATGGCTTTACCTTCGTTCCGCTGATTTATTGAGATAAAGGAGCAAAAAATGTCACAAACAGCATGGCTTAGTAAGAAGTTAGAAAGTGGGAAGATCTTGTGTCAGGCTTGTGCTCATGTTTGTAAGCTTGATGAGGGTGAGTATGGTGTTTGTGGAGTTAGACAAGTTCTAGGTGGGGAGCTGAAACTCCTGGTTTACGGGTTAGCTGCTGCTGTAAATGTAGATCCAGTAGAGAAAAAGCCGATGTTTCACTTTTTGCCAAAAACTAGAGTCTTCTCAGTAGGAACAGTAGGATGCAATCTCTCCTGCCAATTTTGTCAAAACTTCGATATCTCTCAATATCCAAAAGAGCCACCTCACAAGATAGCAGGTCGTGAATTTCCTCCACAAAAAATCGTAGAAGCTGCACTTGAACATAGTTGTGAATCCATCGCTTACACCTATAACGAGCCGATTGTATTTTTTGAATATACCTATGACACCGCAAAACTAGCACACGCAAAGGGGATAAAAAACATCTATGTCACAAGTGGTTATGAGACAAAAAAAGCTATAGATCTGCTTGAGCCTTATATAGATGGGATGAACATAGATATCAAATCTTTTAGAGAAAAGTTTTACAAAGAGATCTGTGGGGCAAGTCTAAAGCCTGTGCTTGAAGCGGTAAAGTATGCTCATGAAAAAGGTATCTGGATAGAGATAACAACGCTTCTCATTCCTGATAAAAATGACTCTGATGAGGAGATAAGAGATATAGCAAAATTTATAGCAAGCCTTGATAGAACCATCCCGTGGCATCTCTCAGCATTTCATCCAACTTATAAAATGCTAGATATCCCTCGCACTCCAGAGTCAACTCTTCTTCGTGCTTACAAGATAGGTCAAGAAGAGGGGTTAAAGTATCTCTATATCGGCAATGTTGATAATGGGGATTTTGAGTCTACATATTGCCCAAGTTGTAAAAATAGAGTTATTGATAGAAGTGGAAATATTGGGCAATTTGTCACAAATGAGCTTGATGAAAATGGTAAGTGCCCATATTGTGCTTATATTTTAGAGGGTGTGTGGAACTAGGCTTGTAATCTTCAACCATATTTTTGAAAGTGGTGGTATAATTTTCGACATAAGCTGAGCCTAGCTTAAGCTGTAGGTAGTTTTGATAATTTACAAGAACTTCTTGTGAAAATTATAATAGGCAATTTGCCGACAAAGGATTAAATTGAGATTACAAATAATATTGGGCACGGTTATTCTTGGAATAATGTTTTTAATGAATGGTTGTGCAGGTAAGAGAACAGATGCCAAAAATAGCGGTTTTTTTAAAGACTATACGCAACTTAAAAGTCAAAATGACTATAGTGCTTCAAAGAGTGTAGAGAAGGTTGACCTCTCAAAGTATAAAACTATTTTAATTGCTCCGGCTTTAGTTGTATCTGCGATTCCGCTTCAACAGCAAACAGTTTCACAAAAGAGATTCTACAAAGAGATTTCAAACTACTTAGACGAAGGATATAAAAGAGAGATTCAAAAAAGCACTAAATACAAGATAGTAGAGAAAAAAGGTACAGATACACTAATATTTGAGTCGGCAGTATCGGCAGTTGAGGTTCACTTTGATGACAAAAAATGGAATCAATTTTCTCCAATAGCGATGGATATTACCGTAACATCCTACAACTCCTACATGGATGAAAATGTAAGAATATTAGGTGAAAAGCGCATTGTTGATTCTGCAACAGATAAAGTATTGATTGAAAGTATGAATATAATAAAAGATAAAAAAGTTGTGTTAAGTGCTGATGTTTTGGACCTAGAAGCTATAAAGCCTGCTCTTGATGCATGGATAGAACATGTTAAAAATTATTTTGCCGACTAGGTTGGAGTAGAGTGTCTTTGCAGGTCGGTTGGAAGCACTTTCCATTCGACGAAATTGCATTAAAAAGTGATACTTTTTGCACTGCGTTAAATGGATTGCGCATAGTTCAACTATCTGATCTTCATCTTGGCAAAAGTGTAAAGGTTGATTATCTTAGATCTCTTGTAGAAAAAATAAACAAGATAAACCCTGATCTTATTCTTTTTAGTGGAGATATACTTCAAACTTCTGCTTTGAAAGTAAGAGAGCAACTGAGATGCTTTAGAGAGCTTAAAGTACCATCATACTATGTGAGTGGAAATCATGATGTTTTTTATGGTCTAAAAGATCTTAAAACTCTAATGCAAGAGAGTGGAATTATCTGTCTTGATAATAAAATAGTAGAGTTGAAGATAAAGGGCTCTCTTTTGCAGCTAGTTGGACTTAGTGATAGATATAGCTTTATACGTGGAATTAAGAGACCCATAAAAGAACTTTTTTCAAAACTCAATCCTGCCTTATCAACAATACTGCTTACTCATCAGCCAAAAGATATCTCACTTATAGATAATTTTCGTATAGATATTCAGTTAAGTGGGCATACTCATGGTGGTCAGATATACCCCTTTAGCATTGTTGTTAAGTATTTCCAACCTTATATATCTGGACTCTACAGACATAAAGACACACTTCTTTATGTCTGTAGGGGGATTGGATATTGGGGTGTTAACATTAGATATAAAGTTTCATCCGAAATTCCAATTTTTACCATTAATTAACATAATGGTAGTATAATTTATTTTTATAACTTAAGGAATAAAAATGAATAAATTTTTAGTAGTTTTAACTATGAGTGTTGCTTTGTTAGGTGCGGATTCTCTTAAAATAGATTCTCCTCTGAATACGCTAGACAACTTTAAGTATGAGACGCCTACAGGTCGTCAGATGAAGATACCACAAAAAACAAAGTTGGTAATGGTTGCTTTTGATAAAGATACTGGAGCCTTAATCAATGAGTATCTTGATACTCAAAACGAGTTTTATCTTCTTAAACATAACTCTATATTTATTGCAGACATAAACAAAATGCCCTCTATTATTACAAGTATGTTTGCTTTGCCAAAACTTCAAAAATATAAACATCTTATCTACTTGCATTATGGTGATAAGTTTCAAAATGTAGTTCCAAACAAAGAGGAAAAAATCACACTACTTTATATAGAGGATTCAAAAATCAAAGAGATATCTTTTATCTCTTCAAAACAAGAGTTAAAAACAGCGATTGAGAAATGATATCGCTAAAAGCACTCAGAAAAAACCCCTTTAAAAGCCTTTTAATATTTTCATCCATTACCATCGCGGTAATGGCTATTTTTCTTATTAGTTCGGTATCTCAGGGTGTAATTGGGATGTACTCGAAGATGATAAAAACTGATGGAGATATTATCATTACTCAAAAAGGTATTTCAGATACCTTTTTTTCAAATGTTGATATTGGTTTAATTAAAAAGATAGATAAACTAAAGAGTGTGGATTCAAGCTACGGCATGATAGTCGGAGCTTCTCCAATAGGGCATATTCCAATAGCTGGAATTTACGGCACAACCGCAAATCATTTTTCACACTATAAGCTATCAGAAGGAGAATATCCAAAGGATGGTGAAGTTATTTTGGGAGCAAATCTGGCTAAACAGTTTGCAACTAGAAGTGTAAACATAGGGAACAAGCGTTTTAAAATTTCAGGTATCTTTAGTAGCGAAATAGGCTTTGAAGAGGGTGGGGTTGTTATGAATATAGAGGATGCTGGTCGACTTTTTAATCGTTCAGCATCTTTTATTTTAGTCACCTCTGATTCACCAAACAATACAGATAATATTGCTAAGCAAATTTCTCTTTTTGATGATGAGGTAGAGGTAAAGACTACAGAAAACTTTGTAAAAGAGTATAACCAGTTCAAGATTATTGAGAACTCATCCCTTGTAATCTCGACACTCGCGTTTGCTATGGGGCTAATGGGGATTGCTTCGGTTATGAGCATGATTGTTAACTCACGCAAAGAGGAGTTTGGGATAATGCGTGCACTTGGTAAAAGTAGATTTTTTATTATTAAAAATCTCTTTTTTGAGACGTTTATAATGAGTATTTCTGCTTATTTATTTGCACTTCTTTTAAGTCTTGGCATCTTGGCAATGCTACCACATATAGAGATACTTCAGGGGTATGTAAATGGCACTCTTTCGCTCTCTACTGCCATCTATGTTCTGGCTTCAACACTTTTTATGGCCCTTCTGGGCTCGCTTGTACCGGCTTGGATAGCTTCCAAAACAGACCCGATACTTCTGATAAATCAAGGATGTGCATGATAAAAGCATCACATATTTCACATTTTTACGGTGAGGAGCAGGTTCTTTTTGATCTCTCGTTTGAGATTAAGGGCGGTGAGTTTTTATTTTTAAGCGGAGAAAGTGGAAGTGGAAAATCAACACTTCTCTCTGTTCTCTCAACTCTTTTAAAGCCATCAAGCGGAGAGCTTTTGATAGATGATGAGTCGGTTGATAAAATTAAAAATATAGATTATTTTCGCCAAAGTAAGGTAGGGTTTGTTTTTCAGTTTCACTATCTTATAAATTATCTAAGTGTATATGAAAACATAGCATTAGCCGCACTAGAAGATAAAAAGCACAATATAAAAAAAATGCTTAAGAAACTCGGTATTTTGGAACTCTCAGCGCGTTATCCAAATGAGATTTCTGGCGGACAAAGACAGCGTGTGGCTCTTGCAAGAGCGCTTGTTAATGAGCCAAAGATTATATTTGCAGATGAGCCGACAGGCAGTTTGGATTCAAAAAACTCAACAATAGTTTATGGACTTTTAGCAGATGCTCTAAAAAATGGCACTACAGTAGTAGTCGCATCTCATGATATGCGGATAGAGAACTATGCAACTCAAATAATCAGGTTAAAAGATGGACAAATTTTATAAATTAGTAGATTCGGTTATGCCTATTTGGGCTTTTATATTTTTACTCTCTATTATAGCAGGGACTATCTATGGGGCGCAGATGTTGGGCTTTCCACTTTTGGACTCTACACTTTTAAATGCTTCAACTACCCGTTCTCTGCATATTACTCTAATGCTTTATGGTCCTATAATGCTTGCATTGTCGCTGCTTCCTTTTGCACTTTTTGCAAAAGACAAGCTTGATTTAAGCCAAGCAGTAGAGCCACTTAAAAACTACTTTTTATTGTGGCATCTATTTCTTTTTATGGCTGTTGTCTCTATTTTACTCGGGGTTCAAAGGGGCTTGCCTTTTTATGATTTTGCTTATGAGTTAAATTTTATACTTGCAGCTTCTGGAATTTTTTATATAGTTGCCATATTTAAAACAATAAAGCATTATACGATTACGCCGTTATGGGTAAAAGTCTCCAAAACGCTTCTATTTGTTGCTCCTATATCGCTTCTGGTCTTAATGAACCCCACTTTCGGACAGGTTGAAAAAACATTAATCGGACCTCATGGAGACAATACCTTAGGGATGAGTTTTACGCTTATTCCACTTTTTTATCTTATGATAAAGCTACATGCAAAAGAGAGTTTTACCCCAAAATGGCACCTTTTTTGGATAATTCCTCTTGCCGGATATGCGCTCTCTGTGGGTACTCGAATATTTAGAGGTGAACTCTCGTACGGGGAGGAGTGGGTTTATCAATGGTTGACATTTGCTTATGCTCCGCTTTTGATTAAGTGGTGCAGAGATGCAGAGATAACTTTTAAGCAGACACCTTATCTTATAATCTCCATTTGGGCGTTTTTGTTTGTAATGATTCAGGGAAATATACTGTTTATTCCCGAGATACGCTGGCCGTTTCACAGAAATGATTTGATTATTGCGCATGCTCATGTTGCTATCGGGGTAGGTATATTTTTTATGTCTCTTAGCATCTTGAAGTATTTTTACAAATTGCCGGATAAGTTTATGCACTTTTGGCTTTTTGTTATAGGAGTTATCTTTGTAGCGCTCTCTCTTGCAGGCTTTGGAGAAGCTGGAGTTTTCGCAGTTGATGTAATCTCTATGTGGTGGATTCGCCTCTTTGGCGGAGTAGTAGCAGTTGGGGGACTAATTTATTTCATTATAAAAAAGATAAAAATTGCAAAGCCGTCTTTGCTTGAGTTGTATCATATAAACGGCTTTATGTCGGATGGTTTGGGTGCGCTTTTACTCTTTATCTCTGCGCCTGTGCTGTTTGAGTTTTTAGGGCTATCTTTCACTCCATACTACTACCTTGTTTTTGGTTTTATGGGTTTTGTCGGTATTTTACATCTGGCTGGGATAACCAAAGAGGCACATTTTTTGGCATACTATACCTCTATCGCCCGCCTGATTACAGGCACCATCTTTTTCTCTCTATTTTATTTAGGGACAATAGATGCTTTGGGGCTTATTGTAGGTTTTTATGATATTTTTTATGCTCTTATATACCTTGTTTTTAGAAGCCGCTTATGATTCACTCTTTAGCTCTTGTTTTACTTCTTGGATTTGAGTTATGTTACTATCTTTTAATAGTTCAAACAGGAGTAGTTGAATACTATAACTCCGATTTAATAACGCTTTTTCCTATGTTTGTGGGAGGTATTTTTGGAACTATCGCAGGCGGAGTATCTTGGGGAAGAGTTCGTAAGCCTATACATAAGATAACAATTGCCTTAAGCCTGCAATTAATATTGTCCTTTATCTATCCTCAATACAATATCTTCACTCTTTTTTTATTAGGTATTTCAGTAGGTATTATGGCTCCTTTGGGAATTTACCTCTTTAAAGTAAAGCAACAAAGAGAGCTCCTTTTTGCACTTGCTATTGCTTATACGATAGGTACTTACTTTTTTACGTATGATGCCCAACACAGAACTTTTATGGCTGTTTTATTTACCCTAATTGCGCTTTTTAGTGCATTTATGCTTAGAGATTATAGGGTTGAAGCAGATTCTAAAGAGGTTTCACATCCATATTTACAGTATCTGCCTTTGATGTTATGGATATTTTTAGACTCCAATCTTTTTGAAACTCTATCAAGACATGCAGATTTGGGAATCTGGTCAACACACACTTATACAATCATAGCATTTCATCTTTTGGGTCTTGCGGCTGCTTACTATCTTAAGATCTCAAAAATAAAGAAACATATTTTTATAGCGGTCATCTTTATTGGGAGCTATATGCTCTCATACTCTGGGTGGACTCTTGCACTAGCTATGCTTTATCCTTTTACAATCTCGTACTATAACGTTGTGGTTTTTACGACTTTGAGCAAAGAAGCAAACATCTATAAGCTTGCCTTTATGATGATTTTTGTCGGCTGGATAGCATCTGGTCTTGGTTTGACAGTTGCACTTTTAGAGGTTATATATTAAAATAAGATATATGCTAGAATTGAGTTAATTTATATAATGAGGATTTATGATGAAAAAGATATTAATGATACTGCTTTTGGCTTTTCCGCTATTAGCACTTGATCTGGAACTAAAGAGTGGTTATGTGGCTGCACATACAGAGATGCTTATGGACAATAATATTGATCCGATAAATAATCATCTTAATGCTAGTATAGCTATAGAGAATAATGATATTACTACTATAAGGGGTAAATTCTGGGTTGAGATGACTCTCTTTACTAGTGATAAAAGCGATAGAGATAAGAGCATGTATGAGGAGCTTCAAACAGATAAATTTGAAATTGCTACATACACTATAACAGATGTTGTAAAAATCGATGAAGAAGATAGTTATACTATAAATGGCATACTTGATTTTCACGGTGAAAAAAAAGAGTTGAGTGCAAATGCTAAAATAACCACTCTAGAAGGGAGCTTAGTAATTGATGCTTCTTCAATGATCTTAATGAGTGATTATGGCATCGAAATGCCATGTATGGTATTTATGTGTGTGCGCGATCAGGTTGATTTGCTGATTAAAGCTACATTTTAAAGTATCTATATTGTGCCTACTCCCTTGAGGGAGTGTGGCACTAGATCTAACTCTTTATATCTTTTTCTTTGTCTTCATCTTTATTTCTTATCTTTGAGACTAAGATATAAAAAAGAGGGATAAAGAGTATCGCTAAAAATGTTGCTGCTAACATTCCACCGATGACGCCTGTTCCTATAGAGTGACGACTTGCCGCTCCTGCACCACTACTAATAGCTAAAGGAATAACCCCTATAGTAAAAGCTAAAGAAGTCATGATAATTGGACGCAGACGAACTCTTGCAGCATCAAGCACAGCATCAACAAGTTTCATCCCTTGCTTTCTTTTTTGCATCGCAAATTCAACTATCAAGATAGCATTTTTAGCACTAAGTCCTGCAAGAACAAGTATCCCTATCTGGAAGTAGATATCATTTTCAAGTCCTCTTAAATGGTTGGCAACAACAGCCCCAAAGATAGCAAATGGAACAGACAAGATAACTGCTATTGGCATAAGCCATCTCTCATATTGAGCTGCAAGTATTAGGTATAAAAAGATGATACCAAAGATAAATGCAAGATTTCCAGCACTTGAGATCTGCTTCTCTTGATATGCAGTTCCTATCCAACTAATACTATAGCCTTCTGGTAGAACTTCGTTTGAGACTTCTTCTATAACTCTCAAAGCGTCTCCTGAACTATATCCTAGAGTTGCCTGACCTGAGACTTTTGCAGCGGTAAATAGGTTAAATCTCTCTACTAGATCTGCACCAAAACTCTGTTCTAGTGAGACGAGTGAGCTAAGAGCTATCATCTCTCCTTTTTCACTTCTGACAAAGATTTTCTCTAAATCTTGAGGCTTCTTTCTAAAGGATTCATTAGCTTGCATATTTACCATATAAGTTCTACCTAAGAGATTAAAATCATTTACATAGAAACTTCCAAAAGTTGCATTGATTGTCTGGTAGATCTCATCAATGTTTACACCTTTTGCTTTTGCTTTTGCAGTATCTACTTCTATTTTATACTTAGGGATAGAGGTATTTAGTGTAGTTCTAACTCCCATAAGCTCAGGTCTTTCATTTGCCTTTTGAATGATTTCATTAACATACATTTGCAACTCTTGGAGATCTGCGCCAGTTTTGTTTTGAACATACATCTCAAACCCACCAGATATCCCCATCCCTCTGATTGGAGGAGGGACTATCCCAAAAGAGAAACCATCACTTGTTTGTGAGAGTTCTTTGCTTATGTTTGATGCAATGTATGCTGCACTTTGAGTTGGACCTTCTCTTTGATCCCAATCTTGAAGTTTTAAAATAGTAGCTGCCGCATTTGTTCTATTTGAAAATGTTGAAAAATCGATTCCTATAAACTGCACGATATTTTTTATATTTTGTTCATCTTTAGAAGCTATGTTATAGATCTCCTCGGCTAGTGCCTCTGTTCTACTAAGTGATGCTGCTGGAGGGTTGTAACTAAATACAAAAACAGTCCCTTTATCTTCGATCGGTACAAGTCCTGTTTTTAGACTTGTAAACATATCAAAAGTTATATATATAAGCCCACCAAAAAGTAACATGCTTAAAAAAGCGTAGCGTATAGTGAGTTTTAAGGCGTTTGAATAACCTCTTGTAGCCGCTTCAAAAAAGTTGTTAAACCATTTGAAGAAATATTTTGGCTCTTTATGTGTTGGTTTTAGCACTAAAGCACAAAGTGCAGGTGTTAGAGTAAGTGCAACAAGCCCTGAAATAGCAAGAGATATAACGATGGTAACAGCAAACTGTCTATACATCTCCCCACTAAGACCTCCTAAAAAGGCAACTGGAAGGAAAACCGCTGAGAGCACTAAAACTATGGCGATTAAAGCACCAGAGACTTCTTGCATGGCTTTTATGGAAGCATCTTTTGGTGTTAGTCCCTCTTTTATATGCCTCTCAACATTTTCTATAACAATAATCGCATCATCAACAACTATTCCGATGGCTAAAACAAGCCCAAAAAGAGTAAGTAGGTTGATACTAAAGCCTAGCACATACATACCTGCAAAAGCACCGATAATAGATACAGGAACGGCTAAAAGCGGGATAAGCGTAGCTCTAACATTTTGCAGAAACAAAAATATGATAAGAGCAACCAAGATAATAGCTTCTATAAAAGTTTTAATAACCTCATTTATAGAAATTTCAACAAAGTCAGTAATATCATAAGGAATAGTGTAGTCCACATCTTCAACAAAGTCTTTACTTATCGTGTCTATCACTTTACGAACTTCTTTTGCTGTCTCTATAGCATTTGCACCACTTTGTAAAAATATGGCAATTGGTACAGCAGGAGAGTTGTTGAGCTTATTTTCTCTATCATAAGTTTGAGATCCAAGTTCTATAGTTGCTACATCTTTGAGTTTTAGTGAACTTCCGTCTTCATTGGCTTTTATGATAATCTCAGAGAATTGTGATGGCTCACTAAGTCTTTGGGGAGTCTCGATGGTGTATGTAAACATCTCTTTGTTTGAGATGGGATCTGCTGAGAGTTTTCCAGCAGCATATTGTTCATTTTGCTCTCTGATGGAGACAACTAGATCATTTACAGTAAGAGAGTACTTTTTAAGTTTTGACGGGTCTATCCAGATTCTCATTGAGTAATCTTTTGCACCGTAGATAACTACATCTCCAATCCCCCTAACTCTCTTTAAATCATCTACAATATTTAAAAGAGCATAGTTTGATAAAAAGCTAACATCTCGGGACTGTTTTGGTGAGTGTAGGATTATAACCTGAAGCATATCTGGAGATCTCTCGTGAACTCTAACACCCTGTCTTTTAACTTGTTCAGGAAGTCTTGAAAGAGCTGCTTGAACACGATTGTTTACATCTATCTTCGCATCATCGGGATTTGTTCCAACTTCAAAAAATATACTGATAGTAAGCGTACCATTATCAGCAGAGATTGAGTTCATATAGAGCATATCTTTAGCGCCATTTATCTGCTCTTCAAGAGGAGCTGCAACTGTCTTTGATATAGTCTCCGCACTTGCTCCTTGATAAGTAGCAGTAACTACAATCTGTGGCGGAATGACCCTAGGATACTCTCCAATAGGCAGAGCACGCATTGAAATTACACCAGCTAAAACGATAAGAATCGAGATAACAGATGCAAAAACAGGTCTTTTTATAAAAAAATTAGAAAACATTTTAGTTACCCTTCACGATAGTAACTTTTGAGTTTGGTCTCAGTTTTGCGATATTGGTTATAACAATCTTTTCACCCTCTTCAATATTCTCTTGGACATAAGCGATGCCATCTTGCACTTGCAGGCTCTTGATAGGTCTCATGGAGATAGTTCCATCTTTAACAATATAGACAACCGTTGCATCTTGCGTTTTAATAAGAGCTTCTTGAGGTACTTTTGCAATACGATCATAACTTAATCCATCTATTTGAATCTCTGCATAAGAGCCCACTATTAGCTCATTATCTTTGTTTTGCAACTTTGCTCTAAGCTTGAGAGTATCAGTCTGTGCATCTATCTTTGGTGAGATAAAATCAATCTCTCCCATATACTCTTTTGTATTAACACTGAGTATAACTTTTGAACCATTTTTTATCTGAGAAATATACTTTGTGACATCACCACTTGGTAGAGAAAATTCAGCATATATTGGATCTTGTGCTGTAATCGTTGCTAACATAGCACTATCTTCACCAACATCTATGTAAGATCCAACATCGCTGTTACTCATCCCGATATTACCGCTAATAGATGCTTTTATAGTTGTATAGTCAAACTTTATTTGGGCGTTTTGAAGCACTGCTTTTGCTTTTGTCACTTCTGCTTTTGCATCTTCAAAAGTGTAAAAAAGGTCATCACGCATCACCGCTGAGATCGCATTGTTTTTAAAAAGATACTCATTGCGATCCCACTCTTTTTGAGCTTTGTTGAAATTTGCCTCGGCTTTTAAAAGAGAGGCTTTTGCTTCGTTTAGAGTCGCCGCATATTCATCTTTTTGGATCTCATAGAGAGTGTCACCTTTTTTTACATAAGCACCCTCATCAAAATTCTTACTCATTAGAATCCCGCTTACTCGCGCAACTATATCAACTTCGTTAAAAGGTTTAAGAAGCGTAGAATAATTGTTAATCAAAGGAGCTTTTTCAAATTTAACGGTATATACTTCTACCGATAAAGGTGGCTTCTGGGCTGCTTTAGGAACATCTTGAGGATTTTTTTTCTCATCATTACAACCAACTAAGAACAGAGATAAAACCACTGTTAAAAATACTAAATTTTTCATCTATAAAAACTCCTTAATGTCTTTTCCACTAAAATAAATTAACTCTGCTTTTCGAATCTCAAGCTCATAAAGAGCTCTTTTGCTATCTCTTTGTGCATTGTACTTCTCGCTAAGTGCCAAAAGATAAGCAACATTGTCTATAGTCTGGTTTTCGTACTTAAACTTTATAAGTTTAAACGCTAAAGATGCAGCCTCGGCAACTGCTCTTGTTGACTTCACTTTTTCTTGTGCAATTGCGAGTGATTTTTTAGCCAATCTGTACTCGACACTTGCTTTGTCTTTTTCATACTCAACTAATGATTTTTTGCTCAAATACTCTTGGAGTTTAGACTCGTACGCTTTAGTTCTAGCTCCAAAGTCAAAAATATTCCATGTCATATTTACCATGGCGATGTTTTGATTTTCCACTAAAAAGCTACTTTTTAAAGATTCGTTATCAAAATAATAATCGCTGTGAGTAAATGTATCATCTAGATAAACCAAGGGTCTATTTTGACTTTTTTCTATAGTAGCTTCATGTCTTATTGAAATCGCTTCTTGTTCTAGAGCTTTTATATCTGCTCTTAAAACTTTTTCTTCGACTGTAGGCAATTTTATAGTTGTAGTGCCATCAAGATTCTCAACTTTTTGAGATACATAATACTCTAAAGTGTGTAGAACTCTTAGGCTCTTTAGCTCTATCTCTTGAAGTAAAACAAGAGTGTTTTTTACCCTTGAGTCGATTTTTGCAACTTCATCTTTTGTGATTGTCCCAGCTTCATAAAAAAATTCAACTCGTTTGAGTTCTTCTTTTAACTGCTCTATCGCCTGAGTGGTTGCTTCTTTATCAGCCTCAAGTCCAAGATACTCAAAATAGAGTCTTGTAACATCTAGTGAGATGGAATTTTTAGTCGCTTCAACATTGCTTTTACTAGAGTCTATGGAAGATTCAAGTTGTTTATACAAGTTATTTTTTTTATTGCCATCGTAGAGTGTGTATTTTACGGATGCTTGAAGCTTAAGTGTGTTTTGGGCAACGGCAGGTGTCTCTTTAGAAGCATTTTGAAAGTTAGCTCCTATGTCTATGGTAGGAAGATATGAATCTTTAGAACTTTCATAGAGTAGTTCTTTAGACGCCAATGTATGTTCTGCTGACTTTACAACTTTGTTGCTATGAGAGAGATCTAGCAACTCATTTAGTGTGTAAGAGTAGAGAAAAAGAGGTAAACAAAGTATCGGTAAAAAAAATTTCATTTGATCTTCTTTTTTTATAATTTCAAGAGATTTTATCGAAAAAACTCTTAAGTGTATCTTCCTAGAAAGCTATGACACTATAGCAGCCTTTAAAAAAAGAGACCTACAAGCATTCCTAGCCATTTTGGATAAAATAAACTTCATCAGATCTCATCAAAAAATCCATCTGTTAAATATAAAATATGATATTTTTCATCACTACAAAACCACTTATAAAAATTGCTATAAGAACTATAAAAATCAGAGAAAATTAGAAGCTTCTTTTTAGATCGTTAGTATATACTTGCAGCCCTATTTCAGGAGGCTATAGCGTGTATATAAACGAAAATGAACGAGTTGTTTTTAACTTTAAAAAATTGGTTTTAGTTTTTATCTTTTTACTCTTTGGTGTGAGTGGGCTAGTTGCTCAAAATGAATCTTTTTCAAAGTCAAAAAAAGAGCTTCGTAAGATCTACAAAGACAAGCAAGTAACAATCTATTGTGAATGTAAATACAACTACAAAGATAAAAACAATATGATAGATAGAAAAAGTTGTGGCTACACTCCAAGAAACGAGTACACAAAAAAGGGTAATAAAAACCAAAGAGCTAGACGCATCGAGTGGGAGCATCTCATCCCTGCTGAGAACTTTGGTCGGCACTTTAGTTGTTGGAGAGATGGCGATGCTAAGTGCGTTAACTCAAAAGGCAAGAAGTATAAAGGCAGAAAGTGTTGTGAAAAAGTAGAGAAAAAGTACCGCATCATGCAAGCAGATCTGCACAATCTATACCCTGCCATAGGAGAGTTAAACGCTGATAGAAGTAACTACCGCTTTGACTTTGAGATCGCACAGGGTACTCAATATGGAGAGTGTAAGTTTGAAGTAAACTTTAAAGCAAAACGAGTAAATGTAAGAGAAGATCTAAGAGGCACAATAGCAAGAACCTATCTCTACTTTAACAAGCAGTACGAGATGAAGCTCTCAAAACAAGAGATGCAAAAGTTTGAAGCTTGGCATAAAACTTACCCAGCAACAGAGTGGGAGAGAGAGCGAAACAGAAGAATAGCTAAGATCCAAGGCAATGAAAACTCGCTTATAGAGAAATAAACACTCTCAGTTACTTTTAGATAAAATAAACTTCATCAGATCCCATCAAGAGGTTATATATGTCAATGTTTCAAAAGTCAGTTCTAAAAAACTTCACTAAAGAAGAATTAAAATCTCGAAAACACAAAACAGAGAAAGAGATAAAGATTGTGGAGGAGATTTAGATATGAGCTGTATCGAAGAAAATTGTAATTTACAAGTTTTCCAAAATAAAAAATGTATTTTACATTGCAACAAAAATAATTGGTATTCTATTCAGGACTCTCTAATTTTCGGCCCTGAACAAAATACATTAGACATTGAAAAATCTAAATTAGATTTTTTTTGGAATACTTTTATTGAAATATATTCTAAAAATAAAACAAAAGAGCTTACTATTGAAAAAATACATTTTCCTATATCTAAAGAAACACCATTTTTACTTAGTCAAGTTCTTGAAAAACTTGCTCCTAATAATATTCTTTTATCAGAGTGTATATTTTATGATAATACAAATATTACTTCATATGAACAAAATAAATTTACACTACAAGAATTCAAAGTAGTTAATACATTAATTATTGGCGAACTGTATATAACTAATGTCAAATTTGATAATATTGATATTGTAGATTGTGATATTCCATCTTTAAGAATTCAAATGAGTTTAATTGAAAACTTGAATATAGTTGGCAATAAAAGCAATAATAAAATCATACGAAACATTAACACAGCTGGCAGTAAAATTAATAATTTTTTCAAACTAAAAGATTTAAAACTTGAAGAACTTTTTTTAAATGATACTTCTATTAAAAATACTATACTAAAAAATATTCTTGTTAAGAATTATTTTAATCTTGAAAATACTACATTTGAAATAAGATTAGATTTTTATAATGTGGAATATTTAAATACAATAAATCTTGACTCAGCAAAAATCCCAGATGAAACAAATTTTGAAGAGTTTAAGTTTGATATAAATATAAATAAAATATCTCGTAAAACTTCTAGACAAATAAAACATTCCTTTGAAAAAATAGGTAATAGAATTGATGCCAATAAATTTCATAGTATTGAATTATCTGCAAGAGAAAATGAATTAAAAAAAGATTTTTACAAAAGTATGGATATTTTTTTAAGTTTTATAATTTTCTTTTTTCATGGATTAACTTCAAGGCACTCTAGAGATTACTTGTTACCTTTAATTTGGATTATAAGTATTAGTATGCATACAAACATAGGATTTATAAGACAAGGAGTTTTTGCATTTGATGTTTTTATAATATCAGGAAGTTTACATCTAATATTAATTTTATTTTCATTTGTGACTAATAGCAAATATTTTGTAGCTATCAGTTCAATTTGTATCGTTAGTTTATTTTATGTATTAATAGGAAAAGAGTTTTCATTTGAAAGTATTTTACAATTTACAAATATTTTGAATCAAAAAGTTTTTGATGAAAAATTCTCTGTTATTTTATTTACTAATAAAATACTACTAGGATATTTATATTATCAATTTATAACATCAGTTAGAAAAGACACAAAAAAATAAAATTAGAATTAAACACAACAAATTGCAATACTTTTTTAGAAGATTTTTTTAAAAAGTTATAATGCCCTAAATGATTGCTAAAGGAAAAACCGATGAAGCCAAATGAATCAATCAAGCTCTTTGAAGAGAAAAAGGTGCGTACTCTTTGGGATGAAGAGCAGGAAAAATGGTATATATCTGTTGTAGATGTTTCTCGTTCTCATCGTTCCACGTGGGAATGCATATAAGCCTTGGCTAAGCTGTAAAAATGGATGAGAATATATACACTCCCACGCAGAGCGATGGGAGCGAGGGAAAGAAAATTGATAAACGGAGTTTTAAATGCTTAACCTATATGTAGATGGGGATGCTTTTCCTAATCTTTTAAAGCCTATTTTACTTCGCTCTATTGAGCGACTCAGTATCAAAACCTATGTTTTGGCAAACAAGAAGATAGATCTAGGTAGATCTGAGCATATAGAGTACATCATAGTAGAGACTCTTGCCGATGAGGCTGACAATAAAATTGTCGAGATGCTTAAAGAGGGAGATCTGGTCATCACAGCAGATATTCCTCTTGCAGATAGAGTCATTAGCAAAAATGCCCATGCGATTGATCATCGTGGAGAGCTCTATAGTGTTGACAATATAAAACAATACCTTGCAATGCGAAACTTGATGGAGAGCATCCGTGATAGTGGTGAGATGACAAGTGGACCAAAGCCATTTTCACAAAAAGATGCCCAAATGTTTGCAAACCAACTCAACAGTTTTTTGATAAAACATAGAAAGTTATTATGATACTATGTAGTTAAATAAAGAAGTTATCTTAACTCTAGGGGTTTGAGAATGAAAACTCGGATTTTAAAATATTGGGATCGTATTCGTTCGAGTTTCTGGTTTATTCCAATCAGCATGGCTCTGGGAGCTATGATATTGGCTTTTATGGCACTCTCTTTTGACATAGTAGTTACAGAGTGGTTTGAGCGTACTCTTAACTGGAGTTTTACAGGTAGTGCAGAGGGATCTAGCGTAGTGCTTGGAACTATTGCTGGTTCGATGATTACTATAACGGGAGTGGTCTTCTCCATGACGCTAGTTGCTCTCTCTCTTGCCTCATCCCAGTTTGGTCCTCGTATGCTTCGTAACTTTATGAGTGACACTACTACACAGGTCGTTTTAGGTACATTTATCGCTACTTTTATCTATAGCTTACTCGTTTTGAGAAACATTAGAAATATAGAGGGAAGTGTTGTTTTAACTCCACATTTTTCTGTTTCACTCGGTGTTATACTTGCTGTTGTGAGCTTGGGGGTGTTGATATATTTCATCCATCATGTATCTGTCTCAGTTCAGGCAAATGAGATTGTAATGCGAGTAAGTAAAGAGTTGTCAGATGGTATTGAGAGTCTTTTTCCTGATAAAGAGGAGAACGAAGAGAGTGCCCAGCAGATCCATGAGAAGAGTTATGATGATGGCTTTTTAAAAATACTTCACAGAGATGCATACTCTATTGATGCCAATAAAGATGGATATTTACAGTTTGTTGACTATGGTGTTTTGCTCGCATTGGCTAAAGAGAAAAATATTGTGATAGAACTAAAGAGGCGACCTGGTCAATATGTTGTAGCTAAGAGAGAATTGCTTATGGTTTGGCCTGCACAAAGTGTAGATGAAGAGCTCATAAAGCAACTACATGGGGTATTTACTCTGGGCAATCAACGAATCCCTCGTCAAGATATAGAGTGCACTGTAAACCAATTAGTAGAAATTGCCCTAAGGGCGCTCTCTCCAGGGATAAACGATCCTTTTACAGCTATGACCTGTGTAGATAGACTAGGATCTGCACTATCTCTTTTGACTGAGCGAAAGATGCCGCTACCTTATCGTTATGACGAGGAGGGCGAACTTTGGTTGGTTACATCTGTTGTCACTTTTTCAACAATGATGGACGCAGCACTCAACCAAATAAGACAATACGCTCACTCTAGTGCCGCTGTAACTATTCGTCTTTTAGAGACTATTGCTGTGATTGGTGAGTCTGCAAATCGCATAGAAGACAGAACTGCACTTTTGCGTCATGCAGAGATGATCTCTAGAGGAGCAGATAAAGGTTTGTTTGAGATAGATGACCGCCTAGAAGTTGAACAACGCTACATAGATATAATAAAACTACTAAAATAACCATATTTTTACTTATGTTAATCTTAACTAAATATTATAATAGTTCTATCTAAAGGATAATATTTATCTTTTAGTTATACTTACATCACTTTTAAAATAAAGGAAAGTTTATGGCTTGTGATTCAGGTTCAAAACCAATAGAAGAAGTTGAAACAGTAGTTTCTAGCAATGATAATAATATAGAAAAAAAGGAAAAAAATATGAGCTCAAGTTTAGTTTTAAGAAAAGCACCAGAGTTTAAAATGGAAGCGTATGACTCTAAAACAGGTCACTACACAGAAGTTTCAAGCGAAGATTATAAAGGCAAATGGACAGTAGTATGTTTCTACCCAGCTGACTTTACATTTGTATGTCCTACAGAGATAGCGGCAATGAATGCAAAATATGATGAGTTTCAAGAGTTAAATACTGAGATCTTAGCAATCTCAACAGATACAAAATTCTCTCATAAGAGATTCGTAGAGACTGAACCACTTTTAAAAGGTCTAAAACTTACAATAGGTGCAGATCCAACTGGAACTGTTGCTCGTGCATTTGGTGTAATGATCGAAGAAGAGGGTGTTGCTCTTCGTGGAAGATTTCTAATCAATCCAGAGGGAACTGTAGTAGCTCAAGAAGTTCAAGCTCCAATGGTTGGAAGAAATGTACATGAATTTTTAAGACAAGTAAGAGCGTGGCAACATGCAGAGTCAACTGGTGAAGTTTGTCCAGCTGGTTGGAAACCTGGTAAAAAAACACTTCCAGTAAACACTGACGTTGAGCAGATGACAGGTCGTGTCGGGGATTATATTACGATCGAAGAGATTATGTCTTAGTGAAGCTAAACAAGCCAAGAAGCATAAAACTCTTGGCTTGTTTGTAAGATTTTTTAAAACTTAGAAATATGTTGAGATAAAACTTCAATATCCTCAGGACTAAGATTTTTAACTTGTCCACTCATAAGACCTTTCATCGCTCCACCATAAGTACCACTTTTATAACCATTTAGTGCATCAGCAATTTTTTGTGCTGACCAACCTTTTATGATTTGCGACTTGCCTAAGGCTGCTTTTGAAGCGTCTGCTCCGTGACATGCTGCACAAGTTTTGTAAAGTGTAGATCCATCTTTAGTGACAGCAACTTTTTGTTTGACTTCTTCTATAGCCTCTTTTGCCGTCTCTTTTAGCTCTTTTGTCACCTCTTTAGCTTTTTCTTTTACTTCTTTTGTGACTTCTTGGGCTGTCTCTTTTACCTCTTGTGCAGTCTCGGTAATTGCTTTTTTCGCTGACTCTACATTTTCTTCTACCTGCTCTTTTACTTGAGTTTTTTTCTCAACAACTTTGTTTTGTGTTGAAGCATCATCACCACAACCAATAAGTAAAAAACCTATCAACGCATATAGTACTATCTTCATAAATATCCCTTATTTTAAATTTTAACTATAAAGCAATACACTTGCATGACTCAAGTTAAGCACTATTATATAAAAACATCATTTGAAATAGCTTTATAAAGATATATGATACAATCTGTTTTTTTTAAAAGGCATTATTATTTTACTCGCTCACCTCTATCTCTCTATAGCCACTATCTTGATTGCTAGTTCTTTTTTAGTCTCAGCAGAACTCTCTGGACTTATTGATTCTATCTCTATAACTTTGTACAGGTTTGTTATTGCGGTTATCGTTTTATCTCTAATTTTTATAAAAAAAGAGTATCGCCAAAAATTCGCTTCTACTTTTTTAAGAGGTTCTGTCGTTGGTATATTTTACGCTTTATATTTTATCGGGATGTTTAAGGCTTTAGAGACAACTACAGTCCTAAATACAAGTACTCTCTACACTCTCATTCCTCTCATAACTGCGATTTTATGTATTTTCTTTTTTAAAGAAAAGATAAGTAAAAAACAATTTTTAGTCTATCTTGTTGCGATGTTTGGCACGATCATTGTTGTTTTTAAAGCAGATCTAGATCTATTTTTGAGCTTTTCACTTAACTCTGGAGATATAATATTTTTACTAGGTTCTATATGCATGGCATTTTATTCTATATTTTTAAAAGTATTGCATAGAAAAGGTGATAAGACTTTGGTCTTTGTCTTTAGTACGCTTTTAGGTGGATCTATCGCTATGTTTTTAACGATGCAAATTTTAAATATTCCTCTTGAGTGGGAAAAAATTGAAGGTGATTACTTTTACTATGTACTCTACTTAGCCCTTGCTAGTACTATTTTAACACTCTTTTTATATCAAAAAAGTGCAGCACTGCTAGGGTCTAAAAAACTTATGGCGTATCTATATTTAAGCCCAGCTATTGTTGCAGTTATGTCGTACTTTTGGCATGGTGTATCTATAACTTGGAGTGTCTTTTTTGGGATAGTAGTATCTCTTTTTGCCACTATAATTTTGCTAAAAGAGAAAGTGTAAAACCTACTAAATTTTATCAATATTTATAAAACGATGAGAGTAAATATCAAAATCTGCTATAATTTCATTTATGAAACTAAGACTGCTGATATCATTTTTATTTATCATTGCTACAACTCTTACTGCTATACATGAACTAGAGCATATTGGGCATGAACACGATAGCTCTACATGTCTCATCTGTGTAGTTGATAACCACTCAGTATCAGCGGATATTATCGATGATTTTACTGAAGTTGAGATTGTAAGATTTAGCAATATTAGTTCTACACTTTTAGTCAAACACACACATATAAAAGATCACTCATACCAGACTCGCGCACCTCCTTCTAACTCCTAAAACAAAAAAATTATTACAAATAAACACTCTGAGTAAGCTATAAACTAGATTCCGTGTCAAGCACGGAATGACGGAACACAAGTCGTCTTGCGAGAGACAAGTCATCCTGCGAAAGACAAGTCATCCTGCGGGAAACAAGTCATCCTGTGAGGGACACGTCATCTTGCGAGACGCAAGTCATCTTGCGAAAGACACGTCGTCTTGCGGGAAACACGTCATCCTGAACTTGATTCAGGATCTAGCTTGATACCTATTTGGAGCATTCAAATATAAAAAATTATACTATTTAGGACAATTATGAAAAAAATACTACTATCAAGCACACTTTGTGCAGTTATGGCTTTTGGTGCAGATGTTCTGCCAGTTGAGAAAAGAACTTTTGCTCAGTCGAAGTTTATTCCAGATATCTCTTTGATTATGGATATGTCTTATGTTGACAGAAGTAAAAAAGATCATGAACTTGAACACCTTGAAGTTCCGGGAGTTGCTCATGGACTCTTAGGATCTCACTCTCACGATGATCACGATCATGCAACTTACAATGCAAGCAATGGCTTCAATCTAAACTATGCAGAGTTAGTTCTCTCAAGTTCAGTTGATCCATTTTTTACTATGGATGGAGTTTTCCACTTTAGCGAAAATGGAGTTGAGATAGAAGAGCTTTACTTTACAACTACAGCTCTAGGATATGGTACAAGAGTAAAGGGTGGAAAGTTTAACTCAAACTTTGGTTATCTAAATGAGCAACATCACCACTACTGGGATTTTACAGATATGCCTCTAGTTTATGAGTCTTTTTTAGGGATGCACGGCATAAATGAAAAGGGAGCTCAATTTCAATGGACAGCACCAACTTCTACTTACTTGATGTTAGGAGCTGAAGTTCTTCAAGGTGAAAATGAGCAGATGTTTGGAAATGGTGAGATAGATCTAACTGCTATTGGGGGTACAGAAATTGAAGCAGCTGATGCGCCATCACTCTTTATCGCTTATGCTAAAGCATCTTTTGACATTGGAGATACTACTATCTTAGGTGGTTTATCTTATGCACAAGGAAAATCAAGAATTGACCATATGAAAGATGCTAATGCACATGCATTTAGTGCCGATTCTAAGATATATGGAGCTGATTTAGTTATTAAGCACTATTTTGATTCTTATAGCTCGCTAAAATGGCAGAGTGAGTGGTTGATGCGTGATATGGATGGAAAAATGTATAATGCTGCTAAGCCAAATGGTGTAAATCTTACAAAAGAACAAGCAGGTCTTTACTCTCAACTCATATATGCGTATGACCAAAACTGGAAAGTAGGAGCTAGATATGACACAATATATCAAAATGATGTAAAAACAGCTGGTACTAATCAAAACATGCCAACTAATATGGATAAATACTCTGCGATGATCGAGTACTCAACAAGTGAGTTTGCAAGATTTAGACTTCAATATGATCGCAACAACGCTCTATATAATGATAACGATGTAAGACAAAAAATAGATACTCTTACTTTTCAAGTAAATATCTCCATCGGTGCTCACGGAGCTCATAGTTTTTAATTGAACACTCTGATTAAGCTATAAATTAGATTCCGTGTCAAGCACGGAATGACGGGACACAAGCCAGCCTGCAGAACACACGTCATCCTGAACTTGATTCAGGATCTAACTTAATAATTGTTCAGAACACTCAATTATAATCCGCAAAAGGAACAGTAATGAATAAATTTTTACTACTACTCTTACCATTGTCACTTTTTGCTCATCTAAATATCGCAGTTAGTTATCCATATATTGGAGCGTTAACAAAAGTGATAGGTGGTGATCATATAAATAGTGTAGTTTTAGCAAAAGGGAACTGGGATCCACACTTCGTGGTTCCTCGTCCTTCGCTTATCTCAAAAGTCAGATCTGCTGATGCCCTTATTATGAATGGTGCCCAACTAGAGATCGGTTGGCTTCCACCTCTAATAGATAGAGCCTCAAACCCAAAAGCAAAAGTGGGAGCGAGTACATTTTTAAATCTCTCTCATCATGTAGATCTACTGCATAAACCAGCTTTAGTTGATCGATCAGGTGGAGATGTACATCCCGATGGAAACCCACACTTTCATCTAAATCCAGAAAATATCAAAACTTTAGCAAAGACTATAGAGAAGTTTTTAATCTCTATAGATATAGAGCATAGAAGTGTTTATGAGAAAAACTACCTAGAGTTTGAAAAAATGTGGAGCCTTAAGATAGAAGAGTGGAAAGAAAAAATGGCGGATAAAAAAGGTAAAAAAGTTATACAGTTTCATGATAACTTGGCCTATTTTAACGATGCTTATGGACTTGTAAACATTGGTACTATTGAGCCACTTCCAGGGATCCCGCCATCTTCAAGACATACTATAGATCTTATAGAACTTATAAAAAAAGAGAAGCCTTGTTGCATCTTGCATGATGTCTATCACTCAACAAAAACGGCTAAGTTTATCTCATCAAAGAGTGGGATCGAGATAGTTTTGATGCCTCATGATATTGAAGCATTAGAAAACATTGGAGATCTAAGTTCTTTGTTTGACTACTTAACGAGTGCTATAAAATGAGTGATATTTTACTAGTTCCAATAGCCTTAGTTATAGTGCTTGTTATGATGCACTCTTGGTTTGGTATGGGGATCTTAAAGCGAGGCATCATCTTTACAGATCTAGCCATCGCTCAGTTTGCAGCTCTTGGATCTTCAGTTAGTCTTGGTTACTTTCATGAGGAGTATTTTTATCTGCTAACTCTTAGTTTTGCTCTCTTAAGCGCATTTCTTATAGCCATAGCATCTCAAAGAAAACTGCAACTTGAAGCTTTTATAGGGCTACTCTATGTGCTTGGAGCTAGTGGGATTATGATGGTTCTTTCTCACTCTGCTGAGGGGATGGAACACTTTAAGTCACTTCTTGCGAGTGATATTTTGTTTACTCCTCCATCAGAAGTTCTAAAAAGTACAATCATTTACGCAGCTATTGCTCTTGTCTTATGGAAGATCTACCCAAAAACAAGTGGCTTTTTAAAAGAGTTGATGTTCTTCTCTCTCTTGGCACTTACGGTTACTTCTTCAGTTGCATTGGCTGGCGTTTTAGTAGTTTTTGTTCTACTTATTGCACCTGCTTTAGTTTCCATCTCTTTAAAACTAAAAAGAGTCTATCTTGGTAGTTTTGCCTTTGGGTGGTTTTTTAGTATAAGTGCCATTATCATCTCTTACTACTATGATCTACCAACTGGCTACAGCATTGTGTTTTTGGGAGCATTACTTAGTTGTGTTATAGTCTTGTTAAGTAGCAAAAAGGTAAGTAACAATGACATTTAGTGATGAGTGGACTCAAAAAGAGTTTTTAGAAAATAAAAAGCTTCTCAAAGAGCAAGGTATAAAAGTCTTGCTAATTGATACTATACTCTCTCCTATAGATAAAGCCCAAACTGTAGTTTACAACCCGTTTCTTTTAAAAGATGAACCTGAGGGAAGCGTATTTGT
Organism: Sulfurimonas sp.; assembly: GCF_023228785.1. Lineage (GTDB taxonomy): Bacteria > Campylobacterota > Campylobacteria > Campylobacterales > Sulfurimonadaceae > Sulfurimonas. The sequence goes on from NZ_JALOAN010000017.1 coordinate 31,707, forward strand.
CTTCTACTGTGACACAGGAAAAGCGACTCTTGATAGACTTGAGGAGTATAGGCTTAAGTTTCCCAAACACCACTGCATCTCGCTAAAAGGTGGTCGTGGATATTGGCGAAAAAATATGTCGATACTTTAGTACTTAATGCTCACCATATTTCTTCCATTTTCTTTTGAATCGTAGAGCGCTTCATCTGCTTTTTTTATAACAGCATCTGAGTTTTTATCTTTTGATCTATACTGAGAAACACCGAAACTACAGGTTAATTTTCCAATAATTGGAAACTCATACTCTTGTATGGCAACTCTTAGCTTTTGAGCTACTATATAGGCTTGATCCATATCTGACTTAGGACAAATTATAAGAAACTCTTCTCCTCCCCAGCGACCTAAAACATCTGTTTGTCTTATCTTTGACTTTAAAATTTCTACGACGCTTATGAGGATCTTATCTCCAGCATCGTGTCCGTGGTTATCGTTGACAGATTTAAAGTAGTCTATATCTATGATAATAACTGAGTAGATCTCTCCATATCTGTTAGCTCTTTGCGTCTCTTTCGCTAAGATATTTTCTAGATGAAGTCTGTTGTAGATCTGGGTTAGTTTGTCTGTTACAGAGAGTTTTTGAGCATATTTTTTATCTGTAATATCTTGGCGAATGGCACTGTAGCCTTCTATCTCTCCATACTTGTTTATGATGGGTGTAATAGTTGCATCAATCCAGTAAGCTCCCCCTGCTTTGTTCATGTTTTTAAGTTCGCCTTTAAAAACTTCACCTTGAGTTATGGTCTGCCAAAGCTTTTTAAAGACTGCTTTTGGAGTATCTGGATGTTTAAAAATCCTATGATTTTTCCCTATCAACTCCTCTTTTGTATAACCGGTTAATTTACAAAGAGCCTCACTAGCATAAGTAATATTGCCTTTTTTATCGCTATATGAGATAAGCACATGCTTGTCTATAATATCTATGTTTTGTTGTAGATTTTTTGAGTACTCTTCGATGATGCTGTATCTGTATAAAACAAACACAAGTGCTAAAATGATCATGCCTAAAATAAGCCAATATATAAGCGAAGAATTACTCTCCTGTGCACTGGCATAAAGAGGAGAAAGTGTTAAAAATAATAAACTAATTTTATAAATATATTTATTTTCTTTCATATACTATTGTACATCTTATAATCATAAAATCACTTTAACTGTCTCCAAATTTATCATAATTGTCTCTAGAAAAAGAAAAATGAAAAAAGCTCACTGGTTGCTCACTAGAGTTTTGCTATAATTTCAAAATTTTTGATAGAGAGGATAAAATGGATATATCAAAATACCTTGATATGGTGCTTATATATATGAGTCAGTATGGCTTAAAAGTTATAGCTGCTATACTCATTTTTTTCGTAGGAAAGTGGGCAGTTGAGAAACTTACAGCGTTAAGCAAGAGAGTTATGATAAAAGCAAAAGTAGACAATACTTTAGTTGAGTTTGCAGAGAGTATTATCTATTTTTCACTACTTGTAGTTGTAATATTGAGCTCTTTAAATGCTCTGGGGATAAATACAACCTCTTTTCTTGCAATAATTGGTGCGGCATCTTTAGCGGTTGGTTTAGCGCTTAAAGATTCACTCTCAAACATAGGTTCGGCAGTTCTTATTATAGTTTTTCGCCCGTTTAAGGTTGGAGACTTTATTGAGGCTGCTGGAGCGAGTGGAACAGTAGAAGATATAAATCTCTTCTCAACTACGATCTCACCTGCTGATAACAGAACTATTATAGTTCCAAACTCATCTATTACAAGTTCAAATATAACTAACTTCTCAAAGAAGAGCACACGCCGTATAAGTCATACTTTTGGTATAGGTTATGGTGATGATTTAAAGCTTGCAAAAGAGACACTGATGCAGATTATGCTAAATGATGAGAGAATTTTAAGCGAACCTGCACCTTTTGTAGCAGTTAGCGAGTTAGCAGATTCTAGTGTGAACTTTGTTTTTAGAGCATGGACAAAAACAGAAGATTACTGGGATGTCTATTTTGACACATTAGAGATAGTAAAACTAACATTTGATGAGAAAGGTATTTCTATACCGTATCCTCAACTAGATGTTCATACCCAAAAATAAAAAAGGAAAGATTTGAAAAAAATAGTACTAAGTTTCATGGTAGCTAGCTCATTAATTATGGCAGATGATGTTTCACAAGAGCAGTTAAGGGCAGAAATAGCTGAGGCTAAAGCACAAAAATCAGCTATTGATGATAAGATAAAAAATTTACAAGCTAAGCTTCCACACGCAAAACTTATAGCTCGTGCAGAGCTAGGTTTTATGAAGACTCAAGGAAATACAAATACTGATACATTTAACTTAGATCTAAATGTAAAAAAAGGCTGGAGTAAAGTTCATCTTGTAGAATTTTCTTTTGATGCTCAGTATGCAACAGATGATAAGATTGAGACGAAAAACAAATATACAACAGAGTTAGGATATAACTACTCGTTAACTCAGCGATTATCAGCGACTTATTTAGTTGGCTATAAAAAAGATAAATTTTCAGGTTATGACTATCAGTTCTATACAGGTCCGGGTCTTAAGTATGCATTTATAAAGACACAAGATCATAAACTTAGCTTTGAGGGAAGTGTGCTTTATTCACAAGATAGCGTAGAAGATACTAAGTATGATGCAGCTGGAAACGCTATCCCTTATCCAAACCCTGACAATCTTGCAGTTGTAAAAACACAAAATGGGCAGATCAATAGATATGCAGCATATAGAATCAAAGGTATTTATGGTTGGCAGATTTTATCAAACCTAAAGTTTGATCAAGAACTCTCATATAGATCAGAGTTTGAAGATTCTAATGTTATTTTTGTTACTTCAAAAAGTGCGCTATCTAGTAAGTTTAACTCTACTTTCTCAGCAGGTATAAGCTACAAAGTAGACTATGTAAACACTCCTCCATCAGGAAAAGAAAACACAGATAAAACTTTTACAGCTAACCTGATTATAGATTATTAGTAAGGTTTTTTACTTCTGACTTTTTTGCAGCGCTAACAAGAGATTCCGTGTCAAGCACGGAATGACGGTGGGGAGGGCGTCATCCTGAACTTGATTCATCGTCATCCTGAACTTGATTCATCGTCATCCAAAACTTGATTTACCGTCATCCTGAACTTGATTTACCGTCATCCTGAACTTGATTCATCGTCATCCTGAACTTGATTCAGGATCTCTTTTAGTTTTACAACTAGATTTCACTGCTATTTGCAGTTTTTTACTCCACAGATAGATAAACCAAGATGCCAAAAGTGCGATAAAAGTCGAACTTAAAAATAGGTATCTTGGAAACAATTCATAAACATACCCAGCATATAAAGCCCCTACAAATCCGCCTAAACCATAAGTGATACCAGAGAAGAACTGTTGAGCTAGAGCTTTATGTTTGTATAGATAAAACAAGTAACTAATAGCAGCAGAGTGAAATAGTGCAAAACTAAGAGCGTGAAGAAGTTGAGATAAAAAGAGCATCACAAGGTTTTGCGGAAATAGAAATAGTAAAAACCATCTTATCGCAGTTGCAAAGGTTGTGATCTTTAAGATCAAAAGTAGGTTTTGACGCAAAAACCCACCTTGATAATAGAGCATAATTATCTCCGCAACTACGCCAAAAGTCCAAAGATATATAGTCATATCCAAAGAGATCCCATGATTTGTCTCATAGATAGTAAAAAAGTTGTAAAAGGGACCAAAACTAACCTGCATAAGTGTTAGTCCTAGCCATAGTTTCCAATCGGCTAAAAGGTTTATATCGTTTGTTTGTTGTTTATGTCCTTTTGGATCTGTTGATGCGCTTCTAGCTATGATAAACGCCACAATAGCCGTTAAAGACGTAAAAAGTAACAAATAATTTAGCGCAATTTGCGCAGAACTCAAATACCTAACTAAGACAAGTGCCACAAGAATAAAACCTATAGATCCAAAGAGTCTGATCTTTCCATAACTCTCTTTTTTCATGGTCTCTAGAGAAATAACTTCAACAAAAGGAAGAATAACGCTAAGCCCCATGCCAAGACCTATATTTGAGAGCAAAAGTCCATAAAAAGTATCTACACAAAAATAAAAAGAGATGCTACTTGCGAGCATTATAAGTATGGCTAGATTAAATGTTTTGTTGTTTAGTTTTAAACCTTTGACAAAAGCGAAAGGGAGTAAAAATCTAACAAGAGGACCAGCTGCAAATATGATACCTATCTCACTAGCACTATAGCCAAGCATCGAGAGAACTTTAGGCAAGAATATAATATATACTCCAATAATTGCAAAGTATAAAAAGTAAAATAAAGAGAGAATAAATTGCATTTTTTAGAGTCGTTTCTTGATTGGGATTAAACATTATATCAAAGATGTGTGTTATAATGATTTAGAAAAAGTATGCCACAAAATAACACAAAACGGAGAGACATTTTATGACAAGAGAGTTACAAGAAGATGATTTTATTGTCTCTAAAACAGATTTAAAAGGTCGTTTGACCTATACGAATAAGATATTTATAGATATGTCTGAGTACCGCGAATCAGAATTGTTGGCAAAGCCTCATAATATTTTAAGACATCCTGATATGCCAAAGGCTATTTTTAAGTATTTGTGGGAAACAATCGTTCAAAAAAAAGAGGTCTTCGCTTTTATAGTCAATAAAACAAAAAACAATAATGACTACTGGGTATTTGCCAATGTTACGGCATCTACTGATACAAAAGGCAATATCATAGGTTACTATTCAGTAAGAAGAAAACCAAATCCAGAAGCTCTTGAAATTATTATCCCACTATATAAAAAGATGATAGAAATTGAGAAAAATAGTGGTGTTGATGCTTCATTTAAAGTTTTAACTGACATATGTAAAGAAAAAGGAGTAAGCTACGATGAATATATCATCTCTCTTCAAGGATAATAGAACTATATTATTGTTTGTCGCACTAATTTGTGTGGTTATTTATGCTTTGGTTATATCTGAGTTCATTTTGGCTGGGATTGTGATTTTTGCTCTTATTGTAGCGGCAATTATTCCTGCAGGAAGCTCTAAAGAACCTACTGATGCACTTGGGTTAAATATGCAAAGAGTTTTAAAAAGTGCGGCTCTTGGTAATTTAGAAGATAGAGTAACAAATATTCCAGATGACAACTCTTCACTATCTGCTAGAGCATGGGCTTTAAATGATGTTCTAGATCAGCTTGAAGCATTTATGAGAGATACTAAGACAACGATAGAAAATGCTTCTCTTGGAAAAACTTATAGAAGAACCTATCCAAGAGGTTTACATGGGATATTTAACACTACTTCTAAGAGCTTAAATGTTGCGATAACTTCTATAGCTAATGGTTATGAGACAAAAATAAGAGGAGAATTAGCGCAAAAACTAAGCACGTTAGGTGGTGGAATTAGTTCTGGGTTAAATGTTATACAAGAAGATATAAACACTTCTCAAGTAGATGCAAATGAGATAGCTGAGGTGGCTCATAAAACTGCACAAGAATCTTCAAAAAGTCTTACAAGTGTTGTAGATATTGGTCAAAGACTTAGTGGACTCTTAGAGTTAATTGGCTCAAGTCATGAAGGAATTGTTAGTCTTGAGAATCGTTCAAAAGAGATCTCAGAAGTTGTTCGTCTTATAAAAGATATAGCAGACCAAACAAACTTATTAGCCCTCAATGCTGCCATAGAAGCTGCTCGTGCAGGTGAACATGGACGAGGTTTTGCAGTTGTTGCTGATGAGGTAAGAAAACTTGCCGAGAGAACTCAAAAAGCTACAAATGAGATAGAGATAAATATTTCAACCTTACAACAAGATGCAAATGATATGCGAGTAAATTCTGATAATATCTCACAAATTGCACAAGATTCTAATGATGTTATACATGAATTTGAGGGAACATTTACAGAGCTTAACTCTTTAGCTAAACTCTCATCCTCATCAGCTGTTAAGATTCAAAATCGTCTCTTTACAACACTGGTTAAAGTTGACCATATTATCTTTAAATCAAATGCTTACTCAACTGTACTTGAATCTGATAAAACAAGAGTTTTTGCAGATCATAAAAATTGTCGTATGGGTAAATGGTATGCGCAAACAGGAGAAGAGAGATTTGGACATACTAAAGCGTTTAGAGAGATGGAAGCGCCTCACGCATTAGTTCATGAATCGGTCTTTAAAAACCTAGAGTTTGTTAAAAATGGCACAACTCTAAAGTTTGACAATCCTAAGACTATCTTGAAAAACTTTGAAGCCATGGAAGAAGCATCTGAAAAGCTCTACAGTAAGCTTAACAATATGATAGAAGAGTTTTATGAGAAATAGTTGATATTTACTTTATGTTAACTTATAATAAATATAATCTCAAATCTCAATTGTGTTTCCCCCTTTCATAATCGAGACAAAGAATCCTATAAATTTTATAAACAGACTAAGGTTACTTCCCCTTTTTTCCCTTAGTCTGTTTTCTTTATGATAAACTTCTAACATGATAATCCTAACAACACTAAACTCAAGATATACTCACAGTTCATTTGGTCTAAGATACCTTTACGCTAACTTAAAAGAGTTACGCGATGATGCAAAAATTGTTGAGTTTAGCATAAATGATGCTCTGCAAACCATAGCTGAAAAACTACTCTTACACTCTCCAAAAATCATAGGTATTGGTGTCTATATCTGGAATGCTAAAGAAGTTCATGAGTTAGTGAGTATTATAAAAAAAGTCTCGCCCGAGATCAAAGTAATCCTCGGAGGACCAGAAGTCACTCATGAACCTTTTCGTGTTAACTTTGATGCGGCTGACTTTATTATTCAAGGCGAGGGAGATTTTGCCTTTTACAAACTTTGCAGAGATATAATTGACAACAAAGCATCTCAAAGAGTTATAAAGATGGCTCTACCCTCACTAAAAGATGTTTGTCTTCCTTATGAGTACTATACAGATGATGATATAAAAAACCGTTACCTTTATGTAGAGATCTCAAGAGGATGTCCTTTTGAGTGCGAATTTTGTCTCTCCTCTATGGATGAGAGGGTTCGTGCTTTTGACCTTGAAGCTGTGATGTTAGAGTTTGAAAAACTTTGGCAAAGAGGTGCTAGAGCTTTTAAATTTGTAGATAGAACTTTTAACCTAAATATGAAGAGTGCAAACGCAATCTTAGACTTTTTTTTAGCAAAAGATGAGCCTTATTTTGCACACTTTGAAGTTATACCTGATCATTTTCCCTCATCTATAAAAGAGAAGATCAAGCTCTTTAGCAAAGGTGCTTTGCAACTTGAGATTGGCATACAAACGCTAAATACTCAAGTGGCAAAAAACATCTCAAGACAACTAAAACTAGATAAGATAAAAGAGAATATCTCTTTTTTAGAACATGAGACAGATGCTCACATCCATCTAGATCTTATAGTTGGACTACCTGGTGAGAGCTTGGAGAGTTTTGGGGCAAATCTTGATGAGTTAGTCTCTCTTAGTAGTTGTGAGATACAGATAGGCATACTTAAAAAACTCTCTGGAACCTTTATAAATAGGCATGACATAGAGCATGGAATGGTTTATAGCGACATTCCGCCATACGACATACTTAAAAATAATAATCTTACGTTTATAGATATCCAAATCATGAAAAGATTTGCTAGATTTTGGGATCTACTTTATAATAGTTCAAATTTTAAAGAGAGTGTAAAACTTCTTTGGATGGACACAAATGAGGTCTTTAGAAGTTTTTATAACTTTAGTTCGTGGATCTACACTCAAACAGATTCTACTTACAAGATCTCGCTTGAGAGGCAAGGTGAACTACTTTTTTCATATCTTAAAGATGAAAAAAAGTTGGGCGCTGAACTGATAGCAACTTCTATGATAAAAGATATGATGAAGTTAAAAGGACGAGCTATGCCAACTTACTTAAAACATTATGCAAAAGAACAGAGTGTAGATGCTAAAGAGGGAACAGCTGGGTTTAACAAGAGGCAAAATAGATAAACTATTGACACTATAGTTATTTTACTTCCTTTACATTAAGTATTTCATTTGTATAATTCTAAAACAATTAAGAACAGCAAGGGTAACAATATGTCTACGATTAGTTTAAGCAAGCAGATAAGTATAGGATTCGCAATTATCCTAGGGGCAATGGTCATTATGGGAATGATTGCCATTGGTAGTATGTCGAGTGCCATTAGTAACTCAGAAAAACTCAATAATGAGTATATCGCAGAAGTTGGTCTTGCTACATCTTTGGAGAGAAACTATGCAAAAGCTCGCATTGATATAGTAAAATTTCTCTATTCTGAAGATATGGAGATTATAAAAGGTGCACAAAAGCACGTTTTAAATGTATATGAAAAATTAAATGAACTCAAAGAATTCTCTAAAAAATACCCTAACTTAAAAGTTTTGGCAAAGGAACTTCCACTTATTGAATCAGGGATTAATAACTATAAATCATATACACAAGAAGTTGAAACTCTTATTGTAAAGAAAAAAGAGCTCGAAAAAGAACTAGATATAAAGGCAAGTAGTTTTACTAAACATGCTCAACTAGTACTAAAAAACCAACAAAAGCAGATGAGAAAATCGGCTCAAACTAAAGTAGAGACGCCACTACGCACAGAAAGACTTTTTATATCTTATGACGCGCTCATTCGTGGCTTAGAACTTCGTTTAGAGAACTTTAGAGCAAGTGCTCGTGGTGACGCAACTATTTTAGAAAACGCACTTAAAGATTTTGAAAAAGTGTTGGCTCCCATCCAAGCACTTCGTAAAGATGCAAGAAACGCAAAAAATATAGAATCATTTAAAATATTTGAAGAAGCTACTATCGCTTATAAAGATAATCTTCAAGAGATAATGACAATAAATCTTCAAATTGAGTCAATTAAAGAAAAAACAGTGCAGTCTGCTCTTAGCACTCTTCCTTTGATAGAAGAAGTAAGTCTTGCAGGGTTCAACGCTACAAAACGAATGGCACAAGACAGCATAGATGATTTAAATGGTTCAGAATCTATGATGATTTTTATTTTAATTATTGCTATTGTGATTAGTTTGGGTGTTGCTTGGTATATAATCACAGTAGGCATAAATAAACCATTGAATAAGTTTAAAGAAGCTATGTTGAAAATTGCAAATGAGCATAATTTAACTATTAAAGTTGATACAGATGCACCAACAGAGATCCATGACATAGCGGTTAGTTTCAATAACTTTACACACCAACTTCATGATCTCATTGACAACACAAAACGCTCTTCAAATGAAAATGCATCAATCGCACATGAACTCTCTACTACAGCTCTAGGCGTTGGAGGAAATGTTGAGAAATCAGTAGTAGTTACGCAAGAAGCAAACCAAAGAGCATCGCAAATCAAAGAGGAGATACGAACTTCTATAACAGACGCTCAAAAGAGTAAAAAAGAGATAATCAGAGCAAATGAAAACCTAAATACTGCGCGTAATGAGATGAAGGCAATGAACGCAAAAGTTCAAGAAACTGCACAAACAGAAGTTGAACTATCTCATAAAATGACTACTCTTTCTCACGATGCAAATGAAGTGAAAAACATACTAGAAGTTATAGGCGATATTGCAGATCAAACAAACCTACTTGCACTAAACGCTGCTATTGAAGCAGCACGAGCTGGTGAACATGGACGTGGCTTTGCAGTTGTTGCTGATGAAGTCCGTAAACTTGCAGAGAGAACTCAAAAATCACTAGTAGAGATCAACGCAAGTATAAGTGTAATAGTTCAGTCTATCCTTGAAGCAAGTACACAAATAAGTGATAATTCAGAAGATATTCAAGCCCTAGCTACATCTGCATCTGAAGTTGAGATAAAGATAAATGAAAGCGTTTCTATTGTAAATCTAGCAGTTATTGCTAATGATAAAACAGTGAGTGATTTTGAATCTACGGGTAAAAATGTTGAAGACATATCGCAAAAAGTCTCTACTATTAATGAGATCTCAATTGTAAACGCTAGAAATGTTGAAGAGATAGCCGCAGCAGCTGAACATCTTAACAATATGACAGAAGAGCTCAATAATAAACTAGAAATATTTAGATCTTAATACTCCTTGGAGTATTAAGAGTTACTATTTTGCTTCTTTATGCTGAGTTGCAAATGCTTGATAGCTTGAACACATTTCAAAGTCTTCTTTACCTTTTCCATCAAAGTACCACTTCCCAAGCCTACACTCAGTATCACTTTTAAACTCATCAGTAGCTTCCCCTCTAAATACAGCTTTGTATCCATTTGTTTTAAAGATAAGATGATCAAGCTTACGATGTAAGCTTAAGCTATTTTAATATTGTATATCTTGTCAGATAAGTTTTGATATAATCATCAAATGGTCAAGTTGAAAATCTTTTTTGTTATATCACTACTGTTTGTTAATATTTCTTCACTTTGGGCAGAGCCCTATGTAGATGCTGTTCTTTTAGAGAAGATCACCAAAAAGTATAATCTTTTTGCAAAGAAAAGATTTCTCTATCTTCAAAAAAGTCTTGATAAAGTAAAAAATAAAAGTGATCTACAAAAGTTAGAAACAGTAAATTCATTTTTCAATAAAGTAAGATACTCTTCTGACATGAAAATTTATGGTAAAGCTGATTATTGGGCTACTCCATGGGAATTTTTAGGACGAGATAGAGGGGATTGTGAAGACTATGTGATCTCTAAATATTTTGCTCTTTTGTATCTTAAAGTAGATGCAAAAAAACTATTTTTTACCTATGTTCGCTCAAGCGAATTTAAAGAGGCACATATGGTTTTAACCTACTTTGAAACACCTCGTAGTGAACCACTTATCTTAGACAACAACAACTTTAAAGTGCTAAAAGCTTCACAAAGAAAAGATTTAACACCTATCTATAACTTCAATGGAGAGAGCTTGTATAGAGCCGAAACTGGAAAAGAAGTTCAAAATCAAAAAGCTCACAAAAAATTTGATGAACTAAAACTAAACATGAAAAGGAAGAAAATATGACACTATTTAAACAAATAGCATCTATGTTATCAATATTTTTGCTTATATTTCTAACAACGGTTTTAACACTAAACTTTAAAAGTGCAAATCATTCAGTTGAGGAGAGACTCTATGAAGATGCTAAAAATAGTGCAACTTCACTCAGCCTCTCGTTGGGTGGTGCCAATGGCGATCTCTCTATGATGACAACTATGATAAATGCTAACTTTGACAGTGGAAACTATCGTCATATAATGCTTCAAGATGTTGACGAAGTTCTCCTATATGATAGAAAGCTTCAAAGAGAGAGCATAGATGTGCCATCTTGGTTTTTAAAATTTGTAAATATCAAAGCACCAGTTGCATCAGCAAATGTTTCGGCTGGATGGAGTCAGGTTGGTATCTTAAGCGTTCAAAGTGATGACTCATATGCATACAAACAACTATACTCTATCTTAGTAGATCTGCTTATCTCTTTTAGTGTTATCTCAATTATCGGGCTTGTGGTGTTAAATCTTCTTTTAGTTGCTATTTTAAAACCTCTAAAAGGTGTGCAAAAACAGGCTGAAGCAGTTATAAGAAATGAGTTTATAATTCAGCAAAATATACCCTCAACAGTAGAGTTTAGAGATGTAGTTTTGGGCATGAACAATATGGTATCAAAAGTAAAAGCTATGTTAGTTAAAGCTAATGAAGAACTAAAGCATCAAAAGGCACTTGAGTATATAGACAAAGTTACAGGACTTAAAAATAGAAAATACCTAATAGATAAACTTCCAGAGTATCTAAAGATAGATGCTACTTCAAAAGGTGGAATCAACATGATGATATCTATAAGTGGCGTGATAGAGGCTAATGAGCAGATAGGACACAAAGAGGTAGATAAACTACTCTTATCAATGGCAAATATATTTGATGCACACGCTAGTAACTATGAAAACTCAATTGTCGCGAGAATGAACGGCACGGAGTTTTCTATCTTGCTTCCTGATTGTTTAGATAAAGATGGATTAAAATTAGCAAAAAATATCTATAAATCGTGTCAAAAAATAACTGAAGGTTTTGCTCTAGATACAAATCATACCTATGTATCTTTAGGTTTGTATGAGTACAACTACAAAGATAGTATCGGAGAGCTTCTTTCACAATCTGATAACGCTTTAGCACAAGCAAAGTTTAGCGATAGCAAGACATATTTAGCTAAAGCACAAACCTTGGTTGAAGTTATGGGTAAAGATGCTTGGAGAGAGGTTATAAAAGAAGCGGTCCAGAACAATCAATTTAAGTTTGTTTCATGGAAGGTAGTAGATGCAAAGAGAAAGAAAATAGCACACAATGTTTTAAGTATAAATTTAAAAGTAGATAAAGAGACGACATATTATTATGGGCAGTTTATGGCTCCAGCAAATCAATTAGGACTAAGCTCTAAGATATATGACAATGTGCTTGATATGATGTTTAAAGTTCCAAATATGACTCTTAAAAACTCTTTATGTTCACTTAGACTTCCGTATGATTATCTCGTAGAAGAAGGTGTTTTTGCTAGGATGAATAAACTCTTAGATGCTCATGCTAAAGCTCTTCCTTTTAAGCTTATAATTGAGATGCCAGATAGGTTTATGCGACAAAACACTATCTTAGTTAAAAGCTATAAAGATCTGTTTGATAAATATAATATCGATATGGGAATTTTTGAGTTTATCGCAGAGGGCGAAGATTATCAATATTTGCAAGAGTTTAGACCTGTTTACATCAAAGCACAGAGTGATTACTTTTTAACTCAAAGTAAACAAGCCCTAGCCTCACTTAATCTTATAGCCGACACGATTGGCATCTCTTTGATAGCATCTGGAGTTATGCAAATGGATGAATTGAAAGAACTGCTTGAGAAAGACATAAATATTGTTCAAGGAAAAGTAACTGAAATGATAGAACTAATATAAAAAAAAATTATTCTTTTATGTCTTTGTAATGTTACCAAGTGTACTATATCTGATATAACAAAAAAACTCAGAATGGGGTGTGTGTCAATGTTTTTTAAAGATACGAAAAAGCTAGAATTAGACTTAAGATCTAAAGATCTAGAGATAGAAAGTTTAAAAGAAGCATTGCAAAAAGCTGATGATAAAGTACGTGAGCTAGAACGAGACATAAGCAAAGATCGCGAAAGCGAAGTTATGAATGACCTTATAAAAGCACTGACAACGGGATTAACAAACTCTTGTGAACATGATTTAAAAGAGTTACAGTCAAACTTAGCTGACAATCTATCAAGTCTACAAGACATAGAAAATGAAAGCTGTAGCAATGAAGAAGATATGAGTGAGTGTTCTACTGATGTAGTTGAAATGACTGGCACAATGAACTCTCTTTTAGAACATATTGCAAGTACATTTGATCAAGTAAGTACACTTAACTCTAATGTTGAGAATATCTCAGATGTGATAAGCCTTATAAAAGACATCTCAGATCAAACAAACCTACTAGCCCTCAATGCGGCAATTGAAGCAGCACGAGCTGGTGAACATGGACGTGGTTTTGCAGTCGTTGCTGATGAAGTCCGTAAACTTGCAGAGAGAACTCAAAAAGCTACAAGTGAAGTAGAGATAACAGTTCAAAGTCTAAAACAAAACACTCAAGAAGTACATGAACACTCTAAGTCTATGGAAGAGCTAAGTCAAAGTGCAAATGATCAGATGATCATTTTTCATGAAAAGACAGATGCTCTAACTATAGCTTCAAGAAAGATAGAACAAGAGACTATAAATATAACATATGAAATTTTTGTAGTGTTAACTAAGCTAGATCATCTACTCTTTAAAGCAAATGGCTATAAAACGATTTTTGATGGAAAAATAGATGCTGAATTTGTTAGTGAAACAGAGTGTAGACTTGGTAAGTGGTACTTAAGTGGTGTTGGCAAAGAGAAGTTTGGAAAAGCAGCGAGTTATGCTAAGCTAGCTGGACCTCATAAAGAAGTTCATGACAACATTCAAAAAGCTATTGAGTGTGTTAAAAATGGAACATGCACACAAGAAGCAGAGAATGTGAAGACATACTTCGAAAATGCGCAAAAAGCATCTAAATCAGTTATGAAAATACTTGATGATCTGCTTATTGAAGAAAAAACTTATAGAGTGGGTAAGAACTAAACTCTTCGTGAGTTTAGTCCTTACCCCTAAATTGACTTGTTTCTGGGCTTTATAGTTAATTAATCTTTTACTGTCACCGTTTTGTAACCGATTATCATCATCAAACAAAGAAAAATTAACACCTAAATCTATATTTTTAGACTCTATAATACTTGCATAATATTCTAGTGTTGTACTAGCTTTATTGTGTCCAAGAAGTCCCGATAGTTCATTAATACTTACGATATTATCTTTTAGCATTAATGTGGCAAATGTATGTCTTGTAGAAGATAGCTTATGTCTTACAACTCCGCTATCTTTTACAACTTTTGCCCAGCGTTTTTTTAACTTATCAGCATCATCAATATTTCCAAATATGAAAATATTATTTGTTTGTATCTTTTTGATTTCAGATAAAATATATTTAGGATAAGGAACTACTCTTCTTGAGTTTATAGTTTTGCCAGTTCCTATAATTCCTTTGGTTCTAGTCCTCTTTATATGAATATATCCATTTTTAAAATCACCAAGCTGCAAACCCAATATTTCGCCAACTCTCATTTACACAACTTTTGTAAACTTTTAATGAAACTGACTTCATGTTTAATGAAGTTAGATATCTCTTAATATCTAGTCTTGTAATCGTGTCAATTTCACGACCTTTAAAAAACCCAATCACTCTTAGATAATATTCTTGTTTAACTGTAAAACTTCGATTACTATCTTTTTGCTGTAGAAATATATTTCCATAATACTCGAAAGTTTTAGGTTTTTTCTTGTATATTTCTACTGTAGCAATTTTTATATCCAAAGCTGGTATAATTTTACTAGTCACGATATTGATATTTTTAGGCGTATCTTTTAATTTGGTAGATTTTTGAATACGCTTTCCATCAACATAGTAATTAAGCCAAA
>NZ_JALOAN010000056.1 GCF_023228785.1 Sulfurimonas sp.
AGATATTATGAGCCATCTATTTGATAGAAAAGATGTGGATGTTGCGTGGTGTCCGGGTTGTGGTAACTTTGGTATTTTAAAGCTTGTAAAAGAGGTTTTAGAAGAGCTAGAAGTGGAGAAAAAGAACTGTGTAATAGTCTCAGGAATAGGGCAGGCGGCAAAGACTCCTTACTATGTCGATACAAATATGTTTGGGGTTCTTCACGGTAGAGCACTCCCAGTTGCAACGGGCATAAAACTAAGCAATGAAAATCTTCATGTAATCGCTGAAGGCGGAGATGGCGACATGTACGGAGAGGGTGGCAATCACTTTATCCATACTATAAGAAGAGATGTAAATATAGTAAATATCGTTCACAACAACATGGTCTATGGTCTAACAAAAGGCCAAGCTTCACCTACAAGTCAGAGGGGTTTTGTAACTGGTGTGCAAGTTGGGGGAGTTATAAATGAGCCGTTTAATCCTTTGGCAGTCGCCTTGTCTTTAAAAGCTGGATTTGTCGCACGCGTAAATATTGGCAATATAAAACATGCAAAAGAGGTTTTAAAAGAGGCATTTTTACATAAGGGTTACGCACTTGTTGATATTTTACAGCCTTGTGTCACATTTAATAAGATAAACACCTATGATTGGTTTAGCGAAAATAGTTATGTCTTAGATGACTCTTATGATGCGAGTGATTTTGAGCAAGCTGTTAAAAAGTCTTATGAGACTATTCCTATGCCCATAGGTGTTCTTTACAAAAATAAAAATAGCAGAGTATCATTTGAAGAGGCTATAAGAGGCAGACATGCTAAGCCGCTTCACACTTTAACTCACGATATTAGTAAGATTCAGAGCTTGTTTGAGAGTTACTAGCAAACAAAGTAGAGGCATCATTTACAAAGAAATTAAGCCCTTTATTAAACTAGATTTTGAATTGAATGCTCTGAGCAATTATTAAGTTGGATCCTGAATCAAGTTCAGGATGACAAAGACATGGTCATAGTGAGCTTGATTTTGAATTGAATGCTCTGAACAATTATTAAGTTGGATCCTGAATCAAGTTCAGGATGACAGACGCACCGTCATTCCGTGCTTGACACGGAATCTAGTTTATAGATTAATCAGAGCACTTAATTCAATTTCAACTCTTCAAAAGATTCAATTACACTCGCTATTATAATCCAGTGTAATTTATTTATTAAGTAAATATAATGTTATTCTTCTGTATAATCTCTATAAATTTAAACTTTAAGGAAAAAAATGAAAAAATTAATTACGACAGTAGCCTTAGGTGCTATTCTAACTTTACCAAGTGTTTTAAGTGCTGATCAGGCAAAGGGTTTAAATGTTTTGATAAACTCTGAAAATCCTCAAACTCAGGCGATGGCTATGGTTTTATCTATGATGAGTATTAAAAAACATAACAAAGAAGTAAATATCGTGTTATGTGGACCAGCTGGAGATATAGCAGATAAAAATATAAAAGGTACACTTGTAAAAAGACCAGATGGCAAAGAACTCTCACCACAACAAAACCTTCAAATGCTCATAAAGATGGGAGCTAAAGTAGAAGTTTGCCCACTATATTTGCCAAATGCTTCAAAAGATGCTTCGGTACTACTTGAAGGTGTTACAGTAGCAAAACCTCCAATGGTAGCAGGAAACTTACTTAATAAAGATTATCAAAACTTAAGTTTTTAAATTAGAAAGAGTATCAACGACGCTAGAGATGTTTACTCTAGCTTCTTGGAGTGTTTTTTGAGTTCGCTCTGATAATTTTCGCACTTCATCGGCTACTACTGCAAAACCTCTTCCGTGTTCTCCTGCACGCGCTGCTTCAATAGCTGCATTTAGTGCTAAAAGATTTGTTTGATCTGCAATATCTGAGATGGTATTTAAGATGCTAAATACATCTTTTGACTGCTCTTGAAGTGCTTCTACTCTGTTGTCAAATTCTATGGAGACTATCTCTTTTTCATCTTGAGATTTTTGTAGTTCATTTGATTCTATTATGAGACTTTCTTTTTGTTCGTTAAGAGTTATTATTTCCTGATTTAGCTCACTCTCTAGAGATCTAAGAGACTCATGCATCTCTTCTTGTTCTCTTATAAGTGTAGAGTTTTTACTCTCTAGATCTAAGACTTTAGAAGCAGAAGCACTTAGAGATTTTACTTCTTTATTGAGAGTCTCATTTAGTTCTTTTAATTCTCTTATCTCAGCTAAGCTCTCTTCAATTTTCGATTCATTTATATGGTCTTGTTCTTTAGTATCAATTTCTTCTTTTTTCTTTGATCTAAAAATAAAAAATCCTATGAATAATCCTAAAAGTATCCCAAAAAATGCAAAAGTACTACTAAGTAGAGTTGAGGGTTTTTCTACGATTTTTTCTTCATAGAGAACTCTATCTTTATATATTATATTTTCTTTTGTTTCTCTGTTTTTTATAAGCTCTTTAGCATCTCGTACTATCTCAATATAGAGCTCTTTCATCTCTCTTATTTGAGATGCATCTATGTTTTGGTTCTCTTCATGAAGATCTGAGAGTGTTTTTAGTGTGCGACTCTCTAAACCATCTAAGAAAGAGCTTCTTGTCTTATCTAGTGAGAGTGAAGTTGTAATATTTTCGTGAGTTGAGAGTATAAGAAAGTATAAAGATACTTTTTGTTCAGCAGAGAGATTTGGCGAAATCTTGTCTACTTGCTTGTTTAATTCTTGATAATTTAATTCAATGGAAGATGCGAAAATATTTACAGATAAAAATAATGCTAGGAATAGTGTTTTCATACAAATAGGGAGCATTTTTCATACCAGAAAAGCCACCTATTTGAGTTTTTATGCATATATATTTTTGTTGAACTCATCAAACTCTTGAAGTGTTTTTTCTAAAAGTTTTTTAGTTTGCTCAAAGATATTATTCATAAGTTCAGTAGGATCTAGTTGTTCTGATTTTTCTGGCATCTTTAACTTTTTCATAGAGTTGTCAAACATCTCTACTATGTTTGTTTTGATGTGATTTTTACTATTTTCATCTCTTTCTTTATTTGGATCAAATATACTAGCTATTTTGTGTGCTAGTTGAGATACAGGAGATTTAGGAGCCACATCTTCAAGTTCTTTTAAAAATGAGTCTATATGAGGTTGAGCTATTTTCATAAAAGCATCTATCTCTTTTTGATCTTGTGCATCTATACCATTGCTCTCTACTGAGAACTTAAATGATTGCATTGATGAGAAACTCATAGAAGTTTGTGAGCCATTTTGGTTTTGTTTGTGACTCATAGATGCCGACTGATGGTTTGCAAAGTCCATCTTTATAACATCACCGCTAGAAGTTTTCATTGCGATATTGAGGTCATGTGCTCTATAAGCATCCATCCCATAAGAAGTGTTCATAATATTCTCCATTATTTTATAGACTACATATCGGCAAAAAAGAGCAAAGTTTTAGATCTATTTTCAAGGCTTTTCGCAAGTGAGGCTTTAGCCTCGCCTAGTGCCACAGTTCCAAGAGATAAACGCCCAAACACTATCTTTTGGTGACTCAGATGCATCTTTTATGTATAGTTCATAGTACTCTCTCGCTTTTTGCTGCTGAGCCTCATCTAAAGAGCCTAAACTCCAGATAAGAGACTTTACAAACTCATCTATATCAGTGTAGCGAACACTTCCACTACTTGTTGGAATGTAGTCTACTTTTGGTAGATATCCCTCTTTATAAAGTATGATAGGCAAGTACCAAAAGTCAGGCTTTGTAACTATTGTTTTGCCGATGTAGTCTAAGATCTTCATATCTACAAAACTACCACCTGCCATATAAGTTACATAACAAGCTTTTCTAGCGAGATTTGAGATTTTAAGAAGTGCTGATTTTATATCCATTACTTCAATGCTTCTAGATGCCACAACAATATCTACAGCTTCTATCTCACTCCAATCATCATCCCAACCCATATGATAAGTTGTGATATTTGTCACACCCTCAGATGCAGCAAAAGCTTCAAGCTCATCAAGCATCTTGCGGGAAAAATCTATAGCGATTACATGCTTTACTTTTTTAGCAAGCGGAATAGCAAGTGTTCCCGGTCCACAACCCACATCAAGCACCACATCATCTTTATCAATCTGCATTTTAGAGATAAAGTCCTCGACATAGTGAGATTTTTGCATGCGAGGTGCCATCTCTTTAGATTTTTTGTCCCAATCCTCACTCTTTTTACCCTTAAAAACACTCTTTTGCTTATGTTTGGTATACATATTAGCAAAGTCAATCGGTTCTAAAAACATCTTATTCCTTAAAATTTATAATTTAGTGTTGCAAAATATTCACGGCCAGCTTCTGGGTAACCTAAACTGTATTCTACCAATTTATCTGTAAGATTTTTTACACCCACTTCAAGTAAAAGCTCTTTCATAGGTGCATATATCACTTTTGCATCAAATGTTGTAAATGAACCGATTTTTACATAGTTGTCATTAATATCTTGATCATATGCACCATTGCGGTATTTTATATTTGCATAGAAAGAAAAGCCCGCACCTAATTTTTGTTGTGCAAATGCAAAGGCTTGATGTTTTGGTACATTTGTTCGTTTATCACTGTTTATATTTTTCTCTTTAACATCTATATAAGCGAAGTTTCCTCCAACTTTAGTGTCATCCAAAGTATATGCAGCATCTAGCTCAAAACCAGTATGTTCAAAATCACCAATATTTTGATTTTGCTGTAGAAAATAAGTTTTACTTTTTTTTACATATGTCTTAGCTGTATTAACGCTACTAATAGCATCTTTTACTTGAGTAAAATAAAAATTTGTTGCTACAAGAAACTCTTTAGTTTTGTAAGTATAACCAACTTCGTAGTTAGTAGACATCTCTTTATCTAGATCAGGATTTGGCTCTTTTGTGCCCATTCCTCCAGAAAATCTATCTTTCATTGAAGGTAGATATGTCTTTTGAGATGCACTAGCCCTTAGTTTTGACTCAGGAGTTAGTGTGTATATGATGGCTGCTTGCGGATTTACAGCCGACATAGTATCTAGACCCACATAAGCGTTTGGAGTTGTTTCATAAGCTTTATCAGCCTCTAATCTGTCATAACTAATACCTGCTAATATCTCCAAATCGTTTGTGATTTTATAACTATCCTCAGCTCCTATAGAAATAGTATGGTCTTCATACTTTTTACTAAGAATATTTGTAAATAAATCAATATCTCGGTGAATATCTTTTTTATAGTTAGCCGCAAGTTTTAAGAAGTTATCGCCTATCTCTAAGCCATACTCAACTCTTGCTCCATAACTATAATCATCATATAAAGATGGGGAAAACTGAAGAGTAGTATATGTTTTATCCCTGTAAAAGTACATAGTATTTTCACTCTTATCGTAGTAGGCAAGTGCTTTTATGTAGCTAGATCCAAAGTTTTTTTGTCCTGATATAGAAAAAGTCTCTTTATCCCAAAATGGTGAATCCATATGACGAGGATTTGGATTTACTTCTACTGGATGTTGTTTTTGCCCTTCTTGTTTTGCATAAGAGAGAGCAACTTCACTTGTGTCATCTGCTATATATCCAACTTTTAAACTTATTTTTTGATCTCTTGCTTCAGAGCGAAATCTATCTCCTTTTTCTTGTTCAGATCCAGATACAGGACTATAGCTATCGCTCATACGAAAATGATCTCGCTTAGTATAACTACCACCAAGTTGAGCGTAAAAGTTTCCTACTCTTGAACCTACATTGATACTCTCTAGATGCCTTGCCATTTTTGCATCACTATCTAGGACTATCTCTCCTCTGATGTTACCTTCTAGCTCTTTAGTTGGTTTTTTTGTGACAATATTTACAACCCCACCCATAGTATTTGCACCATAAGCGATAGAAGAGTAGGCTTTTGAGATATCAATTTCTGCAATGTCATTTGTTAAAAAACGACCAAAATCAAAGTTACCATCATAAGGAACATAGACAGGGATGCCATCTATAAATATACCAATCCTACTAGCACTTTGTCCACGAATACTTACCTTTGCTTCACCACGAGGACCAGAATCATTCATACTAACACCGCTCACATTATCAAGCGACTCAGCAATTGTTCTTTCATTGTTTTGAGCTATGTCAGCAGATGTAGTAGTTTGCTCAATCATGTTGATACTTTCTGCATTTACCGCTTGAATACTTACTTTACCCAAAGTATAACTACCATCAGCGAGTGCTAAAGATGCAACCACTGAGAGGGCTATAAAACTTTTTTTCATCTTTTTCCCTTACGCTACTAAAATTACACTTGATGCTTTAAAAATCGCATAAACGCTATCGTTTTTCTTGATTTGCAGATCTTCTATAGCATCGTTTGTTACAATTGCGCATAGATTTTTATCTGCTATCTTTAGCTTAACTGTACTATTTACTGCACCTTTTGTCACATCAACTACTACTGTTTTTATGTTATTTCTCGCAGATGCAGAGACTTTTTCTTTACTTAAAATCACTAAAGATGACTTGATAATGGCAGAGATTTCTCCTCCAACACTTAAAGACAGTGACTCTTTTGCATCGTTTGTAATAGTTGCGCAAACAGATATTTCATCACTCACTTTTATAACTACTTCACTCATAACACCGCCACTTTTGATCTCTGTAATTTTTCCACTTAACTCATTTCTTGCACTTGTTCTCATTATATTTTCCTTATATTTTTGGTTTTATCTGTTGGCTAAAAACTCTTAGCATCTCTTTGCTCTCATCCATATCAGATGATGCAACCTTTAGAACTAGATGTAAGTTTTTTATCTTTGACTTTATCTCTCTTATCTGCTCCGCACACTCATCTACACCTCCTGTTATTGCAGCTTTCATAAAGTTACTAGCATCAAAAAACTCATATCTTTGAGCTAGTAGTTTTTCATAATTATCTTTGTTAAAGCTTGGTTGGTCTTGCTTTGATTTGACTGCACGCATGCACTTTATAAAGTGGTCAGTCGATACTATTGCAGTGCTGTAAGCCTCTTTTTTAGTCGGTGCAACTGAGAAAACTCTCATAAGAACAGTCTGAGGGTAAAATCCAGCTATATTTTTATAATACTCCTGCGCTTCTACACACTCACTAAGAGTTGCTCCTTGAGAAAACATCAAACCATAAGAGTTTTTAGCGGCAAACGCTATGGTCTCTTTGGTTGAAAAAGTTGCTATAAAGGTCGGGATTTTATCTTGTACTGGTTTTGGTTCAAACCTTGCATCTTCATAGAGTTTTTGCTCTATTGTCTTTATATTTTGATAAAGTTCATCTCTTAAAGTATCCGCATCTTTGTCAAAATACTCCAAATCAAGTGTAAATCCACCCTTAGCAAAGCCAGCATTTATACGACCATTTGAGAGATTATCAAGGGTAGAAATCTCCTCCGCCAGTCTTGTTGAGTTATAAAAAGGAGCTAAAAAAGCAGCAGCTCCTATACGAATCTTTTTAGTCTTTGCAGCCAAAGATGCCATCATCAACGATGGGTTTGGTATAACGCTAAAAGGGTTAAAGTGATGCTCAGCAAACCAAACTTCATCAAAACCTAACTCCTCAGCCAAAACACCAAACTCAATATCATCTAAAATGGCCTTTTGTGTGTTGTTATTGTAATTTTCTGTAAGTAGAAATATTCCTAGTTTCATCTTAACTCCTTTTTGTTATATCAATATAGATATAACGATATAAAAATATAAACTTGCTATTAAAACTTAAACTCATAAGATGTGCCTATTACTCTTCCTTGATCTTCAAATCCGAAGATGGTCATGTAGTTTTCATCAAGAAGGTTTCTGCTGTAGAGTGATAATTTGGCATCGTTTTGAAATAGTTTGTGGTTGTAGTCTAGAGAGAGGTTTATAGAGATAAAATCCCCTACATCATGATACTTTTTGTCAATCGTAAAAAAGTTAGACTCATAAGTGCTTAGATATTTACCAGAAAAATTTAGAGCATAGTTCCCGATTTTTTTCTGCATAAGCGCAGAGATATTGTGTTTTGGTATCTCGTTTTTCTTTGCATCAGCCGTTGCATGAGCGTAGCTAAATGAGTAGTAAAAGGAGTCTACTTTACCATCAAAACCAAATTCCCCACCATATCTTTTTTGATCTATCTGATTAAATACTATATATGGAACATTGTTTGTTCCAAAATAAAGAGGCGATTTTATGTTTTTATTGTCATATAAGAAGAGATTTAGCGTAGGATTAAAGTATTGATTTACTACTTTTTTTACTCCTAGTTCATATCTATAATTTTTTTCATCTTTCATAGCAGACCCATCTGCGCTCATGGCATCATCAGTAGTTCCTGATGTTAGATATGCAAATCTTGCACTAGCTTCTAAAGAGTTGCTAAATTTATAAAGTGCTCCAAATGAAAAAGCCATAGAAGCTTTTGCCCACTTATCTTCTATAATAGAGAGTTTTTGATTGTTAAGTTTTGTAACATTATCTGCCAAGACAGAGTTTGGATCATATCTCTCAACAGATGAA
>NZ_JALOAN010000057.1 GCF_023228785.1 Sulfurimonas sp.
AGCCTTCTTTATAATTACTACTCATCAAAGCCCTATATTACGAAGTTTTATGACGGTATTGTACCATTTTAGGGATTAAAAGAACCCTTATTTAAGAGTTCTTTTAGAAAGTTCTTTCACAGTCTCTGAGAATTGGAACTAGTTGGAAATCTCGCTTTGGAAGGACTTATGTGGCTTTACGATTTCATCAACTTATCGCTAAAGATAGCATTTATTCCCATTTCAAAGAGCTCTTTAGCTCTTTTTTCATCATTTATTGTGTAAACATTTACAAAGATACCGCTCTCTTTTAGGATCTCTATAGTTTTTAGATCTGCTAAGTTATCGCTTATGTTGTAAGCCTTTGCACCCAAAGATCTTAGATACTCTATAGGGTTTTTTGGAAGTCTATCTTCGACTAAAGCCGCAGTTAAAATATTTGGTTTAATCTCTTTTATAAGAGCTAAGTACTTATGCCTAAAAGAGGAGAGAAGAATATTTTCTTGCATCTCAAAGCTCTCAATTAGATCCAATACAATTGAGACAAACTCCACATCTGTGTAAAACTCGCTTATATCTTTTAGTTCTATATTTAGTGGCATATTATGTTTTTTTGCAAATTCTAAGGTAGTCTCTAGATCTAGCAGAGGTTCATATACTCCATCAAACCAACTCCCATAATCAAGCTTAGATAGCTCTTTGTAACTAAGCTCATAAACTTTTATAGATCTACCTATATTTGTAGTTCTTTGAAGATCTTCATCATGAAAGATAATAGCTCTTTTATCACTACTTAATTGCACATCTATCTCTATAAAATCACAACACCCAAGACTAAACTCTAAAGCTCTTAGGGTATTTTCTGGGTTAAAATGGCTAAAACCTCTGTGTGCTGCTATAAGAGGAGAAGATTTAAAGAGTTCTAAAAAGCTCATAGATTTTTCTCTATAGAAGATTTTACAAGTTGTGTAAGTTCATCATAGCTCATATCTTTTGGATATATTGGCTCTAAATATTGCAACTTTATCTTCTTTGGTCTTGGAAATAATTTTCCGCTAGGAAGTGCTTCAAAACTACCATCTATAATAACTGGGACTATAGGAACACTATGTATAGAAGAGAGCATTGCGAAAAAAGGTCTAAACTCTAAGAGTTTTCTGTCCCTTGTTCTTGCACCTTCGGGAAAAATCACTAAGTTTTTACCCATCTTTAGCGGAAGTGCAGCTCTTTGCATCGTATCTTTTAGATCTATGTTTGCATCTATAAGGATTGTTTGTCCATATGTAGCGATGGGGTGAAGAAGTTTTGTTCCAAAGACTTGTGTAAATGCTAAAAAGAAAGTGTTTTTAAGTACAGAGTAGGGAAGTGTAGACTCTATCAAAAAGCCATCTAACATACTTTGATGATTTGGAGCTATGATGCAAGAGCCTTTTGGAATATTTTCAATGCCCTTTACTTCAAGGCTAAAATATAGTCTAAAGAGTGGGTATAGAAGCGTTTTATAGAGAAACATATTGATAGGTGAGAAGATTAATTTATCATCTTTTTCTTCATTTAAGATATCTCCCCAATCAACTCTAGATGGTTTTACAAAGGCTTTATGACTCTTTATATAGCTATATAGATCTTTTAAAACCATAGCATGAGAGAAGATCTTCTCATCTATATAAACCCCATAACTCTGTTCTATAAAGACAAAGAGTTCCACATAGTCAAGTGAATCAAGTCCTAGATCTAGCTCTAAGTGAGAGTTAGATCTGACTTGTTTTTGAGACATCTTGTAAAGAAATGATTTTAGACTCTGGTATATCTCATCATTTGGCTCTCTCTCTTTTCTCTCATTTTGTACCTCTTTTAAGATCTCATAGCCTAAAATCTTTTGAGACTCCTGTGCTTCTAAGTTATAAAGCTCAACTCCATACCAGCGGATCTCACTCTCTATATTTATAATATTTGCAGACTTTAAAGTCTCAAAATTTGGCACAATAGTGGCAAAGAGTTTGCCATCTTTTTTTTCTATAAAAATTTCTTTGATGTATGGACAAAGAGAGAGAACTTTTTGTTCAATATTTTTAAAATTCATATTTAAGATCTTGTGTTGAAACAACTTCTATCTAAGTTCAGCATAGACTTTATCCTCGGTAAATAGTAGTATTTTTTCAAGTTTATGACCTTTTATATTTTATAAGGTTGAAGCAGCAATTATAACCAAAAAGTTACTCTCAAGCTTAAAAAAACAAACTTATTTTGTGCTATGATAATTAATAGCTATATTTTTGTTATAATTTCGTCAAAAATTTAAGGATATTATTTATGGGAATTCCTCAACCAGCATTTTATATGTTTAAGTGTGAGCAAACAGCTCCACCGGGTATGCCAAAACCATCATGTGTAACTC
The DNA here is from genome assembly GCF_023228785.1 of Sulfurimonas sp. Classification (GTDB taxonomy): domain Bacteria; phylum Campylobacterota; class Campylobacteria; order Campylobacterales; family Sulfurimonadaceae; genus Sulfurimonas. Next base: position 2,378 of record NZ_JALOAN010000057.1, read on the forward strand.
CAGAGACTCAAGATTTGTTTCAACACTTAGCACAAAAACTCATGAAAGAGGGGATTATGGGAACTGTGCAACCGATTCGTACTTCATGTATGAACCGCTGTTCATCAGGGCCTGTTATGCTCGTAGAACCTGGACATGTGATGTATGCGCATCTTAATAAAGAAAAAATTGATAGAATAGTTGAAGAACATATTATTGGCGGAAATGTAGTAGAAGAGTATGTGATAGATAAAGAGCAGTGGGATGAGCCAATAACTCCTGCTAATATGAAAAAACAGATGGGAATGTAGGAAGATTTATGACAATAGATATGTTGTACAGCAAGATCCACCGTGCTACTGTTACAGACGCTAACTTAAACTATGTTGGCTCTATTACTATAGATGAGGAACTTTTAGAGGCTTCTAAGATGAGGGTTGGACAAAAGGTTGAGATTTTAAATGTTAACAATGGTGAACGATTTTCTACTTACATTATCTTGGGTGAGCGAGGAAAAAGAGATATTTGCTTAAATGGCGCAGCTGCTAGAAAAGTTCATAAAGGTGATAAGATAATTATCGTTGCATATGCAACTTATAGTGAAGATGAGCTAGAAAACTACAAGCCAAAGGTTGTTATCTTAGATGATGATAATAACATTGACTATATAGCGGATAGTATCTAAAAATAGAGTGAGATGATATAAATGAAATGTAATAAATTCTCGCCGAAAGGCGAAGCTTTAGTGACTGAGCAAATCAGTGACTTGTTGCTGATTTGTGAGATGATATAGTGTTTAGTAAAATGGGCGATATGAGCAAGATGCTTGAAGGTATGCAAGAAAATGCGGCAAAACTTCAAGCTGAACTAGAGTCTAAAACTTTTAGTGTAAAGAGTGGCGGTGGGATGGTTGAGCTTAGTGTTAATGGTAAGGGAGAAGTTATAGATCTAAACATTGATGACTCACTTATGGGTGACAAAGACTCACTGCAGATCCTCATCATTGGGGCAATAAATGACGCAAATAAAATGGTTTTACAAAACCAACAAAATAGTGCTTTAGGAATGTTAGGTTCAATGGGTGGTATAAACCCTTTTGGAGCTAAGTAGTGCTAAGACTTGCTTTTGCACTTAGCCTTCTTTTTTTAAACCTCTTCGCCTGCAAAGGTGGATATGACTCTTGCAAACTTAAAATAACCCACTCAAAAGCCATACAAAACTCTACTATAAGTGTTGCCGTAGCAAATAATAAAAGACTTATACATTCAGCTCATCAGCCAAATGCAAAAATTTTAAAACATGATGTTTTTTTAAATCTCTACCTTGTAGAAGCAAAAGATAAGTTCAAACACCCATTTAATATAAATAATCATCTATTGTTAGGCGTTGCATCTGTAGATGAAAAAAGTGCAATAGAGGGAAAGATACAAAAACGACAAGTTGGCTTAAATGACTTTGCAACGTTTAGCCAAAAGACTCAAGTTCCAGCTCTTCTTTTAAATAGTTGCTGTACTTTTGAGGGAGTAGTAACGAGTAGAGGCATCATAGAAAAAGTCTACTTAGAGAGATTTCTAAGTTCAAATTCTAGCGATTATGGTGATGTTGGTATTAGAGTATCTGATGCGAAGAAAAAAGTTACAATAGATAGAGTAGACCCTTTTTATAAAAAGAATCCTTTTAAAGTTGGCGATATAGTAGTAAGCCTAGATGGTAAAAAAGTCTATAACTCAGCTACTTTTATGCGCCAGATCTTGTTTTGCAAGGTGGGCACATTTAAGAGTTTAAAAGTAAAAAGAGGCTCGAAATACCATACTTTTAAAGTACGAGTAAACAAGAGATATGGCGGTGGATATGTTAGTGATACTTTTTTAGAACAAAAAGGGATCTACTTCTCACCAAACCTTGGCATTACACAAATCAGAGATAGTTTTGATGGTTATGGACTTAAAGTTGGGGATAGACTTATTCAGGTAAATGGTAAAAAAGTTAGTTCCACTAGAGATATTGCAACTCACTTAAATGAGTTTAACTATGCTGTGTCTTTACTGTTTTTAAGAGATGGTTTTGAGTTTTTTGTAAACATCAAGGGCGAGATAGAGACAAAGAGTGCTTGGGAAGTGGTGGATAGTAGTGCTAATTAATCCCCATTTAACAAGAGTCTATATATAATTTCACATGCAAAAATTTGAAGCTTTTTTACTAGAGAATTTACCAAGATCAAAAAGTATCCATCCAACATATGAGAAAGCCCTGCAACAGATGTTAAGAGCTGGCGGTAAACGCTTTAGACCTGCTCTTCTTTTAGGAGTTGTTAAAGCTTATAACCCCTTAATGAGTGAAGGTGCAAGACACGCGGCTTTGGCAGTTGAGATGCTTCATACTTATTCGCTAATTCACGATGATCTACCTGCTATGGATGACTCGCCACTTCGCCGTGGAGAACCAACCCTGCATATCTTGTATGATGAAGTAACCGCTATACTTGTTGGGGACGCTTTAAACACTTACTCGTTTGAGATCTTAGCAAATGCACCATTTTCAGACTACACAAGAGTAAAGTTAATAAACGCTCTTGCAAAAAATGGTGGGTTAAATGGAATGGTTTTGGGTCAAGCTATTGATTGTTACTTTGAAAATAAACCACTAAGCATTGAAGATATAAAAACTCTTCATACAAACAAAACCGCAAAATTAATAGCCGCATCACTTAAGATGGGAGCTATTATTGTAGGTCGTGAGGAATTAGCTGAGTTGCTTTATGAGTTTGGCATAAAGTTAGGACTTCTTTTTCAGATCCAAGATGACATATTGGATGTAACACAAAGTTCACAAGAAGCTGGAAAGCTAACAAACAACGATGGTGACAAAAACAGTTTTGTAACTATTTTAGGACTAGATGAGTCAATAAAAGAAGCCGATACGCTAGCTCTTGAGCTTAGTGACGCGCTTGAGAGTTTTGATGAAAATTTAAAGAGAGAACTCTCCCCTCTACTTATACAATATATAAACAGACATAAATAAAAAAGGCATAACTACAATGGGTAATATAATTCGCAAAAAGATGGCAGATAGTATAAGGTTTTTAGCAGCAGATATGGTTCAAGAGGCAAACTCAGGACATCCAGGTGCTCCAATGGGGCTTGCAGATATTGCAGTAGTTTTGAGTGAGCATTTAAATCATAACCCTAAAAATCCAGAGTGGTTAAACCGCGATAGACTAGTGTTTTCAGGCGGTCATGCAACTGGGCTTATCTACTCTCTTTATTATCTTTGGGGATATGGGCTTGAAGTAGAGGATCTTAAAAACTTTCGCCAACTAGACTCTAAAACACCTGGACACCCAGAATTTGGTCATACTAAAGGCATAGAGATTACTACAGGACCTCTAGGTCAAGGTATTGCTAATGCAGTTGGTTTTTCTATGGCATCTAAGTTTTTAGGCGAACAACTAAACTCAGACACTGCAAAAGTGATAGATCACAATGTTTACTGTCTATGTGGAGATGGAGATCTAGAAGAGGGGATCTCTTATGAGGCTTGCTCTATCGCTGGACATAACAAACTTGATAATTTAATTCTTATATATGACTCAAACCGTATAACGATTGAGGGATCTACGGATCTTAGTATTTCAGAAAATATTCGTGGTAGATTTGAGTCTCAAGGCTGGGACGCTATAGAGTGTGATGGTCATAATTTTGAAGAAATAGATGTAGCGTTAACTAAGGCAAAAGCTAATAAAAAGCCGACTATTATTATAGCAAATACTGTAATTGCTAAGGGTGCTGGGATTTTAGAAGGATCTGCTAACTCTCATGGTGCTCCACTAGGAGATGATGTAATTGCTAAAGCAAAAACAGATGCTGGGTTTGATCCAAGTAAGAAGTTTTTTGTAGACGCGGATGTAATGCTTAGATTTAGATGTGCTATAGAAAAAGGAGATCTACTTGAGAGAGAGTGGCTACATAGTCTAAAAACTCTTCCTCTGATGGAGCAAAATGAAGCACTAGATAGATTTTTAAATCCTGACTTCTCTCGCATTGAATATCCAACATTTGAAAAAGCAGATGCAACTAGATCTACAAATGGCAAGATTATGAACGCAATCGCAAAAGCCCTTCCAAACTTTTTGGGAGGTTCAGCAGATCTAAGTCCATCAAATAAGACAAATTTAAATGAGATGGGGATTTTTCCTAAGGGTAGAAATATCTACTTTGGTATTCGTGAACACGCTATGGCATCTATCGTAAATGCGATGGCTCTTTATGGTCCACTCATACCATTTTCAGCTACATTTTTTGTCTTTTCAGACTACTTAAAACCAGCTGCAAGACTAGCTGCACTAAGTGGAATACAACACTTTTTTATCTGGACACATGATAGCATTGGAGTTGGTGAAGATGGACCAACTCACCAACCAATAGAGCACCTCTCACAATTCCGCGCACTTCCAAACTTTTATGTTTGGCGTCCTGCTGATGGAGTTGAGAATGTTGAAGCATGGAGAGTTGCGTTAGAGATGAAAAAGTCTCCATCAGCATTTGTGTGTTCTCGCCAAAACCTCTCTATACTCCCAAGAGCTGTGACTGGATCTATTAGTCGCGGGGGATATTTAGTCTCATTTGATGAAGACTCAAGTATTACGCTTATGGCTAGTGGAAGTGAAGTAGAACTAGCTCTTAAAGTAAAAGAGAAGCTAAACTCTATGGGTGTAAAAGTAAATGTTGCATCTATTCCTTGTTATGATCTTTTTATTGAACAAAGCGATGCTTATATAGACTCTATAATAAAGCCACTTACAAGAAAGGTGGCTATAGAAGCTGCTCGTGGTTTAGAGTGGTACAAACTAGCCGATGAAGTTATTGCAATGGACACTTTTGGTGCGTCAGCTCCAGCAGAACAACTTTTTCTTAAGTTTGGTTTCTCAGTTGATTCTATTTTAGAAAAAATAAAATAAATTACGCACTCTTTAGTGCGTAATATTTAATATGCAGGTCGCGTTAATATGCGACTATCTACATATCCACGCCCTAGAGTAAAGTTATATAAAACTTGATAGCGATTGCCCTTAAGTCCTAGTACCTCATGAATCTCATCATCTAAAAAACATCCTATTCCAGTTCCAGATAGTCCCATAGAAGTGGCTTCAAGATAGAGTTGTTGCCCTATAGCTCCACACTCCCAGTAAAGCTCTTTATATCTATGTGCTCCATAAGTTTGAAGCTCATTTGTAAAATCGCACAGCATACTAAGAGAAAAAGCACCATCACTTGCAATGTCTTGAGAACAACTTATGGCTTTTGAAATAGATTTAAAATCTCCTAAATCAAGCAGATATAAATGCTCGAACTCTGTATGGATCCAGCTAAATTTTGGATCCATCTCTTGAACTAGTTCTTCTTTAACTTTAGGATCTCTTAGAAGTATATATAGCCCACTTTTATAATCTTCAACTCTATGTATAAAAATAGCTAAGTGAGCTGAATTTTCTTTAGCATCTTGTGAATAAAGCACAGACTTTAATAAAGTGTGAAATTGCTCTTTTGTGATGCTTGATTTATCCATCACATGAACACTTCGTCTATTTAAAACTACATCTTTTGACTCTTTACTTGGAGATCTTGTTATGTTGCTTTTTAAAGTTGTAGGTCTAGAAATTTGAGCTTGTGAAGTTGCTTCTTCTATTGCTGGGATGATATCCCACTCTTGCATCGAAGGACTTAATCTGTTTGCAATGCCTTGAAATCTTAAAGGAGTACTCTCTATGAGTAGATCTATACAGAGATCTGGAGTTATGTCTTTATGCGAGATAACAAAGAGCATATCAGGAGTTTCCTCCTCAAAAAACCTATCCTTTTGAGAGAGTCCTAAGAGAGTTGAGATATCAGTATCGATCACACTATCAAGTCTTGTGACTCTATATCCAAGCATTTTTGCAGAGACTACAAAAGCCTGCCAAGCGTGTCCAACATCTAGTTGAGTGTAGCGAAATGCTCTCTCTCCATACTTCCAAACCTCGCGCCATGAGATGCTAGAGA
>NZ_JALOAN010000018.1 GCF_023228785.1 Sulfurimonas sp.
CTTCGCCTATTTAATAATCAACTTATCACAATATGACAATCTGAATAGTAACTATTACCATATCAATAACAACTACTCCTGTCAACTTAAGTATATATGAATTCCAACGCAGAGCATTGGAACTAGTTCGGACTCGACTGATGTAAAAGCTATATGAAGCTCAAGTATTGTTAGCTATAGGATATGAGAAGCTTATAGTGGAGGGATTTAGTTATTATTCCTAGGAGTAAAGCTTTTGAAATTAATTTGCCTATAATTAAGAAGTTCTAGACTATTACTACCAACTATGAAGATGATAGTGTTTATGTTCTACATTTTCGTGGTTATGTTTATGCTTATGGACTAATTGCGCTTTTATAAGTGTTGGCATATCTTCTAAAAGTGCATCTACTCTTCCGTCGTAAATAATCTCGTGATTTGCTCCAATAACAATAGCTCTATCTGCTAACTCTTTTCCTAGACTGATGTTATGAGTTGATATTAAGGCTGTAACATCTAATGAATCTAAAAACTCCACTAGCCAGCCTGTAGTTGGTGGATCTAGATGGGCTGTTGGTTCATCTAGTAGTAAGACCTCAGGTTCAGCGCAAAGCAAGGATGCTAAAAGCACTTTTTGTTTTTGTCCACCACTAAGTGAGAGTGGGCTTGATTTTAGAATATTTTCTATATCAAACTCTTTTGCATAGTGGTGCACTCTATCTTCTATATTATCAAAGCCAAAGTGCTTAAGCCCAAAGGCTATTTCATCATATACACTTGGATTAAAAAGCATGGAAGATGGATCTTGCATCTGCAATGAGATGCTTTTTCTAAACTCTTTTGAGTTTGCTTTTAGGTATTTTTTATTTACAAGATTCTCTTTAAAGTAAAACTCTCCACTTTTTGCATACAAAAGACCATTTAAAAGTTTAAGAAGTGTTGATTTTCCTGAGCCGTTTATTCCAAGAAGAAGTACTTTTTCGCCCTTGTCTATTTTAAAACTAACATCTTTTAAAACTTCTATCTCGTTTAGCTGAAAGTCTTGGTAGTTGTAGGAGAGGTTTTTACACTCAATCATCTATTAGTCCTCTTGAGCGAAGTCCCATACTTTGCTCGCTTGATTTGTGGAGCATTGTAGCAAAAAGAGTGCTAAGTAGTGGCTGGATCTGTTTTTTACTTAGTGATGCTCCTCTACTTTTAAGTCCATCGTAGTAGTTTTGTAGCATATTTTTAAGTAGTATAATTTGTGCGTAAGTAAAACCATACAAAATGGCTAAAACTTTGCTAAATTCTAGTGCTTTATGTAAATTTATGCGCCTAACTAGAGTAAATGTCAGTAAAGTTATTGCAAAAGCTCTAAGGTTTATAAGAACAAGTGCAAAACTATCTACAGGTATAAAGAAGCTATAGATTATGTAAGAAAGTGAGATACTAAGATTAAAAAGAGCAATAACTAATAGTGCTTTTTTGAAAATTTTGAATCTTGCTTTACCTCCAAGAACCATGGTAATAATTATGCTTGAGAGCATAATGAATTCATTATGAACAAAACCCAAACTCAATACAACAACTCCATAGGTAATGAGCCAAGATCTGTCACTCACCAAAAACACTCCTAAACTGAGTTCGTAAAAACTTCACACTACTTAGTGTAACCAAACCTTCAATTATGGCTATAAATATATGTGGAATAACTACAGAGGGTAGTGTAACGCTAAGTCCAAAAGGAAAATAAAGAGGAGTTTCGCCATCAGACGCAATAAGTGGTTGAATACCAAGAACAAGGGCAATGATTATTGATGGGAAAAATATACTACTCCATCCAGCCATAAATATCGCAATGTTTTTTGATCTAGATGCAAAAAGCTTATAAAACAAGTAGGAGCTAAAACTCCCAACAAATCCCATCGCTATAATGTTTATTGGGTATGAAGTGATTCCACCCTCTCCAAACAAAAGTGCTTGAATGAGCAAAACCAAAGAGATAGAACTAAAAGCTATCCATGGGCCAAAAAGCAAAGAGATTATGGCTATTCCACTTAGATGCATAGTAGTTCCACCAGGAAATGGAATAGCTATGAGCATCATCACAAAAGAGATGGCACTTACTCCTGCAATTAGAGGAATTTTTTCAGCGTCTATCTCTACTTTTTTATATGCTAGAGCTAAGAGAGATGCACTGATGGCAATTGCTGGGATATATGTTTGTGGAGATATAAAGCCATCAGGTATATGCATTCTTACTTCTTAAAAGAGTGAGCTAAATGTAAAGAGAAGTCTATAATCCTCTTTGCCCTCAGCCCCTTGTTGTAGATCTTCTTCATTTAAATTTGTCCATGTTGGTATTTTAACGCCAACTGCTACAGAAGTAGTTTTATAAGAGAGTCTTGCTCCTGGAGTTAAGTATATCATCTCGCCACCTGTTGCCTCAGCTCCCCTGCCATTTTCTATATCTCTTCCAAGATGCATGTAATTTGCTTCGATATTTAAATCCAAACGCAATTTACTAGCTGGTTTTGAGTATAGCATATAACTCAGCGCTGTGTTTACTCTAAATTCATCTCCAAAATCTACTTTGGTGCCATCAAAATGAGTATTTTCTAAAAATGTATTATACGACATATCTCCTACTAGAGTCCAGTCATTTCCAAACCACTTTGTAGCACTAACCCCAAACATAAAAGATGGCTCTCCAAAGCCAGTTTGCATACCTGAATCGATTAGTGATCCATCAGCAGTTGTAGCATCAGATTTTCCTGTTGGTAGAGTAAAACTAAACGATGTTGTAAAGTGCCAATCTTGCATGTCATCTAAACTCTCACTGCCTGGTGTAAGCATTAGTCCATCATCATATTTCATACCTAATACAAATTGAAACGAAATATCGTGAAAACCTGATGTGCTAAAAGCATCATCTTGCGATTTTACATAGTAAGGAACAAAAACATAGGCGCTAAAATATGAGTTAAACCCATAACCCAAACCATACATAAAATAATCACTTGACTCTGCTTCACCGTCTCGCGCACTAGTATATGTTTTATATTTTGCATGATCGACTTTTAAGTAAGCTAGTAGCGAACCCTCTGGCAGAGTTGAAGATGAAGTAGTCTCAAGTGGTGCACCAGGACCTTCTACTCCTGCTAAACTGATAGATGGAACCCCATGGTGTGCAAAAGCACTTGTTGAGAGTGCCAAAAGCATAGCATAGATTTTATTGCATTTTTTCATTTTTATTATCCTTTTTTTTAATGTAAATTAGTCCAAAAATACCAAGAAGTATCATGAGACCAATAAGTGCTTTTAGAAGTGTATTGTTACTGTTTGTATCAACTTGAGCTTGCATATCTTTACCAACTTCTATATCAACAATCTTTCCATGCCCATCCTCGGAAAATGCTTTTACTTTCCATTTTCCATCAATGTTTGGCAAAAAAGAGACACGAGAGAGTGCATCAGATCTGCCAACAGCAAATGGAATCTCGCTATTGGGTGCATATACTTCATAGTTTTGAAATGAAAAATCATCCTTTTGTGAAAATGAAAAAGAGACAACTACACTCTGCTCTTTTGAGATAGTGTGATTAAGATTATGCGAAAAAAGAAGCGTTGTAAAAATAACTAGCAAATAGATTGTTTTCATTTTAAAACTTTTATATTTAGTGTGCTTGAGTGTATAATCTCATCACTCTTAATGCCATCACCTTTAAGCGTTAGAGAGGCTTTTATATTTTGAAGTCCGGCTTCTTGGATCCGTATATTTATCTTTCCATCTTTATCGCTAACACCCTTAACTTTGTCTGCATATGCCACACTTACACCAGCTCTAGATTTGCCATCATAAGTAACTAATAATCTCGCTTTATCTCCTACTTTTATATTTGAGAGCTTGTTGGTTAGACTTAATTCTAGTCCCTTGTTGAAAATTTGCTCAGAGTCATCACTATCGATCCTTTTAACAGACTCTATACTCTTAAAGCTACTTATTGCCATCTTAGTTTCATCTTTTGACTGCTTTTTTGTGCCATATGGTGTTTTTGTATAGTAGACTTCATTTAAAAGTACAAAGAGAGTGTCACAATTAGCTTTTAACTCTTTACTCTCTACCTCAAAAACTCCTAAATTGCTAGAGCAAAAAACTCTATCGATATCCTCTTTTTTTATCTCTTTTTCTTCTCCATGCGAATGATTCATATGCATATGTCCATAGTGAACAACAAGTGCGTCATCGATCCACATATCGTGAGCGAAGAGTGAGTATATAAGTGCTTGTGTTATTATTATTTTTTTAATCATGGCGAGATTATGAGATATAAATGGTAAAATCATTCTAAAAAAAGTGAGGTCTTATCTAGAAATGGAACAAAAGCTTTGTTTTTACTGTAATAACAGGCTATATCAGCTTAAAAATAGAGTGGTTAAATGCTCCTCATGTGCAAAAAAATATAGTCTTTTAAAATTACAGCGTGATCTTAATGTAGTTGATACCTTTGTAGAATCAGCCACAGCAAGAGCATGTGCCATAAAACTAGATCTTAGTTATCAAGTAGTTTTTAACAGATATGAGTATATGCGAAAGCTACTTATTCGCCATTCGCATGATTATTATGAGTACAAAAGAGAGAGATTTGATGAGTTTGAAGAGTATATGTATATATGTAAAAGCAAAAAAAAAGATTACTCTAGCATTATTCAATCACAAAATTTTATAACTTTTGCATATGAGGAGAAAGTATATACATTTTTGCTTCCATCATTAAAGAGGTTTGGGACAAAAGTTGAAGATGCAGAATCAAAAGTAGCACATAAAAATGAGTTCAAAAAATTTATGTTAACGAACCGTATCTCTAAACTAAAAACTAATGAGAGTACAATTACAAAATTTTGGAGATTTTTTGAAATCTTTATAACACCGTATAAAGGTGTTAAAAGTGAATATTTTTTAAGTTATTTAAAAGAAGCGGAATTTAAATTTAACTATACAAAAAAAGAGCAAAGAGGGATTTTAAGAGATCTATGGAGAAGTAGATCTACTATGTAAATAAAGCTGTCTCAACGCTCCAAATATGATCCATTTGTTGCATATTTGATTGTTTAAGCCTTTTTAAAAAGTACTCTCTTGAGACTTCTTTTGCACCTAAACTTTTAAGATGTTCTGTTGGTACTTGAGCATCTATAAAATCATAACCCCACTCTTTTAAATGTTTAACAAGCATAGCAAAAGCCGACTTTGATGCATCGCTTTTGTGGCTAAACATAGACTCTCCACAAAAGACTCCACCGACAACTACACCATAAAGTCCACCCACTAATTTTCCCTCATAGTAGGTCTCCACAGAGTGTGCTAAACCCAAATGGTGTAACTCTTCATAAGCTTCTATGATCTCATCTTGTATCCAAGTATCTTCTTGAGATTTTCGTGGAGTTTTTGCACAATGCATCATTACATCTCTAAAGTTTGTATCAAACTTATACTCAAATTTTTTCATACTTTTTTTTAAAGATCTGCTTAGTTTAAAATCGTCAAGATCTAAAATAAGTCTGGGGTTTGTTGACCACCAAATTATGGGATCATTTTTGCTATACCAAGGAAAAATCCCATTTTGATAGGCTCTTATGAGTCTTGATGGATTTAGATCTCCTCCCCATGCTACGATGCCATCTTCATTAGCATCTCTTGCATCAGGGAAGTCTAACGTATACTTATTTAGCTTTGGAATCATCTAGTTGTTTAAACCTTAGTATGAGCTTGTCTTTAAAGCCAACTTCAACCTTACCACCATTTTTTAGTTTACCAAAGAGTATTTCATCGCTTAACTTATTAGTGATGTTATCTTGTATATATCTCTTTAATGGTCTAGCCCCCATCTCTTTTGAGTAAGCACTTTTAGCTATAAATTCTCTTGCATTTTCTGAGATAGTTATAGTCACTTTCTTCTTTTTCAAGTCACCATTTAATTCGTTAATAAATTTAACTACTACATCTTTTACGGTCTCTAAACTCAATTGTTCAAACTCAACAATAGCATCCAATCTATTTCTAAACTCAGGAGTAAAAAATGACTTTAACTCTTCATCTTTAGCTATTGAAATATCTTTATTAAATCCCATAACAGATCTCGCACTCGCTCCAATATTTGAAGTCATAATGAGAATAACATTTTGAAAATCTGCCTTATATCCGTTGTTATCAGTTAGAGTTGCATTGTCCATGATCTGAAGTAAAATATTTACTAGATCTGGGTGAGCTTTTTCTATTTCATCGAGAAGTAAAACTGTATAAGGATGTTTCTTTATAACCTCTGTTAGAAGTCCACCTTGCTCATAACCAACATATCCAGGAGGTGCTCCAACAAGCCTTGAGAGAGCGTGTTTTTCCATATATTCACTCATGTCAAATCTCTCAAAATTTACACCTAGTACTTTGCTTAGTGAGTGTGCTAGTTCAGTTTTACCAACTCCTGTTGGACCTGAGAAAAGAAATGAAGCTATAGGTTTGTTTGCTGGAGTAAGACCTGCTTTAGAGATTTTTATGGCTTTTGTAACCTCTGCTATTGCCTTGTCTTGACCTATAACTCTTAACTTTAGTTCGCTCTCTAAGTTTATAAGCTCGTTTGTCTCATCTTTACTTACTTTAGAGTTTGAAATGCCTACAATTTTAGAGATCGTTCTTTCTATGTCCAGAGCTGTAACTTTTCTGTTTTTTCTATCTTTAAGATGAAAAGATGCGGCAGTCTCATCTATAATGTCTATTGCTTTGTCAGGTAAAAATCTATCTGTTATATACCTTTTTGATAGATCTACTGCACTCTTTAGTGCCTTTTGTGTATAAGTTACATTGTGATGATCTTCATATCTGCTCTTTAGTCCTTGAAGTATTTTATAGCTCACTTTTGCAGATGGTTCGTCAATATCGACCTTAGAAAATCTTCTACTAAGAGCCTTGTCTTTTTCAAAACTATTTCTATACTCTGCAAATGTTGTAGCACCCATGCAAGTTAGCTCACCAGAAGCTAGAGCAGGTTTTAACTGGTTTGCTGCGTCCATAGTTCCACTTGTAGATCCCGCACCTATTAGAGTGTGGATCTCATCTATAAACAAAATTGCATTTGGATGTGCTTTTAACTCATCCATAACACCTTTTAAACGCTTTTCAAAGTCGCCTCTATACTTCGTTCCAGCTAACATGGCACTTAGATCTAGTGCGAAGAGTTCAGCCTCTTTTATAATCTCTGGTACTTCACCACTTACAATGCTTAGAGCCAAGCCCTCAGCAATTGCAGTCTTTCCAACTCCAGCTTCACCAACTAATATAGGGTTATTTTTCTTGCGTCTACAAAGTATTTGTATAACTCTGCTTATTTCACTATCTCTTCCAATTACAGGATCTATCTTACCCTCTTTAGCTTTTTGCAAAAGATTTATAGAAAACTTACTTAAAAATGATTCGTCAACTTTAGTCTCTTTATTTTCACTATGCGAGATTAGCTCTAAGATATCTAGTTTTGATATACCATGCTCACTTAAAAGAGTGTAACTAAAGCTCTTTTGCGCATCAAATAAAGCAACTAATAAATCTCCCACATCTGCATTTTGTTGTCCAGCACTTTGAAGATGGATAATCATATTGTCAATGAGTCTTGATAGTGCTACAGTCTCATATGGATCTTGATCGATATTTAAAGGAAGAGGATCTATGCTAGTTGAGATGTAGATGCCTAGAGCCTCTTTCATCAACTCAATATCTCCACCACACGCTCTGATGATGTCTGAACCTTCTTTTGAGTTTAGTAGTATAAAAAAAACATGCTCAATTGTGAGGTATTCATGTCTTAAACTTTTTGCATATAAAATTGATTTTTGAAATATATCATTTAAACTAGTACTTATCATTTTACTCTTCTTCCATTACTGCTTTTAGTGGAAAACCACTCTCTTTTGCTTTTTTATGCACTTGCATAACCTTAGTCTCGGCTATCTCATGAGTATAAATACCACAAAGACCTCTATTTTTTTTATGAATCTCAAGCATAGTCTGCTGTGCATCTGAGAGACTTTTATGAAATATGCTAATTAGAATATCGACCACAAAGTCCATTGAAGTATAGTCATCATTTAGTAAATAGACCTTGTATTTTTTAGGATATCTGATTTCTACTATAGTTTCTTGTTCTAAATCTACTCTTGTTGCCATCTCTATCTGCTCGCCTGTAGAAAATCTTTTATAATATCTTTTGGATTCTCTAGTCCCATAGATACGCGAACAAGACCATCAGATATACCTAAAAACTCTCTCGTTGCTTCATCAAAATCCCTGTAGATTGTAGATGCCATATGAAGAGCTAGCGTTCTACTGTCGCCAATGTTAGCAGTTAGAGTAGCTAGTTTTGTTTTGTTTAAAAATTCAAATGCTTTTTCTTTAGTTTTAAAGTCTATACAAAACAGAGATCCACATCCATTTTTAAAATCATTCAAATACCTTTGATGATGTTCGTGTGAGCTTAGAGAAGGATGATTTATATCAAGCCCATTTTTGCTTAGCTCAGAGCTTACCACTTCTATACTCTGTGATATTCTTGAGAGTCTAAGAGGAAGTGTCTCTAGTCCTAACATCGTCTGATAACTAGCATGTGCAGAAGCACTCATCCCAAAGTCTCTTAAAGCTCTTTTTTTAGCATTTGCAAAGAGTGCTATTTTGCCTGTGCCTTTGATAAACTTTTGCAAAAACTCATATCTTGGAGATTTTAGTTTGTCCTCGCCCTCATTAATTGCACGAAAAACTGCGCAACCACCAAGAGCAGATGAGTTTCCTGAGATAATTTTTGTAGTTGAATAAACACTAATATCAGCTCCAAGAACCAGCGGTGAGATGCAAAGAGGAGTTGTAGTGTTGTCAATTATGAGAAGAACACCATGTTTATTTGCAATAGAAGCTATTTTTTTAATATCTGGAAGCTTCATGTTTGGGTTTCCAACGCTCTCTAAAAAGATAATTTTTGTGTTTTCATTTATTGCATTCTCAATTGAGTCAAAGTCATCAACATCAAAAAAATGTGGCTTAATCCCAAAGCGAGAAAGAGTTTCTGAAAAAAAAGCGTAAGTTCCACCAAATAGACCTCCTATAGAGATGATCTCATCGCCCATTGAGACAATAGACATAACAGCAAGTGTTGTAGCTCCCATGCCTGAACTTGTAGCAATTGCACCGACTCCGCGATCCATCTCTGCCATTATGGACTCTAGCCTTGCATTTGTTGGATTTCCCATGCGAGCGTAGAGTGGTTTTTTAATACTTCCATCAAAGATGCCCTCGGCAATTTCAGGTGTCAAGTAGGAAAAAGATGCAGAAGATGTTATAGCAGGACTTACTGCCCCATCTTTACTTCCCACTGCTTGGACAAATTTGGTACAATACTCTTCAAAACGATTCATTAATATGCCTTATATAATTGTAAGGGATTATACCAAAGTAGAGATAAATGTGAAAAAAAGAATTTTTGTTACAGCCACAAACACAGATATAGGTAAGACTTACACTACAAAACTGCTTTTAAGAGAGTTTGCAAGTCGCGGTTTTAGAGTTGGCGCTATAAAACCCATTGAGACTGGAGTGATAGATGCAGATGCCAAAGATGCGAAAGAGCTTTTTAGTGTTTTAAAAGAGCTTAACTCTGAATTTAATGAGCTCTCCATAGAAGATATAGTGCCCATAACTTATGAGCTACCAGCCTCTCCCTTTGTTGCATCGGGTGGTGAAAAACTAGATCTAGACAAAATTAAGAGATCTATAGAAAAACTAGAAAGATATTGTGATATTCTCATAATTGAGGGTGCTGGAGGGCTTTTTGTTCCAGTAGATGCAGATCTTGTTATGCTAGATCTCATAAAAGAGTTTAACGCTTCAGCTCTTTTAGTTACTCATTGCTCACTTGGATGCATAAACGATACACTGCTTAGTAAAAGAGTTTTAGAAGATGCCAAGATAAAACATCAAGTTGCATTTAACTGCCGTGAGGAAGATGAGAATTTTGAGGTAATATCTTTACCTTACTTTTTAAAGAGTGGATTTGAAGTTATGAAAGTTGAAGAAAATATTGACACTATTTGCGATGTCTTGTATAATCTCTAAACTTTATTTTAAAAGATGAATATGCAACATTTAATACGCACAGATGACTTTAGCATTGATGAGATAGAAGCTCTTTTTGTAGATGCAAGAGAGTTTAACAAGGGTTTATTTGAGAGAATTTTACAAGACAAGATTGTTATAACACTCTTTTTTGAAAATTCAACTAGAACTAGAAGCTCTTTTGAGATAGCTGCAAAGAGGCTTGGTGCTGAAGTTGTTCATCTTGATGTTGCAAAAAGCTCAACACAAAAGGGCGAGACTTTAGTAGATACTGCAATGAATCTTGATGCAATGAATCCACACGCTATGATAGTTCGCCATCAAAATGCAGGTGTGCCAAAAATCCTCTCAAACCACACCAGATCTGCCATTATAAACGCGGGAGATGGTGCTCACGCTCATCCAACTCAAGCACTTCTAGATCTCTTTACTTTAAAAGAGCACTTTGGAGATGTAGGGGGCAAAAAAATAGCCATAGTTGGAGATATAAAAAACTCAAGAGTTGCAAACTCAAACATAGAGCTTTTAACTCGCTTTGGCATGGAAGTTATCTTGGTCGCTCCTCCGCACTTTTTACCAAAAACAAAATTAAGAACTACTCACTACTTAAAAGAAATCATAGATGAGGTTGATGTTATTATGAGTCTTAGAACTCAAACAGAGAGACACTCTTCACAGAGCTATGCTTCACTAAAAGATTACGCTAGTGACTTTTGTATCACAACAGATCTAGTAGGAGACAGAGATATAGTTCTTCTGCATCCTGGACCCGTTCATAGAAATGTAGATATTTGCGATGCACTGCTTGCAGATGAGAGATGCAAGGTACTAGAGCAAGTTACAAACGGTGTCTCAATTAGAATGGCGGTTTTAAAAAAACTCATTTATAATGTTTGAAAAACTAAACGCACTTGGAAAAAAAAGAGTACCTTTTTTAGTTATAAGTGACTTTTTGGCTTCAAAAGTTGAAGTTATAAAGCTCGCTGATTTGCATCTTCATGATATTGAATTTTCTATAGATCAAGAGTATACTTTTAAAAAACACAACGAGATCTTTGTCAAAGAGAAACCTGACTTTAAAGCTTATAAAGAGAAGTTTGACAAAGTTATAGAACATATAAAGTCTGGAAATACCTATCTTTTAAACCTAACCGCACCCACTAAAATAACCTCAAGGCTTACTCTTAAAGAGATCTATAAAAATGCTAATGCAAAGTATAAACTAAGGTACAAAGATGAATTTGTCTGTTTTTCACCTGAGAGATTCATCACAATAAAAGACTCGTACATCCACACTTATCCAATGAAGGGTACTATTGATGCATCCACTGAAAATGCAGAAAATAAAATTCTAAGTGATGCTAAAGAATTTGCTGAGCATACTATGATAGTAGATCTGCTTAGAAATGATCTCTCTATGGTCGCGCAAGATATAAAAGTGGAAAAATTTAGATTTGTTGAGATGATAGATGCTGGAGAGAAAAAACTTTTACAAGTTAGCTCTCATATTAGTGGGTTTGTAGGATCTTCTTGGCATGAGAGAGTGGGAGACATAGTTCAAAAGCTTTTACCTGCTGGAAGTATAAGTGGAGCGCCTAAAAAGAAAACTTTAGAGATTATAGAAGAAGTAGAATCTTATGAAAGAGATTTTTTTAGTGGGATCTTTGGTCTTTATGATGGAGAGAGTTTTGATAGTGGCGTTATGATTCGCTTTATTGAGAAAAACAAAGATGCCTATGTTTATAAAAGTGGCGGAGGTATCACACTAGATAGTGAGGCAAAACTTGAATATGATGAACTCAGAGACAAGATCTATCTTCCTTAAGTCTATGAGAAATATTACACAAAATTTTATATATTTTTTACTCTTAATAGCCTTTCATCTAGGTTTACTACACCTTTTTATTTTGGGATATTATGCTCTTTATTTTGTGATTCTATTTTTTATCTCTTATGGAGTTTATAGATTTTTTAAAAATATCTCTTATCTAATTCTTTTTATGTTTTTAGTGCTAGTATTGATTTTTACAAATACTCAGATATATGAAGATATGGTTTTTGAGAGTTATCTATATTTTAACGCAACACATTTGAGAATCTTCGTTAACAGTGAAGTTTTATACGCACTTTTGCTACTTCATCTTATCGTTTTTATTAATTTAAAAAAGTTTGAGAAGATTTGGGCTATAATGAACAAAAAAATATTTAGGATTTGAAATGTATATAGAAGAATTAAAGTTTTCATTGTGGGCTGATTTTATTGAGAGAGACTATCTTGATGGTGAATTTAAAAAACTTGTAAAACATGGCACTATTAACGGTGCTACTTCAAATCCAGCAATATTTAAGAGTGCAATTTTGACTTCTAGTGCATATAAAGAGCAACTCGCATCATTAAAGGGACAAGATCCTAAAGCAAAGTATGAAGCAGTTGCAATATTTGATATTCAAAAAGCAGCAGATATCTTAAAACCACTCTATGACAAAGGTGATGATGGATATGTAAGCATAGAAGTTGATCCATTTTTTTGTGATGATGCAGATGCTACCACAAAAGAGGGTAAGAGACTTTTTTGTGAGATAGGTAGAGAAAATGTGATGATAAAAGTTCCAGCTACAACTGCTGGATATATTGCCATTGAAGAGCTTGTCGCAGATGGCATCCCTGTAAATGCAACACTTATCTTTAAAAAAGATCAAGCTATCTCTTGTGCTAAAGCAATTGAGAGAGGACTTCAAAGGTACAAAAAAAGTGTAAATAGCGTAATTAGCATTTTTGTAAGTAGAGTAGATCGCGCTATAGACGCAAGGTTAAAAGAAGCAGGAGTTGAAGTCGCTCTTAGTGGGATCTACAACTCAGCTGACATATATAGTGTTATACAAGAGATGAATGTAGAGGGTTGTAGAGCTCTTTTTGCAAGTACTGGTGTAAAAGATGACACACTTGAAGCCTCTTACTATGTAGATAAACTACTCGGATACAACTGCGTAAATACCGCACCAATAGAGACCATAAAAGCTTTTGATGAAACTGAGATAAAAGAGCAAACTTTGCCAATAGATCCAAACATTATAAAAGAGCATTTTAAAAGAGTTAAAGATGCTGGAATAGATCTAGATGAGGTGCTCGATGGGCAGATTGAAGATGGACTTGTTTCTTTTAAAGAAGCATTTAAAGACATATTGGAGTCATTATGAAAAATGAAGTTGATGTCTCAAAGTTAACTTTTGCCCAGCTAAATAGAATAAGATCATATCTTAAAAAGATGATAGAGTTAAAGGGAAGTGACCTTCATGTAAAAGCAAACTCGGCTATAAGAGCTAGAATAAATGGAAACATTGTTCAGTTTGCAGGAGATATATTTTCCAAAGAGGATGCTTTAACATTTGCAAAAGAGCTTCTAAAGGGAAGATTTAACGAGTTAGTTGAGAACAAAGAGATAGATCTAGTCTATCCATTTGATGAGAGAAATCGCTTTCGTGTAAATGTTTTTTTTCAGATGGATGGAGTCTCTGCCGTTTTTCGCGCTATTCCTATCACTATCCCAACTTTGAGTGAGTTGAAGATGCCTGAAGTTGTAAGAGAGCTTGCAAACAAAGAGAGAGGGCTAGTTCTTGTAACTGGTGTAACGGGTAGTGGTAAATCAACTACGCTTGCCGCTTTAATAAATGAGATCAACTTAACAAAGAAAAAGCATATCATCTCTATAGAAGATCCTATAGAGTTTGTTCACAAAGATAAGGGTTGTATTATAAATCAACGTTCAGTTGGACAAGATACACTCTCATTTGATAAAGCTCTTCGTGCAGCTCTTCGTGAAGATCCAGATATTATTTTAGTTGGAGAGATGCGAGATCGTGAAACAATTAACCTTGCACTTCACGCTGCAGATACAGGACACTTAGTTTTTTCAACTCTTCACACCATAGATGCAAAAGAGACGATAAATCGTATTATCTCAACTTTTCCAACAGATGAGCAAAACCGTGTAAGACTCTCGCTCTCAGGTGTAATTCAAGGCATAATCTCACAAAGGCTCATTCCTACAATAGATGGTGGAAGGGTAGCGGCTATGGAAGTTTTAGTTCGCACCCCAACTATTGAAAAACTAATTATGGAAAATCGTGATTATGAGATAAAAGATGCAATAGAAAAAGGTAAAGAACACTATAAATCTCAAAGTTTTGATCAACATATTTTAGAGCTCTATAACAGTGGCATTATAACAAAGGAAAAAGCAAAGGATAATGCAACAAGTGCATCTGATTTGGAGCTTAGAATGAGTGGACTAGTCTCTTCTAAGACTACAAAAAATCCAAATTCAGGTAATAGCAAAGAGACAGATTTAAATCAAGAAGAAGATATCTTCGATTTAAAGTAGAATTTAAAGCTTACTTGTGTATAATTCCAAATATTTTTTAATTAAGGATTTAATATGTTAGAAGGCATAATTAGAGAGAGTATTGGCAAAAAGGGCACTAAGGCTCTTCGTCGTGATGGATATCTAATTGCTAACATCTACGGAAAAGGGCTTGAGAATATCAATGCTGCATTCAAAATGAATGAATATATCCGTACTGTTCGCAACAAAGATACTTTAGCATTTCCAGTTTCAGTGAGTGGTAAAGAGATGAATGTTGTAGTTCAATCATATGAAGCACATCCTGTGACAGGTATTTTACTACATGTTGATTTAATGGTAGCACAACCAGGTGTTGTAACTACTTACAATGTTCCAGTAGTTCCAGTAGGTGAAGCAATTGGTCTTAAAAACAAAGGTCTTGTTCACAAAGCTAAACCTCGTTTAACTGTAAAGGGAGCTATAGAGAATGTTCCAAGTAAGTTTGAGATAGATGTTACTAAGATGGACGTAGGTGATTCTAAACTTGTTCGTGATCTTATAGCTATTCCTAATGTAGTTATGTGTGATGCTGATCGTGTTGCAGTAGTAAGTATTATCAAAGCTAAGTAGTGATGCTAATAGTCGGACTGGGTAATCCTGGCCCGGCATATTCTAAAAATCGCCATAATATTGGGTTTATGGTTATAGATGAGCTAGTTCGAAGAAATAGTGCTCAAAAAATATCTTCCTCGTCATTTAACGCTGAACTCTTTAAGTTTTCAAATCATTTTTTATTAAAACCACTTACCTTTATGAACCTCTCTGGTAACTCAATTGCTGCTGTAAAAAACTTCTATAAGATTGATGATGTGCTTGTAATACATGATGATTTAGATCTGCCCTTTGGAGCCGTTCGTTTTAAGCGAGGTGGTGGTCATGGCGGACACAATGGACTAAAATCAACTGATGAGAAGATCTCAAAAGAGTACGCAAGAGTAAGGCTTGGCATATCAAAGCCAGAGCATAAAGGCGAAGTTTCATCTTATGTTTTAAGTGATTTTAACGAAGAAGAAAATAAGCATTTATCTAGCTGGATAACCCATGTATGTGAAGCTATAGAGCATTTAGAGACTTCTTCTCTTGAAGATGTTAGCTCAAAGTACTCAGTTAAACAATTTTCGCTAAAATAAGATTTAATTTTTAATACTCTTAGACTCATTTTTTGAGAAGGAATAATTTGCTATTATTTAAATATATCTCTTTTCATTACTTGAAATTCTTCTTTATAATACTTAGTGCTTTAGTGATGTTTTTAGTCGGTTTTGATTATATGGATAATGCTGACTCCCTATCTGAATCTGCTAACTTAATGCTTATCTACCTTGTGTATAAGGCTTTTTTTGCCATTGATATGCTCTTACCACTCTCTTTGATTTTTGCGATGATTTCTACAAAGATTTTTCTTATTCGCTCAAATGCCTTAGTCTCCTTTTACTCCCTAGGTTATTCAAGAATTGATGTTTTAAGACCTTTTGTTGTAGTTTCAACTCTTGTTATAGTTTTGTTTATATCGCTTCATTCCCTTTCTAGTTTTTCTCGTGCAGAAGAGTTTTCTAAAAATATTCGAAAAAATTCAGCATATCTAAGCCCTACAAAAGATCTCTTCTTTACACACAAAGATAAGTATATATACTTCTCCGAGATGCTACCTCTTCAAGAGAAAGCTAAAGGTATTAGAGTTTTTACTATCAAAGACAATGTCCTAAAAGAAGTCATAGTGGCATCATCTGCTGTTTATAGAGATGACTCTTGGTATATAAGAAAAGCAGACATCATTACAAAACCAGATGATATGAGTTTTGACTCTCCGGGTATGAGGATAAAAGAGGGCAAAGGATTGAAAATACTAGAAGGTTTTAGACCTAAGATGCTAGATCAAGTATATGAGGGGAAGGTAAACTTTACTATAAAAGATGCCATAGATGCACTCTTTTTACTAAAAGATCAAAATATAAATATAAGTGCTATAAAAGGAGCGCTCTATAAAATTTTTATATATCCATTTTTTGTTCCTTGCTTGGTTGTAATCATCTTTTTCTTTGTTCCAATTAGTGTTAGGTTTTTAAATGTATCTCTTTTTAGTTTTGGTGCGATTCTTGCAACTCTGCTTTTTTGGGGAGTTTTGTTTATGCTTATAGAGATATCAAACAACAAAATAATACCTAGTGAGGTTGGAGTTGTAGCCCCTGTGGTTATACTCTTTTTAATAGCCTTGCGACAATGGCGAAAGTATCGCTTAAGAAGATGACGTAATAGTTGTTTTGACATAACAAAAACATAAGCACTTATAGGATAAAATCACTTAAAAATTATTTGGAAATTTCATATGAACTTTAAACAATTAGCATCAAAATACAAAACACCACTATATGTCTATAATCTTGATTATATGAGCGAGAGATATAAAGAGCTAAAAGAGGCATTTAAAGGCAGAAAATCAATCCTAGCTTACGCTGTAAAAGCAAACTCAAATCTTAGCGTGGTTAAACACTTTGGAGATCTGGGAAGTGGGGCGGACTGTGTCTCTATTGGTGAAGTTCGTCGTGCTTTAATGGCTGGAATTCCACCGTATAGAGTTATCTTTTCGGGTGTTGGAAAGAGTGATAACGAGATCAAAGAAGCGATTTTAAGCGATATTTTATATATAAATGTAGAGAGTGAAGCTGAACTATTTCGTGTAGAGCAGATCGCAAAAGAGTTGGATAAAGTATCTCGTATAAGTGTGAGAGTAAACCCAAATATAGATCCAAAAACTCACCCTTACATCTCAACAGGACTACATGACAACAAGTTTGGAGTAGATATAAATAGCGCTAAAAGAATGTATATCTTAGCTAAAAATTCTGCTTCACTAGATCCTGTAGGTATCCACTTTCATATAGGCTCACAACTAACACACTTAGAGCCAATCTATGAGTCAGCAGTTATTGTAGCAGATATGGTTCGCTCACTTGAAGCCATAGATATAGAACTAAGATTTTTTGATATTGGTGGTGGACTTGGTGTGACTTATGATTCTGAGGTGACGATAAAACCATATGATTATGCACAAGCTATTCTTGGCGCTATAAAGGGACTAGATCTGACAATCATCTGCGAGCCAGGTAGGTTTTTAACTGCAAATGCTGGATACTTTTTAACTAAGGTTTTATATGAAAAACAAAATGGAGATAAGAAGTTTGTGGTAGTTGATGGCGCTATGAATGACCTGCTTCGTCCTAGTCTCTACAACGCTTACCATAAGATAGAAGCACTAGTAGAAGATAAGAGTAAAACTAAAGTGGTAGATATTGTCGGTCCAGTTTGTGAGAGTGGAGACTTTTTTGCAAAGAACTATGAACTACCAGAAGTAAAACGAAATGATTTACTAGTTATTCATAGTGCCGGAGCTTATGGCTTTGGTATGGGAAGTAACTATAATACAAGAGGTAGAAGTGCTGAAGTTGCGGTAAAAGGCGGCAAAGATAGGCTCATAAGAGAGCGAGAAGAGTTTGAAGACATCATAGCCTTAGAAAAACAATTTTTGGAAGAGTAGATGTACTTTATAGATGTTCAAGGCACACTTATAAGCGATGAGGATAAATCTCCGATTCGTGGAAGTATAGAGTTTATAAAGAGATGTAATGAGAAAAATATTCCATATATGGTTGTAACAAACAACACTAAGAGGGCATCAAAAGATTTTTACAATTTTTTAATCTCACAAGGTTTTAATTTTAGTTTTGATAAGTATCTAGATCCACTTATGATGCTTGAGTCTCGCGTAGGAAAAGACTCTGTTGCTGCTTATGGTGCTGATGAATTTTTAAAAACTCTCAAAGGTATGGGATACAGCTTAGACTATAAAAATCCAAAAACAGTTCTTTTGGCTATTAAAGAAGATTTTACCAATGAAGACTATGCGCAGATGATAGAGTTTTTACTTGGGGGTGCAAAATTAGTTGGTATGCATGAGACTTCTATCTATGCAAAAAACTCTAAGAGATACCCTGGAGTTGGAGCGATTTTAAAGATGCTAGAGTTTGCAACTTCTACTAGTTATGAAGTCGTTGGAAAGCCAAGTGTTGCTTTTTATGAAGAGTCTTTGAGTGGTTTAAAAAAACAAAATCCTCAAGCTAGATTTTGTGATATTACTATGATAAGCGATGATGTTAAAGGAGATCTTTGTGGAGCAAAAGAGATGGGAATAAAGACCTTTTTTGTAACAAGTGGAAAGTATAAAAATGAAGCAGAGATAGTTCCATTTTTAGATCCAGCCCTAAGACCAGATAAAACCTATGCAGATATGCAAGAGATTTTGGAGGAGCTATGAAGAGCTTAGATGATTGTAGAGTAGCTATAGATAAGTTAGATTCACAGATGCTAGATCTACTCAATGAGAGAATGAGAGTAGTTCACAGAGTAGGCGAGATAAAAAAAGAGTCTGGCGGCGCTATTTATAGACCAGAGAGAGAAAAAGCCATCATTGACAGGCTTGAGGCTCAAAGTAAAGAATCTAGTGGATTACTAAATAGAAGTGCTATTGCAGCTATATTTTTAGAGATCTTTGCAGTTTCAAGAAACCTAGAAAAACCAGAACTCATAGCCTACTTGGGACCTGAGGGAACATTCACACATCAAGCCGCAGAGAGCCGTTTTGGTGCTATGAGTGACTACCTCTCACTAGGATCTATCTATTCGGTATTTAAAACTCTTGAAGCAAAAAGAGCTAAGTTTGGAGTAGTGCCGATAGAAAACTCAAAAGATGGAATAGTTGGGGAGACTCTAGATCTGCTTGCAAAGAGTAGTGTGAAAATAGTCGCAGAGCTCTATATGCCCATACATATGTCTTTTGTCACAAAGGCAACAAAGCTTAGTGATGTAAAGAAAATCTACTCAAAAGATAAAGGTTTTGGACAATGTAGAGAATTTTTATCTGAACATGGGCTTGTAAATGTTGAGCAGATCCCAGTTGACTCAACTGCAAAAGCTGCAATACTTGCAGCACAAGATAAGAGTTCAGCTGCTATCTGTTCTCACATAGCAGCAAAACTCTATAGCGTTCCAACAATGTTTGAAAATATAGAAGATGAACATGATAGTTCTACTCGTTTTGTTATTTTAAGTGACTTTAAAAACGCTATAAGTGGAGATGATAAAACCTCTATTTTGGTAAAACTAGAAGATGCAGTAGAAGCCGGTTCACTAGTGCATTTTCTAAAAGATTTTGATGATGAAAATATAAATCTTTCAAAGATAGAATCTCGTCCATCAAAAGGTAATGTAGGTTTTGGTTATTGGTTTTATATAGATTTTTATGGGCATATTGATGAGGCTCATATTCAAAAAGTGCTAGCAAAGCATGACGCTGAGGTGACTTGGCTTGGAAGTTATGTAAAGGGTGAAGATGAAATTTAATACTAAGATGAAAGATATTAAAAACTATGAAGCTGGAAAGCCTATAGAGCTTGTAGTGCGTGAGTTTGGGATTGAACCAAAAGATATTGTAAAGCTTGCCTCTAACGAGAATCCTTATGGATGTTCTAGTAAAGTAAAAGATGCTGTCTCAAATATTTTAACAAAAATGTCACTCTACCCAGATGACTCTATGATGGATTTAAAAGCGGCACTTGCAAAAAGATTTGATTTAAAAGATGAAAATATAATCATTGGCTCAGGAAGTGATCAAGTTATAGAGTTTTTAATTCATGCAAAAGCACAAGAGGGTACGAAGATTCTTATGAACTCTATCACATTTGCAATGTATGAGATCTACGCTAAGCATGTTGGAGCTGAGATTTTGCGAACTGTTTCACAGGAGCATGATTTAGATGAATTTTATGAGATCTATAAAAAAGAAAAACCTTCTATTATTTTCATATGTACACCAAACAATCCAACAGGTGATGCGATAGATGCACAAAAACTATTTGACTTTTTGATGAAGATAGATAGTGATACTTTGGTGGTAATTGATGGTGCTTATATGGAGTATGCAATCTCTAAGGATTCAAAAAAAGAGGTAAAGCCAAAAGAGCTTATAGAAGAGTTTGAAAATGTAATCTACCTAGGAACTTTTTCAAAAGCTTATGGACTTGGCGGTATGAGAATTGGTTATGGACTAGCTTGTTCAAATATTATAAAAGAATTATATAAACTTAGACCTCCATTTAATGTTACAACGCTCTCACTTGAAGCTGCAAAAGTAGCTCTTGGTGATGAAGAATTTGTTAAAAATAGTGTAGTTGCTAACTTTAGTGAGATGAAACGTTATGAAGAGTTTGTAAACGAGAAAAAAATAGATATAATTGAGAGCTATACAAATTTTGTTACTTTATGTCTAAATCCGAGCCAAAACTCTTCACAAATCGCAAATTTGCTTTTGAAAAAAGGGATGATTGTAAGAGATTTAAGTAGTTATAACATGAATGCTATTAGGGTAACAATTGGAACAAAAGAGCAAAACAGCCGCTTTTTTGAGCTGATACAAGAGATATTATAAACGGGAAGTAGATGAATTTTAAAGTACTTTTTTCTCAGCTAGTTATTCTTTATACAAAGCTTACTAAGCAACAAAGAGCTATTATTGCTATGGCTATCGTAGGGATAGTTGCTTTTTTAATTTTTTTGGTGGTCTATACTGCTAAGAAGAAAACGGCTGATGATTATGAGATTTTATTTAACTCTCTAAGCTCACAAGATGCAGCTAAGATAGTTGATCAGTTAGAAAAAGATGGAATATCTTATAAACTAGAAGACAACAACATAATAAAAGTACCAAAAGATGTGGTCTATAAAGAGCGTATAACCATTGCGTCTATGGGCATTCCTAAAAATACTGGCGTTGGTTTTGAACTCTTTGATACTCAAGAGTTTGGAGCTACTAGTTTTGATCAAAATATCAAATATCTCAGAGCCTTAGAGGGCGAACTCTCAAGAACTATAAATGCATTAGCTCCAATAGAGTCGGCAAGTGTTAGTTTGGCTCTTCCAAAAGATACACTCTTTATCGCTAAACAAGTAGATCCAAGTGCCTCTGTTATGGTGACTTTAGTTGATGGAAGAAAGCTCTCATCTAAACAAATAAGAGGTATAAAAAATCTTGTTGCCTCAGCAGTGCCCAAGATGAAATCTTCAAACGTGATGCTTGTAAACTCTGATGGGGAGACTTTAGGTGATGAAGATGAGATGGCTCAAATGGGCGAACTCTCGGTGGTACAACAGCAATATAAAACAAAGGAAGAGAGAAAAAGACAGCAAAAAATTATGCAAGTTATCTCTCCGTTTGTAGGTGGAACAGAAAAAGTTGTAGCCCAAGTAAATATAGACTTTGACTTCTCAATTCAAAATTCTACTTCTGAGACATTTGATCCTGAAAATGTTGTAAGAAGTGAGCAGGTAAGTGAAGAAAAAAGAGAAGGAAGTGCACCAGCAGAAGTTGGAGGAGTTCCTGGGACTGTTAGTAATATAGGTCCAGTAGAAGGCTTAAGAAGTAACCAAACTAGTGAAAAATATGAAAAAAATAGTGGCACTACTAACTATGAAGTTGGCAAAACAGTCTCAACTACAAAGTCACAATTTGCTCGTATAAAAAAGATTAGTGCGGCTGTTATAGTTGATGGAAAGTATAAGTATAAGTTAGATGAAGCAAATAAACCAACAAATGAGCTTGAATATTTAGCGCTTCAAGATAGTGATCTTGAAGCACTCTCTTCACTTGTTAGCCGTTCTATTGGCATAGATGAGGCAAGAGGCGATCAGGTAAGTGTTAAAAATCTCCAGTTTAAAAGAGATGCAACTTTGAGTGAGATTGATGGGGTGTCAAGAGCTTTAACATTTTCTCAAACTTACATAGCACCATTTTCTGGGTTATTTAAGTATCTATTTGTAGTTATTTTGCTTCTAATACTCTACAAAAAAGTTATCTCTCCGTTTGCACTTAGAATGCTTGAAGTTTCAAAAGAGGATGATGATTTAACCCGTCCATCACTTGAGATAGAAGATGATGAAGAAGAGGACTTAGTTGAGAAAGTTCAACTGATGCGTAAAAAAGTTGAGAGTCAACTAGGTGTTGGAGAAGGCTTTAATGAAGATGAGTTAAAGCATGAAGTTCTTCTAGAAAAAGTTAGAAACATGGCAGAAGATGCGCCAGAAGAGTTAGCAGCTCTTCTTCAATCTCTATTGGTTGGTGAAGATGAACAACCTTATGTAAGAGAAAAGAGGTAGATAGTTTATGAGTTTAAATCCGACGCAACAAGCAAAACTAGATGAAATGAGTATGGCTGAGAAGATCTCTATACTGCTAATGCAGTTAGGGGAAGAACCGACAGCAGCAATCTTTTCAAATATGAATGTAGATGCAATAACAGAAATCTCAAAGTATATTGCAGGCAATAAAAGTGTTGAAAAAGCGATAGCGACTACTATACTTGAAGAGTTTCATGCAATATTTCAATCTGGTCAGTTTATTACATCTGGTGGTTTGGAATATGCGAGAGAACTTTTATATAGAACTTTAGGGCCAGAAGAGGCTAAAAAAGTTTTAGATAAGCTCTCTAAGAGTATGCAAAATATTCAAAACTTCTCTTATCTATCAAAAATTAAGCCTCAGCAGCTCTCAGACTTTATCGTTAATGAGCATCCACAAACTGTAGCTTTGATACTAGCTCATATGGATCCAACTGAAGCTGCAGATACTCTTCAGTTCTTCCCAGATGATCTGCGTTCAGAAGTTGCTATGAGAATGGCTAGACTTGGTGATATTTCTCCATCTGTAATTAAGAGAGTCTCAGCTGTACTAGAGTCTAAACTAGAATCTTTAGCATCTTACAAAGTCGAAGTTGGTGGACCTCGTGCGGTTGCTGATATCTTTAACCGTCTAGGGGCAAAAAGTGCAAAAGCTACACTATCGCAAGTTGAGCAGATAGATGAAGAACTAGCAACTCAAATTAAAGAGATGATGTTTACATTTGAAGACATTGTTACTCTTGATAAGACCGCTATTACAGAGATCCTTAAAGCGGTTGATAAAAAAGAGCTTATGCTTGCTCTTAAGAGCGCGCCTGAAGAGCTTAAAGAGAAATTCTTCTCTGGTATGAGTGAGAGAGCTAAAGAAGCATTTGATGAAGAGATGCAATTTTTGGGTGCTGTTAAGATGAAAGATGTTGAGAATTCTCAAAGACAGATTGTTGAACTTGTAAATGGACTAGCAGAGGCTGGATCTATACAAATGGGTTCAAACGATGAAATGGTAGAGTAGAGATGGCAACTGTAATCTCAAATGAAAAGCTTGTACAGCACAATGTCGACAAATATACTTTTAAAGTACTAGCTATGGGTCCATCATCAAATGCTAATGTACAAAAAAGTTCTTTAGAAAAAGTTGAAGAAAAAGAGCTAGAAAAACCTCAAACGAGTGTAGACTCAAGCTCAATAAGTACAAATTCAAAAGACTCACTTATAGAGTCACTTATGAAAAAAACCGATGAGATGTCATCTAACTTTATAAAGTTGCAAATGAAGTTAGAATCGATGAGCCAAGATCATAAAAAAGAGATAGAAAAAGTAAAAGA
The DNA here is from genome assembly GCF_023228785.1 of Sulfurimonas sp. Taxonomy (GTDB): domain Bacteria; phylum Campylobacterota; class Campylobacteria; order Campylobacterales; family Sulfurimonadaceae; genus Sulfurimonas. Next base: position 24,063 of record NZ_JALOAN010000018.1, read on the forward strand.
AGAGTCATTTCAAGAAGGTATAGTAGAGGGTAAAGAACAAGCTTTAAAAGAAGAAAAAGGAAGCATCAAAAACTCTTTAGAACAGTTTGTAAACTCTATAAAAACTTTGGAAAACAGTGCGTCAGAGTATGAAAAAGCATTAGAGGGGATAAAGTCTGAGCTAATCAGTGCTGCAATTGATATCTCAAAAGAAGTTATAAATGTTGAGCTTTCAAAAAACTCAAGTGAGATAGCTGAAGTGTTATCAAGGGAACTTATAAAAGATCTTCAAGGAGCCTCAAAGATAAAACTAAAGGTAAATCCTAAAAACCATGGAGATTTATCGAAAAATCTAGGTTCGCTAGAGCATGTTGAAATAGTCTCAGATGGTGCAGTTAGCGAGGGCGGAGTCATTGCTATTAGTGATGCAGGAAATATAGACGCGCAAATCTCTAAAAGATTTGAGAGAGTTAAAAGAGCGGCCTTAAGTGAATAAAAAATGATAAATGTAAAAGAAAAAAGTATAAAAGAACTAGAAATTCTTTGTCAAGATATAAGAGAAAAAATTTTAGAAGTTGTTAGTAAAAATGGTGGACATTTAAGTTCGACGCTAGGTGCAACTGAACTAATTGTAGCTATGCATAAAGTTTTTGATGTAACAAAAGATCCTTTTATTTTTGATGTGTCACATCAATCTTATGCACATAAACTACTTACGAAAAGATGGGAAGATTTTGACACGCTTCGTCAGTTTGGTGGAACTTGTGGATATACAAAACCAAGCGAATCAGAGTATGATTACTTTGTAGCTGGGCATAGCTCTACCTCTATATCTTTAGGAGTAGGTGCGGCTAAGGCTATAAAGTTAAAAGGTGAGCAAGAAACAAGAGTTCCTGTTGTAATGATAGGTGATGGCTCAATGACTGCTGGAATGGTCTATGAAGCACTAAATGAACTAGGAGAGCTAGACTATCCGCTAGTTATCATTCTAAACGATAATGAGATGAGCATCGCCAAACCCATCGGTGCAATAAGTAGAATGCTTAGCTCGGCAATGGCATCACCAATCTATCAAAAGTTTAAAAAACATACTGAAAACTTTGTAGATAACTTTGGAGAGAGTGCTCACTATATAGCTAAAAGGATGGAAGAGTCTTTAAAACTCATCACTCCAGGAATCTTGTTTGAAGAGATGGGTATTAACTATATAGGACCTATTGATGGGCATAACCTATCTCAACTTATAGAGATAATGCAGACCGCTAAAAACCTAAAACAACCAGTTGTTATACACGCTCAAACCATAAAAGGTAAGGGTTATGAGATAGCTGAAGGCAAAGAGGAGAAGTGGCACGGTGTTGGTCCTTTTGATCTGAGCAATGGTCACAGTTCTAAAAAGTCTTCAACTAAGAGTGCCACTCAGATCTATACAGAAGCCCTAATGCATTTAGCAAAAAATAATGACAAAATAGTTGGTGCTACCGCTGCAATGCCAAGCGGAACAGGACTTAGCGAACTTATGGAGGCGTTTCCTGATAGGTTTTGGGATGTAGCCATTGCTGAGCAACACGCTGTAACATCTATGGCGGCTCTGGCAAAAGAGGGTTTTAAACCTTTTTGCACCATCTACTCAACATTCCTGCAACGTGCTTATGATCAAGTTATACACGATACCTGTTTGATGGATCTCCCTGTTGTTTTTGCACTAGATCGTGCTGGAATAGTTGGTGAAGATGGAGAGACACATCAAGGCGCATTTGATATTAGTTTTTTAAGAGCTATTCCAAATATGACACTCTTCGCTCCAAGAGATGAAAAATCATTTCATCAAGCTCTAGGCTTTGCATCAGAATTTGAGCATCCATGCTCACTTAGATATCCAAGAGGATCATTTATAGAGACAGACTTACCAGAGTCAGCCCCTTTTGAATTGGCAAAGTCTCAACTACTTCGTTCAAATGGTAGTGGTATATTATTTGTTGGTTATGGAAATGGAGTGGGACGAGCTTATGAGACAGCTGAGCTACTAGAAGTTGAAGTTAGCATTCTAGATTTGAGGTTTGTAAAACCACTAGATGTTGAGATGCTAAAAGATCTGTCTAAAAAACATAAAAAATGGTTTATCTTTAGTGATAGTTCTAAAATGGGCGGAGTTGGATCTGCTATCTTAGAATTTTTCTCAAAAGAGAAGATCTCAGGTGTAGATCTTGTGAGTTTTGAGTATGAAGATGAGTTTATAACTCATGGAAATACAAAACAAGTCGAAGAGTCTTTGGGACTTCTACCAAAACAATTAGCTAAAAAAGTAGAAGCACTTATTTAATTCTAATGTCCTCTTCCTAATAGTTCTGATGCTTCGATAATAACTAAGAAGCCATCAGGATCATGCTCCTCCATTAAAGCTCTAAGTGCTGGGATTTTGTTGTTACTTATGACAAGCATCATAAGTTGTCTATCTTTTTGTTTTTCAAGACCTAATCCACTTAAAATAATCCCCTCTTTATCAAATCTTTTTACTATATGCTCACTTATAAGTTCTATTTTTTTCGATGATATATGAATCACTTTTTCAGTTGGGCGACCAGATATAAGTATATCCATGCTTCTTAAAGTCATATAAACAGCTATAAGACTCCATAAAGTGCTCTCAAAACTCTCAAATGCAACTCCAGCGCAAAGAACAATAAAAGTATCTAATGCAATTATCACATTTGACTCCTTTAAGTGCATTTTTTTTGCAATAATTCTAGCTACTATTGAAGGTCCACCAGCTGTTGCATTACCTGCAATAATAAAACCAAGACCTAAACCAATAAAAATACCACCAAATACACTAGCTAGGATAGATTCATTTGTCCAAGCTGATAATTGTAGATACTCATGAAAAAGATCTACTATAAAGGACGTAACTACAATAACATAAAGAGTTCTTATGGCAAAACCCTTTCCAATGTACTTGATGCTCATAAGTACTAGAGGTGTATTTATGATAAACATTAGCACCCCCGTGGGAATACTAGTAAAGTGATTTAGTAAGATTGAAATACCTGGCGTTCCCCCTGAGACTATTTGGTTTGGAATTAGAAACATAACAACACCGGTTGCTAAAAGTGTGGCGCCTATAGTGATGTAGATGTAACGAAGAAACTCTTTTGGAATGGGTGCATTAGCGAATTTATTTATCAAAACAATAACCTTTAACTTATTACAGTGTGCCACTTGCAGATTAGTAAGGAAGTAGCTAGTTTAATTTTACAGAGGGTTGAAAAAGCCAAAATCAAATTTCAAATGCTATAATAATTCAATACAAATGAGATTTTTATTAGTAAAATTATATCGACACTATCAAATATGTGGCTGAAAATTACAAATCTCAAACTAGGAGTACAATATGTTAGATGGCATAGTTATCTCTCTTGCAAAACACACACTTCTGCATCACTTCTCTAAAGAAGAGGCTATAGATAAACACAGGCTGTTAAAGCAATATCCACAACTCTCTCAAAAGAGAGCTTCTTTTGTTACATTGCATAAAAGAGGTGCTCTTCGTGGATGCATAGGTTCTATAATTGCCCATAGATCTCTCTATGATGATATAGTCTCAAACACTCTTATGAGTGCTTTTAGAGATAGTAGATTCTCGCCATTAAAAGAGGATGAACTTAGTGAGCTTAGTATTGAAGTCTCCATCTTAAGCAACCCTAAAGAGATAGAGTATAGTAGTTATGAAGAGTTAGTAAAGAAAATTACTCCAAATGAAGATGGGCTAATTTTAGAGTTTGATTCTTACCATGGTACTTTTTTACCTCAAGTGTGGCAACAGCTTCCAAAAACAAAAGATTTTTTAGAACACTTAAGTTTTAAAGCGGGTGCAGATCCTTCCATATACACGCAAAAGCCCAAAATCTTAAGATATAGAGTAGAAGCGATAGAAGCAGAATTTGATGAGATAGCATCGTTATAGTATTTAATTTCTAAGGAGAGATTATGAGACGAGAAATGAGCGTGGTTGGTTCTTTTTATCCAAGAGAGGCCAAAGATATTTTAAGATATTTTAATAACTTCATTGCTTTATATGATGAGAATACTTCATTGGCTGATGTCAAAACAAAGGCTGTAATAGTTCCTCATGCTGGATATGTCTTCTCTGGATATACGGCAAATATTGCTTATAGGATCTTAGCAAAGAGTGGTGTGAAAAACTTTGTGGTTATCGGTCCATCGCATAGAGTTGCATTTGATGGGGTTAGTATGTGCGCATCAGCAGAGTATCTTACTCCTTTTGGTCCAATTGCAAAAAGTGAGCTTATATATGAGGTACTAGAGAGAAATTTTGGATTGTCTGAAAAAATAACTCACGCAGAACACTCAACTGAGGTGCAATTTCCTTTTATAAAACACTATATGAGTGATGCAAAAGTTGTTGAGTTAGTCTATGGGAAAGAGAGTGCTTCTTCTATATCAAAGATGATAGATCTAGTTTTGGGTTTAGAAGATTGTGGAGTCATTATCAGTACAGATCTTAGCCATTTCTATAACGAAGAGTATGCCAATAGACTTGATAATATCTGCATAGAAGCTATACAAAAACTAGATCTCTCACTTTTGCATCAAGGATGTGAAGCTTGTGGGATTTTAGGAGTTGAAGCTATGATGATGAGTGTAAAAAAAGAGCAGCTTGAGCCAATTTTGCTTGACTACAGAACAAGCAGTGATGCTAGTGGAGATGAGAGTAGTGTGGTTGGTTATATGAGTGCTTGTTTTGTTTAGAAAGCTTTTAATCAAGCATCATAATAACACCAGCAAATCTTCCAGTTTCCTTAGAGGATCTGTAGGAGAAATATTTACTCTCTTTGCAGCAACTGCACTCCTTGCTTATCTCGATGTTTTGCTCTTTTATGCCAGAAGTTAGGAGTTGAGACTTTAAGATTTTAGTAAGATCTAAAAAAAGAGAATCACCTCTTTGATCCATTGCAAATCCTAGATCTAGCTCTTGTGCAACTTGTCCAATCTCATGCCCAACCTCATAACAACAAACTCCTATAGTTGCACCTATTGTTACAACAATACCTTTTGCATCAGATCCAAAATCTTTTACAAAACTATCAACTACATTTTTTGCGATGTTTTGAAATGCTCCCTCTCTTCCTGCGTGAGCTACAGCGATAACTCTTTTGCTCTCATCATAAAAAAGCAGAGGGCTGCAATCTGCTACCATTACCATAAGAGGGATATTTGTTTTGTTGGTTATGAGTGCATCACAAGTTGGAGGGTTTGAGAAATCATCTTGTTTTTCTACTATATGAACTGTGCTAGAGTGGATCTGTTTCATATGAACAAGTGTTTCTTTCTTGTAGTTTAATCTAGAGGCTAAGATCTTGTGATTTTGTAAAACAGAGTCTATATTATCGCCTACATGAAAGGCTAGGTTTAACGAGTTATAGGGTGCTTTGCTAGATCCACCATTTCTTGTAGTAAATGCGTGAATGAGTTTTGAGTCTTTCTTTAATCTTGGGCTTTGATCAATTTTCATATAATAATTATAGCAAAACAAAAGGGTTTAATTTGAACAATCTTAGTATATATCCTCCTACGCTTGATGAGGGCACTATAGAGACAAAACGAGAAGAAATACTACAATATTTTAACAACACTTACACACTTTTTGAGAAGGTTTTTGAGACTTTAAAAAGCGATGAGATCTTTTATAAAAAGTCAGAACCATCAAGACATCCAATGATCTTTTACTTCGGTCACACAGCTACTTTTTTTATAAACAAACTTATACTTATGAAGATAATAGATAGACGTGTAGATGCTTCCTTTGAGTCCATCTTTGCAGTAGGCGTTGATGAGATGGCATGGGATGATGTGAACTCAAAAAACTATGCGTGGCCAAAGGTGCAAGAGGTTAGGGAATATAGATCTAAGGTTAAGGCTATTGTAGAAGATCTCATTTTAAACCTAGATCTAAAACTCCCAATAGAACAAAACTCTCCTATGTGGGTTATTTTGATGGGGATCGAGCATGAGCGGATCCATATAGAGACCTCACTTGTACTTCACCGTCAGATGCCACTTGAAGATGTTGAGCGTGCAGAAGAATTTAAAATTTGTTCGCATAGCTCAGAGGCTCCAAAAAATGAGATGATAAAGATAGATGGTGCTTATATAAAGCTAGGGAAAAATACTCAACATAAGCTTTATGGTTGGGATAATGAGTATGGAACTTATGAAGAAGAGGTAGATGAGTTTAGAGTTTCCAAATATCTTGTAAGCAACGCTGAGTTTATGGAGTTTGTTGAGAGTGGTGCTTATGAGAGGGATGAGTTTTGGGATGAAGAGGGCTTGGAATATCTCAAAAACACAAAGGCGAAACATCCTGCTTTTTGGGTCAGTGAAGATGGAGTGTATAGATATAGAACTCTTTGTGAAGTTATTGATATGCCACTTGATTGGCCAGTAGATGTAAATGCTCTAGAGGCGGAAGCGTTTTGTAGATATAAGAGTAAAAAAGATGGAGCGCTTTTTGTTCTTCCTAGCGAAGCTGAATATAGAGCAATTTATGAGCAAGTTAATCTTCAAGATCTACCTGAATTTCATCAAAGTCGCGCAAATCTCAACTTTTATCATTATGCTAGTTCTTGCCCTGTAAATGAGTTTGGTTTTCACACAAAGAGTGGCGAGTCTATCTTTGATGTGGTGGGAAATGTTTGGCAGTGGAGTAGAACCCCTATGCGACCATTTGATGGGTTTAAAGTGCATGAGGCTTATGATGACTTCACAGCTCCAACATTTGATGAGAAACACGCACTTATAGTTGGATCTTCTTGGGCTAGTAGTGGAAACTTAATCATGAAGCACTCTCGATATGCTTTTAGAAAACACTTCCCTCAAAATGCAGGCTTTAGATATGTTATCTCAGAGAATCAAAATGAGAGTAAATCAGATATATATGAGAGTGATGAGTTAGTTTCACAATATTGTGAGTTTCAGTATGGAGATGAGTACTTTGGAGTTAAAAACTTTGCAAAAGAGTGTGCAAAGGTAGCGAGCGAATTTAGCACAAACAAAACAAAAGCGCTAGATCTAGGATGTGCTACAACAAGAGCTAGTTTTGAACTTGCAAAGGAGTTTGATGAGGTTGAGGGGGTTGACTTCTCGGCTCGTTTTATTCAAGTGGGAGTAAGATTAAAAGAGAGAGGTTATGTTGCCTTTACATCTAAACTTGAGGGTGATCTCGTGCAAAATAAAAAGGTCACAATCAAAGAGTTAGGTTACGAGGGCATTGCTCATAAAGTCTCATTTTGGCAAGGTGATGCTTGTAATCTTAAAGCAAATCTAAACTCATATGACTTAGTTATGGCTACAAACCTCATAGACAGACTCTATAATCCAAAACTATTTTTAGAGACTATCCATGAGAGATTAAATAGCGATGGGATACTTATGATAACTTCTCCATATACATGGCAAGAGAGTTCAACTCAAAAAGAGATGTGGCTTGGTGGTTTCGTAGATGCTAAAGGCAATGAGGTAAGAACGCTAGATAGCTTAAAAGAGATACTCAGTGAAAACTTTGAACTTGTGCATCTTAGAGATATGGAGTTTGTTATAAAAGAGACAGCAAGAAAATTTCAACACACCATCGCACAATGCAGCATTTGGAAAAAGAAGTGAAGTATAGTTTTAAAACACACTCAGATAGAGAGAACTCAAAGGCTGAGAAATATACTCTAAGAGAGGAGTTGTTTGGCACTAAAGATGTGCTTCCTGCTTGGGTGGCTGATATGAATATAGATACACCTTATTTTGTACTAGAAGCAGTAAAAAAAAGATTAGAACATTCCATCATTGGCTATCAGTCGATGCCAGACAGTGCATTTGAAGCTCAAATAGAGTGGATGAAGAGTGAACATGGTATCTCTTATGCGCTAGAGGATCTGCTCTACTCTCACTCCGTTGTTGCATCTATGGATCTAGCGATCGATGCCTTTAGTGATGTGGGTGATAAAGTTATAGTACAAACTCCAATCTATCCTCCTTTTTTAGCAAGTCTAAAGGAGCAAAAAAGAGAAGTTTTAAATAATCCTCTTGTGCAAGGTAGTGATGGAAAATATAGTTTTGATATAGAAGATCTTAGATCTAAGATAGATGAGAGGACTAAACTTTTACTTCTTTGTTCTCCTCATAATCCAGTTGGTAGAGCGTGGAGAAGAGAAGAACTTGAAGAGATTTTAGAACTCTGTTTAGAACATAACATCGTAGTTTTTAGCGATGAGATCCACTCAGATCTAGTCTATGCACCAAACAAGCACATCCCTTTTGCATCGCTAAGTCAAAAGGCTAGAGATATCACCATAACAGCCATAGGAGTTGGAAAAACATTCAATATGGCAGGTTTTGCGATGAGTAGTGTTGCCATTGCAAACAAAGATCTCAAAGAAAGATTCCTTAAAAGTTATCATAGAGTGCATATTGGGCAAGGTAGTGTTTTGTCGCAAGTGGCTTTTGAGACCGCTTATAGAGAAGGCAAAGAGTGGTTAGGGGAGTTAAAAGTTCATCTCTGGGGCAATTATGAGCTACTTGTAGAGGTTTGTAAAAAACATAAAAATATCATAAAAGTTATACCAATAGAGGCAACTTACCTTGCATGGCTTGATTGTCGAGGCTTAGGGCTAAGTAACAGGAAAATAAAAGAGTTTTTTGTAAAAGAGGCAAAGTTAGGGCTTAATACGGGACTTAGTTTTTCAAAAGAGGGCAGTGGCTTTATGAGGTTAAATTTTGGAGTTAGTCGTGATGAGATGCAAGAGATTGTTAAAAGATTAGATGGGGCTTTGTTAAAGTTTAGCAATGAGTGATTTAGAAAAAATAGAGTCTTTTATAGATAAGCATCATGTTTTAAGTTTAGCAACTAGCGATGGAGATGAACTTAGTGTTTGTAGCCTTTTTTATGTTTATGAAGATCAATGTTTTGTGGTGGCGAGTAGCGATGATACTACACATATAAAACACATTTTAAAAAACCAAAAAGTAGCAGGAAATATTCTTTTAGAGACAAAAGAAGTAGGAAAGATCCAAGGAGTGCAGTTTCAAGGAAGTTTTACAATGCTTGAAGATAAGAATTTAAAAAAACTATATTTTAAAAAGTTTCCCTATGCAATTGCAATGAGGGCGAAACTTTGGGAGATAAAAGTTAGTTATTTTAAGTTGACTGACAATAGGTTAGGGTTTGGTAAAAAGATTATTTGGCAGGAGTCTTAAGCTCAAATAGTGAGCATTCGGTTCCACTACTTTGAAAAACCACAATAGATGGAATCTGTGCAGACTTGAATCCATAAGCTCTACATCCATGAGGCTGTTTTTTTTCCCAAGTAACATAATAAAATTTACATCTTCTACAATTTATTCTTTTCATCTATCTTTCTTTGTTTAAGTATGGAATATTAGCATATTAGGTAAAATAAACAACTTATTTCAAGATAAAAAGTTTCCCTAGTTCCAATGCTCTGCGTTGGAACTCATATATGTGTTTATAGTATATATAAACTCCCACGCGGAGCATGGGAGCCAAAAGGGTACCCCTTGAGGGTGTGAAATAAAATTAAGGAATATAATTTGGACAAGATATTATTGATGTTACAACTTCAATCGCAATTAAATGATGCAACAAATGGAGAAAACTGGGTTAAGGGATTGACCAAAGATGCTAAAGAGATAAACTGGGAAAGATGTATCTATATGGAGTGTGCTGAGATGATTGATAGTTTTTCGTGGAAACATTGGAAAAACATCAAACAAGAGCCTGACTGGGCAAACTTGCAGATAGAAGTAGTTGATGTATGGCACTTTGTGATGAGTTTGGCTATAGAGAATTACAATAAAACTCTAAGAGGTGGCATAGATGAGCTGGCTATCAATATAGCTAACTTAGAGAGTTTCTCTAAAATAGATATAAAAAATGATGACTTTGCATCTCAAAAAAAGATCATAGTAAAAGTTGAAGATATAATGCGTAAAGTTTTAAGCCAAGAAGAGCTTGAACTAGAAGCTCTTGTAAACGACTTTTTTGAATTAGTTATTTTGAGTGGGCTAGATTTAGAAACTCTTTATCGTCTCTATGTTGGAAAAAATATCTTAAATCAATTTCGTCAAGATAATGGTTATAAAGAAGGAACCTACATTAAAGTTTGGGCAGGAGAAGAGGATAATATTATCATGAAACGAATCTGGGAAGATAATGCTGATATAACACCAGATGCACTCTATCATGAACTTACAAAGTTATATCTTTCGATGACTAAGAGCTAAATATTTGAGCACTCTTTTAGAAGTTAAAAATTTATCTTTTGGATATAAAAAAGATTTTTTACTTTTTGACAATCTCTCTTTTAGTCTAAAAAAAGGCGAGATAAAAGTTATAGTTGGAGCTAGTGGAGCTGGAAAGAGTACACTTTTTGAATTGATTTTAGGAAACTTAAGACCTCTTAATGGAAGTGTTGAATGCAAAAGAGCATCTGAGGTTTTTCAAGATCCATATAGCTCTTTTCATCCAAGTTATAGCCTAATAAACCAGATAAAAGATGTAGCTTCTATAAGCGATATAGAGCAATATTTAAGTAAACTAAATTTAGATTATGAGCTACTTTTAAAACTTCCACATGAACTCTCAGGTGGTCAGCTCCAACGAGCCTCAATACTGCGAGCTATGCTTATGAAGAGTGAAATATTGCTACTAGATGAGCCAACCTCTGCACTTGATAATGTTATACAACTTGAAGTTATGAGGATGTTGCTAGGCTCATTAGGTGAGGTAGGAATGCTAATTATTACACACGACTTGGAACTTGCAAAATGGTGCGGGGATGAGATTATCGAGATTTGATTATGCTAAAAAATATTTAGTGATATAAAAACCACAAGCAGCCATAAAAACAGTTCCAAAGGCATTTAGAGAGATATTTACTAAAGCTAAAATAATATAACCACCCTCTAAGAGGAAAAAACTCTCTATGGCAAAAGCAGAATATGTTGTCAATGCTCCTAAAACCCCCGTGCTAAGAAATGATTTTGCATGCATAGAAAAGAGTGTAGTATACATAAAGTAAGCTATTAAAATCCCCATAATAAAGCTTCCAACAAGATTTACACCAAGAGTTCCAAAGGGGAGTTCATGGGGAACATTACTAGAGATCAGACCGTTGAGGTAGACTCTTAATATTGCACCGATAAAACCGCCACTACCTATGGCTAGGATTGTTTGATAGCTCATCATCATATACTTTTTGCATTTTTATTCTTAGATTATTTAACCAATTTTTATCTTCTTTTTTTGCCATAAAAGAATCTAAAAATATAACTTTTATACTGCCAGGTTTATAGTAAAACTTTTTTACATTGTAATACTTCGCACTCTGCATAATAACAACAGGTTGAACGCGAAGCTCATACTTATCTGCTAGCATCTTTGCCCCTGATTTAAAGGGTAGCATCTTAGATTTTGTAGAGCGTGTTCCCTCGGGAAACATAGTGATAACTCTACCATTATCTAATCTATCTTTGGCATCTTTTAGGAGTTTAAGTAAAGATGTCTTGCTCTCTCTTGTTACTGCGATATCCTTTGGTAATTTTAACGCTAAACCAAAAAAAGGTATATCAAATAGCTCTTTTTTTGCAACCCAAGCTAAATCTTTGTTTGTTATTGTTTCCATGACACAGATATCTAAATCACTTTGATGGTTAACTAAGAACATCTGTGCATCCTTATCTTCACAACCTTGGATCTCTACTGTAAAAAAAGTACTAAGCCTAATGAGCCAAGCCGACATTTTTCTAGCATATGGTTTAGGAACTATATAGTAGAAAATTATCATCAATGTTAGAGAAGAGAAAATTATTATTGTTGCAAAAAGCCAACTAATCTTTGCAAATATCTTCATTTTTAACCCAACCTATCTTTTCATTTTTAAGTTTTACTTTTACAAAGTCTTTTACGCTTCCCTCTTTTTGTAAGTAGTAAAGTGTATTTGTTTTTTCAAAAATAGTTCCATTATGCACTGGAAGCAGATATATCTTAGCGCCTACTTTTATACAAACCTCTTTTGAGGGAATAGCTATATATATAACATAAGCTAAAGGGATTAGTATGAAAACCAAGTATATATATTTTTTTCTCCACAAAATAAGTAAAAAAGCAACCAAAGCTATAATTGTTGCAAGGAGCATTTTTACTCTATCGTGAGATTGATCTTTAGGTTTTAAGTCAGTTTGTGTAGTGACACTATCATCATCTACGATTATAGGAATATTCAAACGTACAAAATTGTTTTGCAAAAGATTGAAGTAAGAAAAAGAGAGATTCTCAACCTCTTTTTTTATAACCCCGTAGTAAACCAACTTAGAATTAAAGTGTGACTCTGTTATGGACTCGATACCTTGTTTATACGCATTTTTTAACTCAAATGAAGCAATATCGCAGTTTTTAGCAGTGGCTACAAAGACTACAATATTATGTTCATCGTCATATGCAGTTGTCTTAAATTCTAAAAGTTCGAAGCTATCAGCTACTATATTTGCAAAATTATTTTTAGGGTTAAGTGTGACTACATTTAGTTTAAAGCCACTTAGAGTAGTATCTCTGTAAAGAGTGTCGTCAAAGCCCTCTAAAGTAGCTTTAAAGTCAGGTATCTTCGCATCGCTACTTGTTGTAAGAAAGTAAAAAGTATCATAGAAATATCTGGAGTCTTTTTCTCTATATGGTATTTCATTTAAAGGTTTTAGACCCTCATAATTTAAAAGTTCATAAGTAATATTTGAAAATTCTTTTACAGTTGAGAGAGTCTTTAGAGTAACAGGGAAGATCTCTCCTTTAATTACTCTTTTGGGAGTTGTTTTGAAGTTAAGATATAGAATTTTTGGTAAAGTTGCATCTATTGATATGTTGTCATCTTCAGTTGTGCTGAGTTCATTTGCACCTAGAGTTGTTAAAAGAAACAACCCTAAAAAGATTAGACGAATCACGCTTTTAAAAATCCTTGAAGCATAGCTACGCCATCATCGCTTCCTAGTATTGTCTCCATTGCTCTCTCAGGATGAGGCATTAGACCAAAAATATTTTTTTGCTTGTTGCAGATCCCAGCGATAGACTCAACGCTTCCATTTGGATTTTGTTCAACTCCATTTGCGTCAGTGTATCTTAGAAGTATTTGATTGTTCTCTTCTAGCTCTTTTAGTCCATCTGCATCTATAAAGTAGTTTCCATCATGGTGAGCGATAGGGATGTTTACAACATCACCAACACTTAGATTCTTTAAAAAATCATTGTCATTATTTATAACTTTTAGATGATGATGCTTTGATAAGAAGTGAAGATGTTCATTTCTCTTTAGTGCACCTGGAAGAAGCCCAGCCTCAGTTAGAACTTGAAAACCATTACAGATACCAAGAACTTTTCCGCCAGCTTTAGCATAAGCCTCAACTGCCTTCATAACAGGAGAAAATCTTGCAATAGCACCACTTCTTAAGTAATCTCCATAAGAAAAACCACCAGCTATTACTAAAAGATCAGTATCCTGTGGAACCTTGTCTGCTTTGTGCCAAAGTATCTCAGTTTTAGCTCCAAGTCTCTCAAATGCGTACTGAGTATCGTATTCGCAATTAGTCCCAGGAAACTGTAAAATCGTAACCTTTGTCATTATACTAACTCTATCTCATAGTCTTCAATAACTGTGTTAGCTAAAAGGTCTTCGCACATCTTAGTTACATCAGCTAGAGCTGTTTTTTTATCATCACAATCAAGTTGTAAAACTATCTGTTTTCCAACACGAACATCTTTTACACCATTGAAATGTAATGATTCTAGTGCATGGTGAACCGCTTTACCTTGAGAGTCTAATACGCCTGCTTTTAAAGATACATTTACTATTGCTTTTATCATTGTTTATTTCCTATAGTTATTTTCAAATTGTGTTATTTTGAGAGAATTCTATTTAGAACCTGCTCATAAGCTACTGCTAATCCGCCAAGACCTTGACGAAATCTATCTTTATCCATCTTTTCACCACTCTCAACATCCCAAAAACGACAATTATCAGGTGAGATCTCATCAACTAAGATGATATTTCCACTACTGTCTTTTCCAAATTCTAGTTTAAAATCAACAAGATTTAAACCTTTTTCAAAGAAGTAAGGACGAAGTATGTCATTTACTTGTCTTGCGATTCTACGAAGTTTATCAAGCTCATCTTGATACTCAACTAAACCTAAGATAAGAGCGTGTTGGTCATTTAGTTTTGGATCACCTAGCGAGTCATTTTTATAGTCAAATTCTACTAGAGTAAAAGGAAGGACCGTTCCATCTTCAATACCTAGATTTCTAGTTAAACTTCCAGTTGCAATATTACGAACTATAACCTCAATGAGGATAACATCGACCTTTTTATGAAGCATATGATTATCATCTAGCATCTCTACAAAGTGAGTCTGGATACCATTTTTTTCTAAGAGTTTAAACAACTCAGTTGAGATCTTGTTGTTAAGTGCACCTTTTCCAACTTCACTTGACTTTTTTTCGCCATTAAATGCTGTCAAATCATCTTTAAACTCTGAAATAACTAAGTCTTTATCATCTGTTAAATAAAGCCGTTTAGCTTTACCTTCATAGAGTAATTCTCTTTTTTGCATCTGTTTATTTATCCTTTTACTATGATTAATGCTCTTATGATATCAACGCTCTCTTTTAGTTGAATATCTTTATATAGTTGTTCTTTTGAAATTATATCTTTTTTATCGCCATTTTCTTCTGCTTTTTTGGCTTTAGTCTCAGTTTTTACAAGTTCTTCTTCGAGATGTTTTTTAAGATCTGCTTCTTTTATAGAAAAGTCATTTTCATCTTGTTGAACAACGCCTGGAAAGACTTCAATATCTGGTTTTACACCTAGTGCTTGAATAGTTCTTCCACTTGGAAGATAGTATCTTGCAATGGTAAGTTTTATAGCTTCATCTTGAGTTATAGGAAGCACAACTTGCACACTCCCTTTTCCAAAAGTGTTTTCTCCAACTACAATAGCTCTTTTATGATCTTGTAGGGCACCACTAACTATCTCTGAAGCTGATGCGCTTCCACCATTTACAAGGACTACTACGGGAACATCTGTCATAGTGTTCGAGCTCTTAGCGCTATAGACCTGGTCATCTGATGCTTTGCGACCTTTTTGAGATACGATATCGCCTTTATCAACAAACAAATCAACTAAACCAACTGCTTGATCAAGTAAGCCACCAGGATTATTTCTCAGATCTAAGACGATACCCTTTGTCATTGCTTTTTTCTTGTTTATCGCTTTTGAGACATCTTCAATAACTTTTTTATCAAAACTTGTAACTCTGACATATAAAATGTCATCATATATAGTCTTTGTATAGACTGATTCTATAGTTATAATACCTCTTACAATCTTTATAGCAAGTGGTTTTGCTTCGCCCTTTCTTACAATAGTTATCTCTATAGGCTCGCCAACTTTTCCTCTCATACGTGAGACTGCTTCATCTATAGTCATGTTTAGAGTTGATTCGTCATTGATTTTTAAGATAATATCACTTGACTTTACGCCAGCCTTATCAGCAGGAGTTCCCTCAATAGGAGCAATTACAGTCAAAGCTCCATCACGGATGCCTACCGTAATACCAAGACCTCCAAACTCCCCATCTGTTTGAACTTTGAGCTTTTTATAGTCTTTTTGTGTTAAAAAATTTGAGTGTGCATCAAGATTTGTCATCATCCCTTGAAGTGCTTTATCCATAAGATCTTCAATGCTTACATTGTCAACATTGTATTGCTCAACTATGCTTATGACTTTTGTAAACTTTGCAAGTGCTTCAAGTCTAGAAGCTTCTTTTTTTGAACTATCTGCAGTTTTTGCAAAAAGATTTGCAGAAAAAAGTATAGTTAATGTTACTGCTATAGTGGTAAAACCCAGTGTTATATATTTTTTGTTGCTCATATGTTTCCCCATTGTTTTTAAAGATGGACATTATAGTAAAAAGATGGTTAAATAACAAATTATTGATTTGTGAGATAAAAGATTCAGTTTTTTTTTATATAATACAAAAAATTTAAAATGTATTTTATTACAAAAAAGGAAAATTAAATGAGTTCAATCAAAGAGTATTTAACACAAGATCATAGTAGATGTGATGGTTATTTTGCGACTATGGAAGAAAATGCTAGCAAATCTTTAAGTGATGCAAAAGAGTCTTATGAAGAGTTTGCAAAAGCGACTGAGAGACACTTCCAAATGGAAGAGAGAGTTATGTTTGTAGAGTTTGAGACAAAAACAGGAATGACGGAAGGTCCAACTGCAATGATGAGGCATGAACACGCTCAGATGAGAAGTCTTATAAAACAGATGGGCGAAGCGCTAGAAGCTGATAACAAAGATAAGTTTTTTGGACTCTCAGAGACTCTTATGATACTTATGCAACAACACAATATGAAAGAGGAACAGATGCTCTACACTATGGCGCAACAACACTTAAGCGCAGAAGCTCCAAGAGTTGTGGATATGATGGAGTCTATGATTGTTGAGTAAAAAAAGTGCAGTTTAACGGTCTCTCACTAGAGCAAGCTCCTCCAATTTCAGCGCCACTTAGATTTTACTTAAGTGCACCACTTTTTGCCATTCTTGCTGGAATTTTGATGCTACTAAGTGATGTAAGTGCCTTACAAAGCAGATACTCTATAGATAGCATTGTCATTACACACACTATAACCATAGGTTTTATGAGTTTTGTTATGCTTGGATCTCTGACTCAGATGCTTCCAGTATTAGCTGGAGTTAAGATGTATCGAGTAGATCTTGTGACTAAGATCTCGCATATAGCTATGGTTTTAGGAACGCTTTTTATGATCGTGGGTTTAAAGTTTGAGGTGGCACTTCTCAATGCTTTTGCCATGCTCTTGCTTGGATCTGGATTTTTGGCAATGATAGTTGTGATTTTTATGGCTATAAAAAAAGTTAAAAACTTTACTCCTACAGTTACAGGGATGAGTCTGAGTTTAGTTTTTGCTCTTTTTAGCGTTTTAATGGGGATCTTTTTACTCTTTAGTTACATAGATCCAGATGCCTCTATTTATAGAAATATAGTCGCAAATACTCACAGTGTTTGGGCAATCTTTGGTTTTGCGGGAATTTTAATAGTTGGGGTGACATTTCAAGTTTTGCCAATGTTTTATGTAGCACCAAAGTTTAAAGATTTTTATCAAAAAAGAGTAGTTTTGTTTATCTCAATATCACTAATTTTGTGGATGATAACGAGTCTGTTTTTCCAAAGCTATGCAGTAGCTGCAAAGCTCTGGATCGTTCTATTTTTTGCTTCATTTGCAATTGTTTTTTTGCTAAAGATAAAAAACAGAAAAAGAAAAGTTAGTGATATCACACTTCTTTACTATAAAACTTCAAGCATTTTTTTAGCGCTAGGCTCTTTGTTTTGGATAGGGGACGAGTTTTATTTAAGCCAGCACATAGTTGTAACTTCAATCTTTATAGGGGGTTTTATACTCTCTATTATGATAGGAATGTTATACAAAATAGTTCCATTTTTAATTTGGTTTCATCTAAATGCGATGGGCTATATGAACATCCCAACTATGAATGAGATGATAGATAAAAAGTTAGCATTAATTCAGTTTATTCTTTTTGTTGGATCACTTCTTGGTTTTATCTTTTCTTACTATCTAGAGGCATATTTAAGTCTGTTTTCTATGGCTTTTATCATTAGTATGGTAATCTTGCAATACAATATCATCACAGCAGTTTTGATATATAAAAGAGTTAAAAAAACTAAACCAGATTTTGATATGAGTGCATTTGCATGATATCTAAAAGCATAGATCTAGATCTAAAGGCCGAGTAAATGTTAAAGAATAAAAATATAGTTTTAATAGGATTTATGGGAGTTGGAAAGGGTAGTGTGGCTCGTGAAGTCATAAAGCACTCTGATTATATGACCATTGATACTGATGATATAATAGAGAGTATGCAAAATAGAAAAATAAAAGATATTTTTGCCGAAGATGGAGAGAGCTACTTTAGAAAACTTGAATCTGATGTTGCTAAGTGGCTAGAGAGTAGTGTGAAAAATACTCTTATCTCAACGGGTGGAGGTTTTTATAAACAAGAAAATCTTAAAAAGATAGGAACAATCGTTCTTTTAGACTCTCCTTTTGAGAAGATAATCAAGCGAATTAAACATCATCCCAATGCTTTGAAAAAACTAAAAAAACGACCACTTCTAAAAGATCTTAAAAAAGCACAGGAGCTTTATAATGAGCGTCGTCCTGAGTATTTAAAAATAGCAGATATAGTAATAGATGTAACAAAAAAAAGTGCCGTAGAGTGCTCAAAAGAACTTCTAAAAAAGGTAAAAACACATGCGTAAAATAATAATATACTTAACACTACTTTTTGCTACTTCTATGATGGCATCGGAGATAAAATGGGCAAAAGATTATGATGCTGGGATAAAAGAAGCAACAAGATTTGTAAAACCAGTTTTGTTTATATCTTCAAGACATACATGCAAGTTTTGTGTCATCCTTGATGAAACAACTTTAAAAGATGAAAGAGTCGCCGAGGCACTAAACAGAGATTTTATATCTATAATTTCATATAGTGATGAGAATGATTTTATGCCAAAAGCACTTTGGCAACCAGGAACACCAGCTATCTGGTTTTTACTCCCAAATGGCGATCCTATGTATCAACCAATAATGGGTGCAATAGATGCAGATAATTTTGTAAAAGCGTTAGGTGTTGTAAAACAAGAGTTTGATGAGTATATAAAAGCGGGAAAATAAGATGATTTTTACAAATACAAAAAACAGTGATTTTGCTAAGAGTTTTGAAGAACTTTTGCAAAGAGGAAAAATGGACATAGCACAAGTTAGTGCAATAGTTACTGGCATAATAGATGAGATCAAGCTTGATAAAAATGAAGCACTAAAGAAGCACATAGCAAAGTTTGATAACTGGACTCCAAAGAGCGATGAAGATCTCAAAATCTCAACTGAGTCTATGAGTAGAGCTTATGATAACCTAGATCCAAAACTAAAAAAATCTCTGCACTTAGCATATGACAGAATCAAAGCTTACCATGAAAAACAAAAACCAAAATCGTGGTTTGACACAGAATCAAATGGAACGATTTTAGGTCAAAAAGTGACTCCAGTTGATAGCGCAGGGCTTTATATCCCAGGTGGAAAAGCTGCATATCCATCTTCACTTTTGATGAATGTTATCCCCGCTCAGGTTGCAGGTGTAGAAAAGATCATCGTAACTACTCCAACTCCAGACAATGAGCCAAACGAACTTTTATTAGCTGCTTGTCATCTTTGTGGAGTTAGTGAAGTTTATAAAGTTGGTGGCGCTAGTGCTATTGGGGCTATGGCTTATGGAACAGAGACAATTTCAAAAGTAGATGTTATAACAGGTCCGGGAAATATCTTTGTAGCGACTGCAAAAAAGATGGTTTTTGGTGATGTAAACATAGATATGATAGCAGGACCTAGCGAGATAGGAATACTGGCAGATGATAGTGCAAACCCAAGCCATTTAGCCATAGATATGCTCTCTCAAGCTGAGCACGATGAGATGGCGAGTTCCATACTTATAACTCCATCACAAACACTAGCTGATGCTGTAAAAGTAGAGATAGAAGTTTGGCTTAAAAAGCTCTCAAGAGAAGAGATAGCAAGAAAGTCCATAGATGAAAGAGGTGCTATTATAGTTACTGAAAATATGGAAGAAGCCATAGATCTTATGAATCAGATCGCACCAGAGCATTTAGAAGTTGCGACTGATAATGCTTTTGAATATCTAGCTTACATAAAACACGCTGGAGCGATATTTTTAGGACATAACACTCCTGAGGCTATTGGTGACTATGTAGCTGGACCAAACCACACTCTACCAACAGGTGGAACTGCTAAGTTTTTCTCTCCGCTTGGAGTTGAGAACTTTATGAAAAAGACCTCTATCATCTCTTTTTCTAAAAAAGCTATAAATGAAATAGGTGAAGAGTGCGCACTAATAGCAAGCACAGAAGGATTGACTGCACATGAGCAATCTGTAAGGGTTAGACTGAGTTGATATTGAGTTTGTCTCAATAGTCATGTAAAAATTCACAGGGGTGTATTTTCTCCCTCACTTAAGTAACATTATGTGTGTTATGTAATATATTTGCAAAATAACACACAAAACTAGCCGAGGCGATTTCATCTTTGATGAAAAGTTTCTTTAGAAAATGTAGTTTAATTTGAATATACAGTATTAAACGAACACTCTAACTTTAAGAATCTTATACATTATTTTCTTTTTTACTTAAAAATATTGCACCATGTCATATTTTTAACATAATTTCATTTTTAACACTCAAATATCGTGTTAGTTATTTATGTTAATTAAGATTTCTTTACATATAATGTGATTGAATAAATAGTTGTCTGGACGCTTCGCATCCAGACAACGGGGGCGCGGGTTGAACACCCACTTGTAATCTGTTGCATTCGCACCAGACAACAAGCGGGAGGAGCAAGCAACCATTGCAAAACCTAAAGGTTTTCCAACGGCAGTTACTCACCCGCGCCCCCGTTATAGGATAAGGCAAATTTTACTGAAAAAGCAAACTTACAATTAAGCTCAGATAAAATAATAAACTAAAATAATTTTTATGTAATGGATAAGTAGTGGGAAAATACCGCGAGT
>NZ_JALOAN010000019.1 GCF_023228785.1 Sulfurimonas sp.
ATGAGACGCTAAATGAAATAAAAATGAGAGAGATAAAGCTCGCTAGGGTTATAAAACACCTAGCATCTTCATAAGTTCTTCAGGTCTGTTTGAGTTTTTGATTGCGTTTTCTTTTGTTATAACTTTCTTGTGTAGCAGTTCTAAGAGCTGTTGGGTTTGCGTGGTCATATGAGTCTCTTTTTGATTTAGTTGCATTTGTGAGTATAACTGATGCACTTTATCTTCTCGTATGAGGTTTTGTACAGCTGGATTTGTTATAAGAATCTCTTGAGTTGCAACCTTTCCTCCGCCTACTCTTGGTATAAGAGTTTGAGAGATTACAGCAACCAAAGAGGATGATAGTTGTGCTCTGATTTGAGCTTGCGCCTCTCCATCAAAAACATCTATGATACGGTTTATCGTTCCTGGCGCTGAGTTAGTATGAAGAGTTCCAAAAACTAAGTGACCAGTCTCTGCAGCAGTTAGTGCTGCACCTATAGTCTCTGCATCTCTCATCTCACCGATTAGGATAACATCTGGATCTTGTCTTAGAGAGTACTTTAGTGCTGTAGCAAAAGAAGCTGTATCGTTTCCTACATCTCTTTGAGAAAAAAGAGATTTTATGTTTTTATGAACAAACTCAACTGGATCTTCGATGGTTATAATATGTCTTCGCTCAGTAAGGTTGATCTCATGAAGCATTGAAGCTAAAGTAGTTGATTTACCACTACCAGTAGGACCTGTTACTAAGATAAGTCCTTTTTCTCTTTTTATAAGCTCTTTAAATATTGGAGGGTTTCCATACTCATCAAGTGTTGGAATATCTATAGGGATCATACGAAAAGCACAAGCTATCCCGCCCATGGTACGATAGTAATTTGCACGAAAACGACCTATTCCTTCAAGTTCAAAAGAGAAATCAAGTTCATTTGTATCTTCAAATACCTTTTTTTGTTTGTCTTCTATAAGTGAGTAAGACATCTCTTCGATATCTTTTGAGTTTAAAACTGCTAAGTTTAGAGGACGAAGTTCTTTGTCAATCCTAATCTGCGGTTCACTTCCAACAACGAGGTGCAGATCACTAGATCCATAAGCTAAAACACTCTTTAGTAGTTTTTTTATATCTACTACTTTTTTTACTTCCCCACTCATCTAAAACTCCTTTTTCTACTCTATTATCTTTGGAACTATAAAGAAGTTATCATCACTTTGTGGTGAATTTTTGAGTATATCTTCGTTTATGTTTTTATCACAACTTGGAGTATCTTCTCTTGTATATGTTCCTTTATCACTCATAGCAAAACTATCATCAATGCCATCAGTATTTAACTCACTTAAGTTGTCAACAAAGCTTACAATCTCAGATAACTGAGATACAACTTCTTCTCGTTTGTCTTGTGACACCTTTAAAAAGGATAGTTTTTCTAGTTTGGTTAATAGTGCATCATTTACTTGCATTTGTCGCCTTGATTATATAATTTTACAAGATTGTAACAAAAGATATCTATGTGTTTGATGAAACTTTAACAAACTATGCGATATTATTTTGGACTTATAAAATAATGTAGCAATAAAGGAATATCTTTGAGTCTAAAAAATGATATTG
Organism: Sulfurimonas sp.; assembly: GCF_023228785.1. Lineage (GTDB taxonomy): Bacteria > Campylobacterota > Campylobacteria > Campylobacterales > Sulfurimonadaceae > Sulfurimonas. The sequence continues at coordinate 1,586 of NZ_JALOAN010000019.1, forward strand.
ACATGGTAAAAGAAAAGTTAAATTCTGAAGAAAAGTTTTTTGAAAAAGCTGTAATGACTGAGAAGTTTGTTAAAAAATATAAAAAATTTCTTATTGGAGCTCTCGTAGCTATTGTTGTGGTAGTTGCTGCAAATATAGTTTATGATATCAATAAAGAGTCTGAAATTAAAGAGGTAAATAAAGCCTTAGCTATTTTAAGTGAAGATGCCGAGAATTCTGAAGCACTCTCTACTATAAAAAGTATCTCTACAGATCTATACGATGCTTGGATATACTCAAAGGCAGTTGTAAAAAAAGATATGTTAAGCATGAAAAAACTAACAAACTCATCATCTACGATGATAGCAGATCTAGCTAGTTATGAGCTTGCACAAGATGCTAAAGATGCTAAACTTCTTGACGCATACGCTTTGAGAAAAGATGCAGTTTATAAAGATTTAGCTTTAGTTCAAAGTGCTATTGTTTATATGAGTAATTCGGAGATAGAAAAAGCTCACGAGAGATTAGCTCAGATCTCATCTGAATCATCTTTAAGAAATGTTGCTAACGCACTTATGCACTATGGAGTGAAATAAAGTTTTGAAAAAATTACTACTACTACTTAGTATCTCCATATCTTTTGTTTTTCTAGGGTGTAGCTCTAAAAAAGTTTTTGAGCCAAAAGATGTAAAAGATGACTGGGCTTATTATGGAAAAGCAAATAGCAAGATCGCCAGTGTAGCATCCAATGCCGCTATGCTTGAGACTAGAGAAGTGCTTTTGCAAGATAGACTCTTGGATGTTAAGATAGATGAGTCATATAGACTCTTAGGAAGTAGTGATGGTTGGGTTTTAAGCTCAACTATAGATGGGCAATTAAAGATTGATTTTATAGCAGATGAAACATTGACAAAGAAGTTTAATCTCAAAAAAACTATAGCAGCTGCGAGTATAAAAGATGATATCTTGGCTGTTTTATTTGCTAACAACGATATGGCTCTATACTCCATCTCACAAAACTCTCTTTTAGTTCAAGTTCAAGGTACACCATCAATAGCGGTAGATGATAGAATTGTAAATCCATACTTTATGAATGATCTAGTTCTTTTTTTAACGCTTGATGGCAAGATAGTTATCGTAAACTCTGAGTCAAAAAAGAAACTAAGAACAACTATAGTATCTACTGATGATAATTTTAACAATGTTATCTACTTTAATGTAGTCGATAACAAACTAATAGCAGCAACTTCAACAAAAATCCTCTCAATGGCTGCTAAAGAGGTCAGGGTAAGTTATGAGATGCGTGATATCGTTCATCTTGAAAAAGAGATCTTTATCACTACAAAAGAGGGTGAAGTTATATCTTTGACGCCAGACTTGCAACTTATTGCAAAGATTAAATTTCCATTTGCTCACTTTTTAGGACTTATTATCCATAATGACAAGTTGTATATACTTGAAAAACAAGGCTATCTCATAGAAGTCTCAAGAGATCTACAAACTCATACTATCTATGAAGTTGATATAGAAGATGGTTTTGTTTTTGAAGCAGACAAACTCTTCTATGTAAAAGATGAATACATCTCACTTGAGTAATGAGTTAGAAGCTTTTTTGGAGTACATTAGTGTTACAAAAGCACTAAGCCAAAAGAGCGTTGAAGCTTATATGAGTGACCTTATCTCCATAGAAGAAGAACTTAAAAAACCTCTTATAAACCTCGATACAAAAAACATCCTCTTTTTTTTAACAAAATACACAAACAAAAGAACACTTAACCGAAAACTCTCCTCCATAAATGCTTTTTTTGATTTTTGTTATAAAAGTCATTTTAGTGAGCAAAAAACAAAACAGAAGTTTGCAAAGATCCCAAAACTACTACCAAAGTTTCTCTCATATGAAGAGATCCAAAGCTCACTAAAACTAATAGATAAGAGTTCATGGTTAGGTTTAAGAGACTATGCTCTTTTAATGTTTTTGTACGCTTCTGGTGCTAGGATTAGTGAGTGTTTAGCATTAGAACTTCAAGATTTAGAAGATGGTTGGCTTCGTATTAGTCACGCTAAGGGAGAAAAAGAACGCATAGTTCCAATTGCAAAAATAGCTATAAAGGCTATAAATGAGTACATAAAAGAGAGACCAAAAGATACTCAAAAAGTATGGATAAACTACAAGCTAGATCCACTTAGTAGAATCTCAGCATATAAGATAACGCAAAAGTACCTAGGAGTCTCGCCTCATGTTTTAAGACACTCATATGCAACCGCACTTATTAGTGGTGGTGCAGATCTAAGAGTTGTTCAAGAACTTCTAGGTCACTCATCACTTTTGACTACTCAGATCTATACACACATACAAAAGCAAGATCTCAAAAATACAGTGGAAGTTTGTCATCCTTTAGCCTAATGTAGTGTTTAATATCTATCTCATAGCATAATAGATATAATTTTAATTCTTATTTTTTAAGCAAAAAAGAGATGCTTTATATAGTTTTTATTTAGATATTTATGATTTTTATATTTGAATTTTCAAATAGTTTTAGTTATTTAGTTTGGTTTATGTTATTTTGGAGTTTTTGTATATGATAAAAAAATTAATCCCTTTTATTGTTGTTATTGTTCTTGTTGTACTCATTGTTAGCGTATTTTTGCTCCTTGCATCTAAAAATCAAATGATAGTTATAAAAGAAAACAACCTACAAAAGCTTCCATATGAACTTGTTGTTAACAAGTATCAAGATAGTGATTGTGGGATGGTTATTGATGACTTAAGAGATGTTTCACAAGTTATCTCCCCTAGTGGTAAAACTTGGTTTTTTCACGACCATGGCGGTTTTGTAAAATGGCTTGACGATAAACCATTTAGAGATGAAGCAGTTATTTGGGTTATGAGTAGGGACAGTAAAAGGTATATAGATGCGAGTCTTGCCTTTTACTCACTTACTGATGAGACTCCTATGGGTTATGGATTTGGAGCTTATGAAAAAAAAGCAAATGGTCGCGTAGATTTTGATACAATGCGACTAAGAATGCTAAGAGGCGAGACTCTTAACAATCCTCACATTAGAAAAAAACTCTTAGGAAAATAACTAGAAATTATGGAAACAGTAAATATTTTAACCATTATTAGTATAGCGTTTCTTGGCTCATTTGGGCATTGTATTGGTATGTGTGGAGGGATAGTCTTAGCATATTCTACTATAAAGATAGAGCCAGAGAGCTCTAAGATCTCACAAAGTTTTGCACATCTTCTCTACTCTTTTGGTAGAGTTTTTACTTACTCTATCTTAGGGGCTATGTTTGGGGCACTTGGTGGGGTTATTACTTTTTCAAACAATGCAAATGGAGCTTTGCTAGTATTTGCTGGAATTGCCATGATACTAGCAGGTTTATCTTTGATGGGTAAGATTAAGTTTTTAACTCTTATAGAACACTCTTTTTCTTCATCATCTCTTTATAAAAATGCTTTTAAAAAAGTTCTAAACTCAAAATCAAATCTTAGTTTTTTTATCCTTGGAATGTTAAATGGGCTTCTTCCTTGTGGCTTTGTCTACTTCTTTGCCATCACAGCTGCAAGTACAGCAAGTCCACTCTATGGAGCTTTGGTTATGGCTATCTTTGGACTTAGCACCATTCCTGCAATGTTTGGTCTTGGGTTTTTAGCAACTCTGACAAGTGCCACTAGTTTTAGAAATATGATGATGAGTCTTGCTTCCATTGCGGTTATTTTATATGGCGCATACACTATTTATAATGGATATGACTATATTGCAAATCCAGAGAAATCTCTTACAGAGTGTCACACTTAAGTCAGATAAAAAATTTATCTCTGAATATTAAGTTTTTGCATATTTAAATGAGAGTAGGATTTATTTAAGGAATATGTTATGAATAAGAAATTTAATAGAGATTTTTTAAAAATATTACTTGTTATAGTCACCCCTATATTGACGCTTGTGATGCTCTTTAGTTTTTATCTTTTTGATAAGCTTATTTATGAGAAAAAGAACTTTCTTCTAGAGAAAACATACTCTATGGCTAGTATGATTTCCAATGTGGCAACTTTTGATAAAGAATATTATATAAAGCAAGATTTTAATAACAAAGCATCAAATGCAACAATCTTTCAAGTACAAAAAACTTTTAACTCAATTATTCAAGTAGATCTTGAGCTAGAGTATCTTCTTGGAGTTAAAGATGGCAAATATATAAAATTTTTAGCCTACTCAAAAGAGAAACCACCAAATATTGAGATAAATAATTTAAATATTGCAACTCCTATGAGAAATGCTTTAGAGCAAAAGAGTGGTGTTGGTGTTGAATACGACTATAAAGGTCAAAAAACACTCGCATCATATACGCCTATAAAAGGAACAAACTGGGGGCTTGTGGTAGAACAACCATATAGTCTTCACATGAAACCTCTTTATCAAACAGCCATTATGAGTACTCTGGCAATAATCTCTTTTATAATCTTTTTGTACTTTATTTTAAAGAGATACGAATTTAAAAAAATAAGACTTATAGAGCAGAGTGAACATAGATTTCAGCAACTTGTAGAGAGTAGTGATGACCTTGTTTGGGAGATAGATGAACAGGCTATTTATACATATGTTAGCCCACAATCTGAGAAAATAATTGGGTTTGAACCAAGCGAAATTATAGGTAAAAAACCTTTTGACTTTATGAATAAAGATGAAGCAAAAAGAGTTTCTAAAGAATTTTTTGAACTCTCAAGCAAAAGAGAAAAAATAGTAAACCTTGAGCACACTCTTTTACACAAAAATGGCAAAGATGTGCATATATTGACAAGAGGATCTCCATTTTGTGATGAAAAAGGAAATCTACTTGGTTATAGAGGGATAGATAGAGATATTACTCTTATGAAAATAAAGCTCCAAGAGATAGAACATCTTGCTTTTTATGACACACTAACAGGTCTTGCAAACCGACAAAATGTTTATGAAAAAATCTCACAAGAGATAAACTATGCAAAAAGAAATAACACCGAGTCAGCACTTCTTTTTGTTGACTTAGATGACTTTAAGATTATTAACGACACACAAGGACACGATCATGGAGATGAAGTTTTAAAGAGTGTGGCAAATAGACTCTTAAACTCTATCAGAAGTTTTGATGTAGCAGGACGAATTGGCGGAGATGAGTTTGTTGTTTTAGTAAGAGGACAAGATAAAAGAGAAGATAATTTTGTTCACTTTGATGCTCTTATTGAGAGAATTTTACAAGAGATAAATAAACCAATTATTGTAAAAGAGTACAAACATCAAGTGCGAGCTAGTATTGGTGTGGCAATAATTCCTAGAGATGGGAATAATCTTGAAGAGATCTTAAAATGTGCCGACAGAGCTATGTATGAAGCGAAGAAACTAGGTAAAAACCGCGTAGTGTTTCATAAAAACTGATATAATAAATCTAAAAAAAGGCTCCTTAATATGAATATGCAAAACAAGAGAAAAACTAAATGAGTAAAGTTGTAACTGTTATAGATACCTTTGGTTTTTTCTTTCGTAGTTTTTATGCACTTCCACAACACTTAAAGAACAAAGATGGCTTTCCTACAGGACTTTTAACAGGTTTTACGAACTTCATATCAACACTTCAAAAGCAACACGATAGTGACTATTTGATCTTTGCCATCGACAGCAAAGGCGACACTTTTAGAAATGAAATAGATCCAAACTATAAAGCAAATCGCCAAGCTCCACCAGAAGAGCTAACAATGCAACTCCCAATTGCCATAGACTGGATAGACAAGATGGGCTATAAAACACTAGGATATAGTGGTTTTGAAGCAGATGATATCATCGCTACAGTTGTAAAATATGCAAGAGAGAAAGACTACATAGTTCGCATAGTTTCGCATGACAAAGATCTCTATCAACTCATAGATGATGGAAGAGTTGTTGTCGTAGATGCAATTAAGAAAAAAGTTATGGATGAAGAGGCTTGTTTTGATAAGTATGGTGTCTCGCCAAAGCAGTTTATAGATTACCAATCCATCTTAGGCGATAGTGCTGATAATGTTCCGGGAGTAAAAGGCATTGGAAAAGTTGGGGCTGAAAAACTTTTAAAAGAGTTTGGATCTCTTGAGACTATCTATGAGAATGTTCATCTTGTAAATGGAGCGAACCAAAAAAAACTTATAGAGTCAAAAGAGAGTGCTTTTATGTCAAAAGAGCTAGTTTCTCTTCGTGATGATGTCCTAGATGCACTTGACTTTGAAGAGTATAAGATGGATATAGAACATCCATTTTTAAACATATATGATGAGCTTGTAAAGTATGAACAAAATGCCATAATAAGATCTCTAAAAGCTAAAGATATACTAACAGATGAGATAGAACAAAAAGCAGATGAAAAGTTAGCAAAAGAGAAAAAAGAGAGTAAAAAACTCGATTTTTTTGCTACGCTTATAACAGATCCACAAGAGTTAAAAAGTGTTTTAAAGTCTATTACACCGCAAACTATAGTGGCTTTTGATACTGAGACAACTGGACTAGATCATGAAAAAGATTTTATTGTAGGTTTTAGCTTTTCATTTAATGACAAAGAGGCTTTTTATGTTCCTTTTGCTCACTCTTACTTAGGCGTTCCTGAGCAAGTTAGCGAACAAGATGCAGCAGATGCAATAAAGCAGATCTTTAAGAGTAAAGTAGTTGGTCATAACATCAAGTTTGATCTGCACTTTATCTCTAAGCTCTTAAATGAAGATAGATTTGAAGTCTATGCAGACAGTATGATCCTCGCGTGGCTAATAAACCCAGAGAGTGCTTTAAGCCTCGATAAACTCTCAGATAAACTTCTTGGTCACACAATGGTAACATTTAAAGAGAGTGTAAAAAAAGGCGAGACTTTTGTCTCAGTTGAACTAGGAGATGCAACTATCTATGCTGCTGAAGATGCATTTATAACTCTAAAACTTTTTCATCTCTTTAACCAGAGCCTAAAACTTCAAGATGCCGAGCATCTTATAGCTGAGTCTATGGAAGTTGAAGTTCCTTTTATAACAACACTTCTACACATGGAACAAGCTGGGATCAGAGTTGATGGTTCATTTTTAGAAGAGTTTTTAGTTGAGATAAAAGAGATGTTAACAAGGCTTACAAAAGACATTTACTCTCAAGCTGGAAGTGAGTTTAACATTAACTCTCCAAAGCAGTTGGGCGTTATACTTTTTGAACATTTGGGACTACCAACTGGTAAAAAAACAAAAACAGGCTACTCAACTGATGAAAAAGTTCTAAGTTCACTAAAAGATGCACATGAGATCATTGCAATGCTCTTAGAATATAGAGAGGTTTATAAACTCTTCTCAACCTACATAGAGCCACTCTTAAAACTAAGTAAAGAGCATGAAGATAGCAGAGTTCACACCTCTTTTGTTCAGACTGGAACTGCCACAGGAAGACTAAGCTCAAAAAACCCAAACCTTCAAAATATACCAGCTAGAAGTCAGTTAGGGCTTAGAATCAGAGAGGCTTTTGTGGCATCTAGTGGAAACAAACTCATAGGCATTGACTACTCTCAAATAGAGCTTAGACTACTAGCTCACTTCTCACAAGACAAGGTCTTAGTAGATGCTTTTAAAGATGACAAAGATATTCACTACCAAACAGCAGTTGTGCTCTTTGGCGAAGATGAAGCTAAGGGTAAAAGAAGCGTTGCAAAGACTGTAAACTTTGGACTTCTATATGGTATGGGACAGAAAAAACTCTCAGATACTCTAGGTATTACAACTAAAGAAGCAAAAGAGATCATAGAGAAGTATTTTGAGTCATTCCCTACAGTAAAGAGCTACTTTAGAAGCATAGTAGATCTCTCAAAAACTCAAGGTTATGTTGAGACACTTCTTGGCAGAAGACGCTACTTTGACTATGAGAGTGCAACTCCAATGTTTAAAGCTGCATATGAGAGAGAATCAGTAAACAGCGTCTTTCAAGGAAGTGCAGCAGACATTATAAAACTTGCAATGAACAAGATAGCAAAAGTTATAAGAGATGAAAAACTTGAAGCTAGAATGCTACTGCAGATCCATGATGAGCTTATCTTTGAAGTAAAAGAGAGTGAGGCGGAAGTTTTAGCTAAGAGATTTCAAGAAATCATGCAAGATGTTTATGAGTTAAGAATTCCATTAAAAGCCGATGTAAATATCGGTAATAACTGGGGCGAGCTTAAATAAGTAATCTTGTTTTTAGAAATGGCGATTTAAAAGCCTAAAATGCGAAGCTGAAGCATCGCTTCCAAAAAACTTCACAACTCTTTGCGGAACCGCGAATTTATTCGGGGCTTTTAGGCTTTACTGTAGCACTAGCCCCTAAACACTGTGCGAAATTCCATTGACTTGCATTCCTAAAATTCGCGGTTCCAAAAAATTCTTATACTTATTTTTTATCTCTTGTAGTCTTATATATAAAACTAAAAACCTCTGCTACTGCTTTGTATAGTGCTTCTGGGACTTCTTTGTCTAGCTCTACTTTAGAGAGTAGCTCTATGAGATCTTCGTCTTTTTGTATGGGGAGATTGTGAAGCTGTGCTATTTTTATGATGTTGTTTGCAACTTCGCCTTCGCCTTTTGCTGTAACCCTAGGAGCTGACTCTTTATTGGTGTCGTATCTAAGTGCTGCTGCTTTTTTTCTCATGCTTTTATCTCAAAACCTATGTTTATACTTTGTACGCTTGCCTCATAAACATTGGTAGGTACTTTTTTTGTAGCGTCTTGAATGCGGATCTCTCTTGGTGTAATGTTAGAGCCAATTAGTGCAGATCTAAGTGAGGGAATATTCTCTTTTACTAACTCTTTTAACTCTTGATTATCTGAGAGGATCTTTATATTTAGTTGGTTTTCTTCATATAAAACAAGCTTTAGGTTTAACTCTCCAAAGTTTACAAGATTTAGTGAGATATCGCAGTAGAACTTATCATCCACATCTTTTTTAAGCTCAATTTGTCCATCTTTTAACTCTTGCCAAGAAAAAGGAAGATATAAAGATGAGGAGTTTGAGAGGTGTGAGATGAGTTGATAATAGTCTATTTGAAGGGCTAACTTATCTATGTTTTTTAATATCTCCGCTTGGTTTGGACTGCTTGACTTTAATACTTCTTCTTTAGTTTGAAGCAAAAGCGACTTTAAGTCATTTGCAACGATCTCTTTTACATTTTGGGCAGATTGTAGTTTTAGTGGAGTGTCTAGTGCATTTAGTTTTGTGATCTCGCTCTTTACTTCTTTTGAAAAAAGTACATCAATTTTTTTTGGATCTGCTAGCTTTGGATCTACTTCTTTTATGTTTGATTCTAAAGTTTGTAAGATCTTCTCAACTCCTCGTGATAGAAGAGTAAGTAGTTGTTTGTTGTCAGCTTGAGGTTGGAGTAGGGCTTGATTTGTTGCGTTTTTAAGTATTGGGGATTCTAGAAGAGTTTGTATGTGTTTTGTTAGTGACTTTACTTCATAGACTGAACTTTTATCTACTAAGGCTTGGAGTTTTGTGAGTGTATTTTTAAGTTCAAGTTGTGGATTTTGAGCATTTTTTAGGCGAGACTCTAAAAAGACTCCTGAGTTTGTAAGTTTTGCTTTTACATCTTTTTCATTTAAATTTTTAATATCTACTAAAAAACTTTTTAACACTTTTTGAAGAGGAAGTGCTTTTTCATCTGACTTTATAGAGGAGAGTAGATCTTTGATGCTAGAGGAGACATTCCCTAGATTTTTTAGAGTTGGGTTTTGTTTTAGTAGTTGAAGTAAAGTCTTGTCAGATGCACTACTTTGTGAACTTTGTTTTAAAAGTGAGTTTAAAACTGACTTTAGATCTTTGCCAGAACTTAGTGCTTCAAGCTCTTTAGGAGTTGCATTTTTAAGCACTTCTCTTAGGGCTTTGTTGGTGCTTGGTAGGATAATATCTAATTTTGTATTTGTAGTGATATTTAGCATAAATTAGTATATCAGATAAATACGTAAAATATCAATACTCAAATAATTTTGCTGTGATATAATTGCTTTATCATGCTAGAACAATATAAAAATGCCATAGAAAAAAGCAATATCATCTCCAAAACTGACACAGAGGGCATCATAACTTTTGTTAATGATGAGTTTTGTAAGATCTCAGGATATACAAAAGAACAACTCATAGGTTTTAACCACAATATTGTAAGACATCCAGATGTAGAACAAGAAAAGTTTGAAGATCTATGGAGGACAATAAAGTCTAAAAAAGTCTATAAAAATACAGTAAAAAACCGTGCAAAAGATGGATCTACTTTTTATGTTAATACAACAGTAATTCCAATTTTAGACCATAAAGAAGAGATAGTAGAGTTCATAGCTATTCGCTACGATGTCACAAAAGAGGTATTTTACAAAGAAGAACTTCTAAAAAAAGAGAAGCAACTTCAAGATCTAAATGAGACGCTTGAGCTTAGAGTTCATAGAAAAACTAAAGAGCTTGAAGAGTTAAATGAGACATTGGAAAAACGCATAAAAGAAGAAGTAAACAAAAATGAGCAGAAGCAAAAAGTGATGTTTTTACAATCTCGCCAAGCTTCACTCGGTCAGATGATAGCTAACATTGCTCATCAATGGAGACAACCACTCACAGAGCTTAACCTAACTCTCTTTAGTATGAAAAAAGCGGCTCAAAATAGTGATGAAGCTAAACTTATAGAGTTTTACGATGAGAGTAAAAACATTTTAAAAAATATGTCCGAGACCATAGAAGACTTTACAAACTTTTTTAATCCACAAAAAGAAAAACATCTATTTTTTGTAAATGAAAGCATAGAAGAGGCTCTTAGTCTTTTAGATAAGATGATAGTAGAGAATATGATAAGTGTTAAAGTGAAACTTGAAAAAATAGAAGTGCTTGGTATCCAAAATGAGCTAACGCAAGTCATAATCAACCTTATAAAAAATGCTAAAGATGCTTTTATAACTAAGGCAATTCTTATACGAGAAATAAGCATTACACTAACAAAGGAAGATGGTTTTGCTCATATAGAGATCCAAGATAATGCAGGTGGGATCCAAAAAGAGAATATTGAGAATATTTTTGAGCCTTACTTTACAACTAAACATCAAAGTAGCGGAACAGGTTTGGGGCTTTTTATGTCAAAGATGATTTGTCAAAAAGGTCTTGATGGAGATCTTGATGTTAGTAGTAAAAAAGGTGTAACAACTTTTAGTATAAAGATCCCCCTAGTAAAGAGTAAGATATGAAAGATAAGTCACTAAAGAGTTTAAGAGTCCTTTTTGTAGAAGATGAAGAGAATATTGCAAGGCTTTTAAAAGAAGCAATAGGCGACAGTTTTTACAGTTTTACTATAGCAAAAGATGGCAGAGATGGCTTAGAAATGTTTGAGAAGATCTCGCCAGATATAGTTATTACAGATATAAATATGCCAAACATGAATGGCTTAGAGATGGCTAATGAGATAAAAAAAATAAATCAAAATATACCAATTATAATATTAAGTGCTTTTAGTGATAAAGAGAAATTTTTAGGTGCCATAGATACTGGTGTCGCAAAATACTTTTTAAAGCCTTACGAGCCAGATGAGATACTTAGCTATATAAGTTCCATAGCCGATGAATTGGGTAGTAAAACAGTAGAACTTTGTGAAGGTTTTAGCTACAACAAAACCACTCACGCTCTTTACAAAGACTTTAGATATGTCTCACTTTCTAAAAATGAAAACAAGTTCTTAAAACTCTTAGTAGAAAATGAAAATAGCATTATAGATGATGAGACAATAAAGATAAGTGTTTGGGATGAGAGTGTGAGTGATGAGAGGCTTAGAACTTTTGTGCGTAGATTAAGAGCTAAAACCTCAAAAACGCTCATTATAAATATAAAAGGGGTAGGGTATAAGCTTAGGTTTTTCTCTTAAAAAATCTCTTCTATATAAAACCTGCCGTTTTTCTCATTTATCACAAGATCCACACCAAATGTTTTTGAAATATTCTCACTTGTTAGGATTTCTTCTTTTAGACCGCTTTTATAGATGGTGTTGTTGTAAATTAGTGCTATGTGACTTATCTCATCGAAGATCTCTTCTATGTGGTGTGTAACTAAGATGATGGAGTGATTTTTAGAGAGTTTTCTTAAGAGTTTTATAAAGTTTATCTGTGCTTTTATGTCTAGTCCTACTGTTGGCTCATCTAATATAAAAGCTTTTGGATTGTGTATCAACGCTCTTGCTATTATGCACCGTCTTAGTTCACCTGTGGACATCTGACTTACTTTTTTGTCTTTTAGGTGAAGTATTTCAAGCTCTTTTAGAGTCTCTAAGACTTTTTTTTGTTGTTCTTCGCAAAAACTTTGATGCTTGAATGTTCCGATGGAGCTATAATATCCACTTAAAACCACATCGTAAGCACTTAAGTGCCCACCTGAGTGCAAGAAATAGTTGTGCAGATCATTTGTAATGATGCCAAGCTTCTCTTTTAGCTCAAAGATGGAGTAGCGACTCTTTGAAAAAACCTCTTTTTTATGCTTATGAGATCTGCGAGGATGCAATTCTGACATGATGAGTTTTAAAAGTGTAGATTTGCCAGATCCATTAGATCCTAAAATAGCCCAGTTTTCTCCCTCTTTTATCTTAAGATCTACTGCTTTTAGTACATCCCCATCATCATATCCAGCATAGATGTTTTCAAAGTCAATTATAAACATTAACGAAATTTTACTCTATCAATGTTGGGCTTGTAAGTTGGATCTTCTCCTGCAACAGTCCAGAGTTTTTTAGCCATTGCACTTATGGCATGTGAAAAATCTTCCTCTATTGGCTCAATAAAGTCAACATCACTAAAGTGCTCTAGTAAGAGAGCTTTTTCATAAGCAAAACCTGAGGCTGTTGGATCTAGCTTTATAGTTTTGTCTGTTTGCAAACTTGCTAAGATCCAGATGGCTAAAAACTCCTCTGAGAACTTGCTGAGTATATTGTCTGAGAACTCTTCAAAGTTGCTATATCCGCTTAGCTCATAAAAGTCGATGATAAGGTCTAGAGTTTCGTAGAGATGTACAAAAGGAACCATGGAAAAAAGCATTCGCCCAACACTTTTTCCAGTTGTGTGAACTGCACCTATAAAGATCCTAGCTCCGCCATCTGTGTCGCCAAAGTTGTTTGTTTTTAACCCAACAAGCCCGATGTCAGTGTGTCTATGTCGTCCACAACCTTTTATACAACCAGAAAAACCAACTGTTATGCCATGCTTTGCTATGCGAGAGAGTGGAATGTACTTTGTCTCATCTTTGATGCTCCAAAAAGAGTAGGGGCAAAGGCTTCCTGCACAGGCTATGATGGTAGAGCTCTCTTTAGGAGATGCAAATGGAGTTGATGGCTCTTTTAGTCCTAAAAGGTAGATATTTTGATCTATGCCTATTCTCATCTCTACACTATTTTTACTTGCAAAGTCTGCTAGATCTCTTATCTCTTTTACACTAAGTCTTGCAAAGTCAGTCTGGTAACAGTAAGAAAATGTTCCATCTTTTAACTCTTCATGTGGTAAGAAGACACGCTTCTTTAGTACAATCTCTCCGCCGCTGTTAAAAGGTTTGCCATACTCTTTTTGGATGTGAGCTTTAAGAGCGTCAAGACCAATCTCTTCTATGAGATAGAAGAGGCGAGTTCTAGATCTTGTAAAGCGAGATCCATGAAGATAAAAAGCCTCTACAAAGGCTTTAAAAAAGTCAAAAACTTCACCCTCAAGCAGAAATATACCTGCATCCTCGGCTATCTCTGTATTTTTTCCGCCCATATAGACATTAAACCCATATACGTCATCTTTTTTTGCAAGTGCAAAGTAGAGATCGTTTGCAAAAAACGAGGTAACGCTAGCACTATTTCCACTTATGCCAATGGAGACACGACGAGGTAACATTCCAACATAGCGTGGATTTTTTACTATATATTCTTGCATCTTCTCAACTATAGGGTAGACCTCTATAACGCTGTAAGATCCACAACCATCATAGACATCGCTTACAATGTTACGGATGTTGTCGCCTATGCTTTGCCAAGTTGTAAGCCCGTGGGAGTTCATTTTCTTCCAAATAGCTAAGACATCATCAGCTTCGAGATCGTGAAGTTGTAGTCCAGCTCTTGCAGTTGTTATAAGAGTTAGATCGTACTCCTCAACCACATCGGCAATATGGCAAAACTGCTCAGTAGTGATCCTACCAGCAGGAACTCGAAGTCTCATAGTAAACTCATCTTCTAAAAAGTCAGTAGTAAAGATCCCAAAGTCTTGGAGGAAAAATCTATCGCCCTCGGCTAGGTTTTCAAAGTCTAGATCTTCAAACTCTTTAAAGTACTCTATGGGTTTGAGTCTCGCTTTGTATCTCTCTCGCTTATTTAGTTTTTGTACTTCTTTTTGGCTTTGCATAAAAATCTACTCCATAAGATAATGTGTCTTCATTTTATCTAATAACTAATATAAAAAGCTTGATATGGATTAACGCCAGATGATATTTAACTCATCTAAGAGTTGTGATTTGTCAAAAGTTGTAGTTGGAGCTTGAAGGTTTGCGATGTTTGTTTCGGTATCTAAAAAACTTTGAATGTAGTAGTTGTTTTTATAACCTCTTCTTTTTAAGTCTTGTATGATGTTGTTTATATCATCTTCGCTTAAAAGGTCGCTATGAAGTGTTGTTCTAGCTTCAAAGTCAAAATCTCTATCTAAAAGAAGATCAAGTGTTTTAGAAAACTCTTCGTACTTGTTTGAGTGTGTGATTTGCGTAAATTTCTCTTTTGGAGCTTTATAATCAAGTGCAACAAAGTCCAGTAGACCTAGATCTATGAGTTTTTTTATTTGCTTATAGTCTGTGCCATTTGTGTCTAGTTTTATTTTAAAACCAAGATCCTTTATGGCAATACAGAACTCTTCTAAGTCATGCATAGTTGCTTCTCCGCCAGAGAGAACCACAGCTTCAAGTAGACCTACACGACTCTTTAAAAACTCTAGTACATCCACAAATGTGTGGCTTCCCTCTTTTGCAAAAACAATATCTTTGTTATAACAATAGTCGCATCTCATGTTGCAACCACTTAGCCAAACGATGCAGGCTAAATGATCTGGATAGTCAAGATGTGTGAACTTTGTTATATCATATACAGCTCTAGTGTTCAGTGAATTGCTTTCTTTGTTTGTGCTCACCTGCTTTTCCTACATTGAAACTCTCTACTGGTCTATGGTAACCCATAACTCTTGTATATACTATACACTTCTGTCTCTTCTCAACTAATAACGCTAATGCTTCATTTTTACTCATAATCTTATTTCCTTCATTTGATTTTATTTCATAAAATAAAATGAAGGGAACCTTCATCTTATTTGTCGTAAAAGGAACAAGTCCCTTTTACTTTCGCTAGCCGCTATGGCACTAAAGCTTGATGCTTTTGCATCAGAGTTTTTTATCTTATTTGTCGTAAAAGGAACAAGTCTCTTTGGCTACTCTATCGCTTGGATTCCCTCGGCTCGAAGCCCTCGCAACTTGTCGCTCTCTCGTTTTGTTTACAACGCCTCGCTTCCGAGGGAGTGGATTATTTTTAGTTTCATCTCTTTTGAGATGCAATGCATACTAGATCCGACTTTACGAAACCTCAAGTTCCTCTAGTAGCAACTCATCATCACATTTTGGACAAAACTCGTGCTCTCCTGCGATATATCCATGTTTTGGACATACTGAGAAGAGTGGAGTTACCGTGATGTATGGTAGTCTAAAGTTTGAGATGACATTTTTAACTAATTTTCTGCACGCCTCAGTAGAACTGATTCTCTCTTGCATATATAGATGCAGAACTGTTCCGCCTGTATATTTACACTGCAAGTCATCTTGAAGTGTAAGTGCTTCAAATGGATCGTCTGTTAGATCTACTGGGATTTGAGATGAGTTTGTATAGTAGATATTATCACCCATTCCAGCTTGAATGATTGAGTCACCATATCTCTTCTTATCTTCTTTTGCAAATCTATAAGTAGTGCCCTCAGCAGGAGTAGCTTCAAGGTTGTAGAGATTGCCTGACTCTTCTTGAAACTCTACCATTTTATCTCTCATATGGTTTAGTAGTTTTGTTGCAAACTCTATGCCTCGCTCATCACTAACATCATAAGCATCAGATGTAAAGTTTCTTATCATCTCATTTATACCATTTACTCCTATGGTTGAGAAGTGGTTTTTAAAACCTGGCAGATATCTCTTAGTGTAAGGGAAAAGTCCTCTATCATACATCTCTTGGATAAAAACTCTCTTCTTCTCTAGCGTACTCTTAGCGTGGATCATTAGCTCATCTATTCTAGCTATAAGGGACTCTTCATCGCCTTTGTATAAAAAGCCAAGTCTAGCCATATTAAGTGTAACAACACCAATACTTCCAGTCATCTCAGCACTTCCAAAAAGACCGCCACCTCGCTTTAGTAGCTCTCTTAGATCTAGTTGGAGCCTACAACACATACTTCTAACATGACCTGGTTTGTAAGCCTCTTCATTTTCTACTAAGTTACCATCTTCATCTCTTTTATACTGAGAGCCTATGAAGTTTTGAAAGTATGAAGATCCGATCTTCGCAGTGTTTTCAAAAAGAATGTCCGTGTTTTCTCCATACCAGTCAAAATCTTCTGTAATGTTTACAGTTGGGATCGGAAATGTAAAAGGTTGTCCTGTTTTGTCGCCCTCAGTCATGATCTCATAGTAAGCTTTGTTGATCTGGTTCATCTCTGGTTGAAAGTACTTATATGTCATCTCATCAAGTGCATTACAACCTCTTTTTTTTGCCTCAGCTTCAAGTTCGCTATCTAAAAGGTTTTTAAATAGATGCAACTGTTTTGAAGTTGGAGTTTGATCTTTTAGATCTTCAGGCACTGTCCAATCAATAGTTACATTTGTAAAAGGTGACTGACCCCAACGAGCTGGAACATTTAGGTTGTAGATAAAACTTCTAACTGCTTTTTTAATCTCTTTGTATGGAAGTTTGTCACGAAATACATATGGAGCTAAGTAAGTGTCAAACGATGAAAACGCTTGAGCACCAGCCCACTCACTTTGAAGTATGCCAAGAAAGTTTGCCATCTGTCCTAGTGCTTCACGAAAATGCTTAGGTGCATCGCTCTCAACTCTTCCGCGAACTCCATTAAATCCCTCATCAAGCAGAACTCTTAAACTCCAACCAGCACAATAACCAGTCAAACAGTCTAGATCGTGGATGTGATAATCTCCATTACGATGAGCATATCCCTCTTCTTTAGAGTAGATCTTATCTAGCCAATAGTTTGCTATGACTTTACCCGCAGTGTTGTTTACAAGCCCAGCATTTGAGTAACCTGTATTTGAGTTAGCTTTTATACGCCAGTCACTCTTGTTGATATACTCTTCTATGGTTTGGGTTGAGTTTATATAAGTAGTATCTTCATCTAAAAGTGCATCTCTTTGCATCTTGTGCATATGTCTATAAAGAATGAATGAACGCATAACCTCAAAGTATCTAGCTTTGTATAGCTCTTTTTCAATAGTGTCTTGAATATCTTCAACCGCTACAGCTCTTTTACTCTTTAGTCTGTCAAGAACATTGAAAAATATAGAACTGTCGTAAATAACTCTTTCGCTCTTAAAAGCTTTTTTGATAGCATCTTCAATCTTGAAAGATAAAAATTCCGCTTGAGTACCATCTCTTTTTAAAATTGTCTCTACCATCGCCATAACTCTCCTTTGCATTTGTGAGGAGAAGTTTAGTTGAAGATGAGTTAAACACTCATAAGGAAATCTGTCACTTTTGTGTCACTAAAAGCTCTCTTTGCCTCTGCTTGGGTATAATTCACCTATGAAAGAAAAAACACAAAAGATATTAGATATTTGGCACAAGCATTTTAGTGATGAAGATAGACAATATAGTGAGTTTGAAGACTCAGATATTGAGTACTTTGTAGGTTGTATGCTCTACAATCACTTTAATTTCTCATATGCACTCGATACTATGAAGAGTATAGATCTCTCTTATGACTTCTTAAGTTCATGTGGCGATGAGTATGATGAGATAGTAGAGATTATAAAAAGCATAGAGATAGAAGACGAAGACAAGCAGCTAGAGTTTTTACAAGAGTTTATAAAAGAGTCACAAGCAAAATACAGCACTGATGCACTCTACCTTTTAAACCGTTTGGCTTTTCATGTAGATGGAGTAAAAGAGAGATCTATAACAGGGCAAAGAGTTAAAACAGCCCAGTTCGTAAATCCACTAACAAGATGAAAAAGTACCTTATAACTTCAATAGAGTTCTATACAGATACTCCAGCTATATTTAGAACTATTTTGCATGAGCAGTTTGTAAAACACCTGCCAGATCTAGCACTCTATAGAGACAAAACAAATCCAAACTATGAGATTCAAGCTGCACATTTTGTTGAGGTTTGTGGGCAGTTTGAAAATATAAAGAGCTTTATTCACCGAGATCCAAAACTAGCAAAAAAACTAGGTGCAACTGGAGTTCACTTAACTTCAACTCAAAATGAAGAGATCGAGTTTGCAAAAGAGTTAGGACTTGAAGTTATTATAAGCACGCATACAATAGAGGAGATCTTAGATGCCCAGAAAAAAGGGGCTGATATGGTTACATATAGTCCAATTTTTGCATCTCCAAATAAGGGAGAGCCAAAAGGGATAGAAGTTCTAAAGAAGCTTTTAGATCTGTGTAAGATAAAAGTCTTTGCTCTTGGTGGAATTGTAAGTCAAAAACAGATAGATCTAATAAAAGAGACAAAAGCCTATGGTTTTGCATCTATCCGCTACTTTTACTAGTACTTTAATCATAAAGTAACTATTAGTTGATATAATGATTAGAAGGCTCAAAAGTGACTTGTTTTTGAGCAAAACAAATAAAAGGAGTCAGAAATGGCTAAAGAATTATCAAAAAAAGATGTAAAAAAAGTTGTTGCTAAGGCGACTGAGAAAGCAGTAAAGAAAGAAACTATTAAGAAAAAAGATGCAAAATCAGTTGCTAAATCGGTTGCTAAAAGTGTAGCTAAGAAAAAACCAGCTGACAAAAAAGAAGCTAAGAAAATCGTAAAAAAAATTCTTAAAAAATAGTTTAATAAACTCTCTCAAGAAAGATTCCCTGCTAGATAACCACTAGCAAAAGACCATTGGAGGTTATATCCTCCACATGGACCATCAAGATTCATAACTTCTCCGCAAAAATATAATCCTTTCACAAGCTTACTCTGCATACTTTTTGGATCTATCTCTTTTAAACTAATCCCACCCCTTGTTATCATCGCTCTCTCAAATCCATCGTGACCAATAACTGTTAATGGTGTAGATGCTAGAGTCTGTATAAGCTTTTCTTTTTGTTTTCCCGAGATCTCTTTTAGTTTTGCATCTTCTTTTATAGACGCAAGAAGACAAATCTCACGAGATAAGGGATCTGGAAGTAGGGTTTTTACTATTTGTAACACACTTAAATCTGGATCCTTACTGGCTTCATCTTTTATGTGTTTTAAGATCTCGTCTTCATTCATCCCTTTTGTGAGATTTGCCAATATGGGAACTTCTTTATACTTACTTATAAGTGGTGTTATCTCTCTTGCAAAGTCTAGAACAACGGGACCTCTAATCCCTGTGTTTGTAAAGATAAGATCGCCTTTTGCTTTTAGTTTTTTATACTTTTTCATATCAACTCTAAGTTCTACTTTTGCAATGGTATCAGCACGACAATTTTTAACCCAACTCTCTTTTGTGTGGAGTGGCATCATAGCAGGATAGAGATCTGAATATGTGTGACCAAGATCTGATGCAAGGGAGTAGCCATCACCAGTTGCTCCAAGCATTGGATAACCCATTCCACCTGTTGCTAAAATGACATTTGAAGTCTTAAAACTATGCGATGAGGTCTCAACTCCACAAATAATTCCATCAGAGCTTTGTAGTTTTGTAACTTTTTGTGAGCATAAGATCTCAACTCCGAGTCTTTGCATCTCTTCTATTAGGCTTGAGATGATAGTGCTAGAGCTGTGAGAAGTTGGAAAGACTCTAAATCCATCTGGTGCGTGAGTCCGAACTCCAATATCTTTAAAAAACTCCATAAGTTTTTTGTGATCAAATACCCTTAGTGCGTCTTGCATAAAACGACCATCTCGACCAAACTTTGACATAAATTCTTGTGCTTCTTGTGTGTTTGTAAGGTTGCATCTACCTCCACCAGTTGCTTTGAGCTTTGCTCCGACTTTTGAGAGTTTTTCTAAGAGTAAAACTCTTTTGTTATCTCGTGAGGCTCTAATAGCTGCAATCATCCCAGCAGCACCAGCACCAATAACAATAAGATCATAGTGTTTTATCAAAGCAAAGCCTTTTAACTCAAGTTTTAAAAAAGCTAATTGTATAATAAATCAAGATATTAGTCGCATATAGTTAAGAACAAATGCTACAATCTCTTTTTATTTTAAAGGTTAGTTATGAGAAGTTTTATTTTGAGTCTTTTGGCTCTTTTTACTTTTAGTGGATGTTTTACAAGCTCTTTGAGTCTAAACAGTGAAAAAGAGCTCACACTAAAGTACAACACAAGCGAGTTACTTTTATCTAATAAAATTGTAAACTCAGAACTTTTAAACTTTAAAGATCTATATGTGAGCAGATACAAACTTCAAGATGAAAATGGCAGAACTATTTTTTATGAAATCGCTAAGACAAATCTGAACTTTGAGTTTAACTTTGGTGGAGTATACACTGTGATGTATATTTTTGATGACTCAAAAAAATATGAGAGTGTTTATGAAAACAACAACCTCTCACTTGTTCAAATAGAGTTAAAAGGTGCTTCATATCTAAATGTCATTATCCAAGCTAGTTCCTCTCAGAACTACACATTTGCATATGGATTCTCAAATGCTGAATTTTTACAAATTGCAAACGCACTTAAAGGGAGTTCAAAAATCAAAGAGTTAAAGTATGATGCTATAACTTTTACTCACTCAGATCCAATAAATAGCAATTGGAGTGACGAAATAGTTTTTTTTACACCACTTATTATCCCTAATAGAGCTTTAAACTCAAAGTGAAAGTCTCTAATGTCAACCGTGAGAAGTGTTACAAATGTTACCGACCAGTAAGCTCATGTATGTGTAATGAAGTTTGCATAACACAGACTAAAACAAAATTTGTTATACTTATGCATCCAAAAGAGTTTAAAAAAGTAAAAAATGGAACAGGACATTTAACTCATTTATCCCTAAAAAACTCTGAGTTGTTTGTAGATGTGGACTTTAGTGAACACAGGCGAGTTAATGAGATTATAGAGACTTATGATAGTTATATCTTATATCCATCAAAAGATGCGATAAATCTAACAAAAAAAGTTCCAGAGTCACAAAAAGATATGGCGATATTTGTTATAGATTCTACATGGAGTTGCTCTCTTAAAATGTTAAGAGAATCAAAAAATTTACAAGCTTTAAAACATATGAGTTTTGATGCAGTAAAGCTATCTCGTTTTGAGATAAAAAAGCAGCCCTCAGACTACTGTTTATCGACTATAGAGTCTGTTTTATCTGTTTTAGAGCTACTTGCTAAACATAACAAAGAAGAGATGAGTAGTAGCGACTTTGAAGAGTTTTTAAACCCTTTTAAAAAGATGATAGAGTATCAACAAAAAATAATATCTAATCCTCTTAGCAATGCTGTGAGGTTTAAGAGAAAGAAAGAGAGATAAGAGTAGATGCAAATAGAGACATATCTTTTTGAAGATGGAGTGTGGAACAAAGAGCTTGACTCCACTCTAGACTCTTTAAACACTCTCATTATTATGTTTGGAAGTATAAATATCTTAAATGTTAAAGATGGTATTGATGATATTGTAGAGAGCTTTCCAATGTCAACTATTGTCGGTACTTCAAGCTCAGGAGAGATATATGACAGCGAGATCTTTCATGATTCACTAAGTGTAAGTGTTGTGAAGTTTTCTAAGAGTAGATTCAAAGTTTTACTAAAAGAGATAAGTGAAGAAAACTCTTTTGAAGTTGGAAAAAAGATAGTAGAGGAAATAAATGGTGATCATTTAAAGTGCATTTTTGTACTAAGTAGT
Organism: Sulfurimonas sp.; assembly: GCF_023228785.1. Classification (GTDB taxonomy): domain Bacteria; phylum Campylobacterota; class Campylobacteria; order Campylobacterales; family Sulfurimonadaceae; genus Sulfurimonas. Next base: position 23,642 of record NZ_JALOAN010000019.1, read on the forward strand.
GTTGTAAATGTTAATGGTTCAGAACTAACAAAAGGTCTCTCTTTTAATGCTCCACAAGAGTGTGTTATAACTGGAGGACTAGCTGGGGATGGAGTTGAGTTTAACAAGATTTGGATTTTGTTAGGCTCAAAACTTATGAGAAAACAGATAGTTGCAGTTGGCTTATATGGTAAAGCTTTAAGGGTTGGATCTGGCTGCAGATGTGGATGGTCAAGATTTGGACTAGATAGAAGAGTGACATCTTCAGAGAAAAACATTCTCTACTCTATAGATAACAAGCCAGCCCTAGAACTTTACAAAAGATACTTAGGCCCTTACGCAGATGAGCTCCCCGCATCTGGACTCTACTTTCCACTGATGCTACTAGAAGAGGGTAGTAAAACGCCAACACTTAGAGCCATAAAAGCTATAGATGAAGAAAAAAACTCTATAACACTTGCAGCTAGCATCCCAGAGGGAAGCATTGTAACCTTTGCAAAAGCCAACTTAGATGATCTTATTGGCGGTGCACAAGAGGTTGCTGAGTCTCTGATGTTTAGTTATGATGGAAGACAAAAAGCCTTATGTGTAGCAATAAACTGCGTAGCAAGAAAGATAGTTTTAAAGCAAGAAGCAGAAGATGAGATAGAGGTAGTTAAAGATATTTTAGGAGAGAATGTATCGCTTGTAGGATTTTACTCCTATGGAGAGATATCAAATATATCAGAGGGTGGTTGTGACTTTCATAACCAGTCTATGACACTGATGCTACTATATGAAGAAGAAAACTATGTGTGAAGATAAACTACTATGCAGACAGCTTAAAAAGGCTGGGATAAGTTCTTTTGAGTCGCTTGATAAGGAGAAGTTTGATAATCTTTTAAAGTATGTAGAACAATCTTATAAAGATCATAGTGATACTCGCCGCATTATAGAGCGCTCACTCGATATTGCATCACAAGAGATGCGAGAAGTTGTAGATGATTTAGAAAAAGCACATAAAGAGGTTGATAAAAAAAATAAACTTATGTTTCAACAGTCTCGCCTAGCTCAAATGGGTGAGATGATAAGCATGATAGCCCATCAGTGGCGTCAACCCTTAAATATGATAAGTGTTACAACAGCAGCCATAGAGTTTGATCTTATGCTTGGTAAATTTGATAAAGATAAACTAATAAAATCAACCAATAAAATAGCTGCTTATTCACAGCATTTAAGCGATACTATAGATGATTTTAGAAACTTTTTTAGACCAAACAAAGAGACTCAAAAGACTAACTTTTGTGATGAAGTAAAAGTAGTTCTTAGTATCATAGGTGAGTCAATAGACGCAAAAAAAATTAAAATTATCAAAGACTTAAAGTGTAGAAGTGAGTTTGATGTATACTCAAATGAACTAAAGCATGTTATCATCAATCTAATCAAAAATGCAGAAGATGCTTTAGTTGAAAATAGTGTAAAAAATCCACAAATAAAGATAAAAACATATAGAGAAAATAATAAAAGAATTTTAGAGATAAGCGATAATGGGGGTGGGATTTCTAAAGAAAACTTAGAAAATATTTTTGATCCATACTTCTCTACAAAGATGAAAAGGAGTGGAACCGGACTAGGTCTTTATATGAGTAAAATTATCATTGAAGAACATTGTAATGGTGAGTTAAAGGTAAGTAATGATGAAGAAGGAGCAGTCTTTAAGATAGTGCTCCCTTATTAAATAAACAAAATTTCTTTTAACTATTTTAACTTCATAACCCACTCAAGCATCGTCTCTTGAAGCTTTGGATTTGGAGCTTCCATAAATTCTAAAGCGAAACTATCTTTAAACTCTACAATACCAATACTTCTAGGTCTAACCGCCAATATTTTAGAGTTAGCAATTGCTGCACCAAAACAAAAGATGACATTTTGAGCATCTAAAATACTTTCATCTATCTCTCCGCCTATACTTTTAGTGTGTGTAAAGTGGTCAAAAACAGCGATGTTTGTAGCTATAGGATGTTGCTCAATCATTTGTACAAAATATTTTATAATCTCATCTACACTCTTTTGTTTTATCTCATTCTTTTTTAATTCTAGTGAGTAGATAGGATATTTATCCATAAGTAGAGTTTTTGTCATTTTTTACCTTTTAAATAATATTAGATTATGATAATAATAACAAAAATAACATTAAATTCTTGTAAATGGCTTTTATAAAAAATAGCATAAATTATAAGACTACTTTATAAGTCTTTAAATATAAAAAGGATATTATAAAATAATAAATTTAATCATGGAGATCTATATGAAAAAAATCGTAATGGCACTAATCTTAAGCTCAGTTCTTGGATTAGCTAGTGAAACAACTATAAATTCTACAATGAGTTTAATGACACAAGGTATGAATCAAATTCAAAATGGATTTTTATATAGTAAGAGAGAAGATGTAAAAGCTGGGATTGTTGTTTTAGAGAATGCAAATGCTATTTTTTCTGAAGTTGATGTTTCTGTGTTTATAAAACACAATAACAAAGTTCAAGTTACTAAAAATATTAGTAACAACCTATCAGAGCACTTAAAAACACTAAAAGAGGCTATAGAAAAAGAGAGTTATACAGATGCTACTAAAGCATATGGTGGAATTATAGCTGACTGTATTTCATGTCATAGAATAGTTAGAGGTTGGTAGTCTAACTATCTATGTAATATAACTTTAAGCTTTGAGCTTATAGTTATATACTACTTATTAAACATGATAGAACCAAGTCTTATCATATTTGACCCACATTCTATCGCTAACTCAAAATCCCCACTCATTCCCATAGAACAAATAGTAGCCTCGTTAAGAGATTTGTAGATCTCATAGGTTGTCTTAAAACTCTTTTTTATAATATCTCTGTCTTGAGTATGTGCACCAATGCTCATAACACCTTTTAGATTTATATTTGGACACTCTTTTTTTATCTTTGCATAAGCATCGCTTGCATCTTCTGGCATAAAACCATGTTTAGAGTCCTCTCTAGCAGAGTTTATCTGTAAAAGTGTATCTAATGTCATATCTTTTAATTCGAGCTTTTTTTGTAGCTCATAAGCTAGATCTAGGCTATCGAGTCCATGAAAGAGAGCAGGGTTAATATCTAGTAAGTTATTTATCTTGTTTTTTTGTAGATTTCCTACAAAGTGCCACTCTAGAGGTAACTCTTCAAGTTCATTAGACTTTGCTTTTAAGTCTTGAACCTTGTTCTCTCCAAAAGCTCTTTGACCAATACCATAAAGCTTCTCTATATCAGCAGATGTAGAGTACTTGCTAATAGCTACGATCTTAACTATATGATAGTCACTAACTTTAAGCCTAGCACTCTCAACTCTTCTAACAATATCATCTATATATATCTTGTACTCTTCTTGTGTCATATATGTCCTCTTGCAATAAAAAATCAATTATTTTTGAATATTTTGTAAATATGATTTTATCTAAAAAAGATTATATATTTATAATTTTTGCTTAAGATTTATCAACCCATCAATCTATTGATATCATTATAAAGACCTAAGCCCATAAGAGAGAAGAGGACTACCCATCCAGCTATGGTTAGTTTGATTAAGACTCCTTCACTTGCCTCTCTTCTAAAGATGAGTTCGTAGAGGTTAAACATAATGTGTCCGCCATCTAGTGCTGGGATTGGGAGGAGATTTAAAACTCCTAGATTTACAGAGATTAGTGCTGCAAAAAAGAGTACACTCATCCAGCCTGCATCTGTTGCATCTGAAGTTAGTTTTACTATGCTTATCACACCGCCTAGCTCTTTTGCAGGGACTTCTCCAACTATTAACTTTTTAAGCCCTGTAAAGATAAGAGTAGATGCAAAAATAGTTTGCTCGGTTGCGTAGCTAAGAGTTTCTTTAGCTGAGAGTTCAAGTTTGTGTGAAACTCCTGCACTTGCTATGCCTATCATCTTCTTTTGAACTACTTCATTAAACATATTTGTAGATTCTTTGATGCTAGGAATTAGAGTTTTAAACTCTATAAAACCATCTCTTAAAATCTCAACATTTAAAGAGCCTTGAGATTTTTCTATGATGCCAGCCATCTCTTTCCAAGTAGTTATTTCTACACCGTCTATAGACTTAATCGTATCGTTTGTTTTAAGCCCAGCAACTTGTGCAGGAGAATCTTTTACAACTTCACCAATAACAGGCGAGAGTATGTTTGGACCGCCAAGAGCTATGAAAAAGTAGAGAAAAAAAGCTAAAACGAAGTTAGCAAGAGGACCAGCTACTAGAATAAAAATCTTTTGAGTTGGAGTCTTTACATTGTAACTATCTGCATCATAACTTTTTTTACTAGGATCTGAGTCATCTTGACCCTTCATTCGGACATATCCACCAAGTGGAATGGCTGAGATGCTCCACTCTGTCTGCCACTTTTTAAAGGTAAGCATTCTCTTGCCAAAACCGATGCTAAAGACTTCAACTGAGACCCCCATAAGTCTTGCCGCCCCATAGTGACCTAGTTCATGAAAAAAGATAAGTGCAGATAGGACTAAAAGAGAGACTAAGATACTCATGATAATTCACTCCCTAGTAGAGCTTTTCTAAAGCCCCAAAGATATTCAAATCCAGAGTAGAGTGTAAGTGCTACAGCTATCCAAAGTAGGGCATTACCAAATGGCCAGTGCATAAGTAAAAACCCAATAGCTATCATCTGTGCTACTGTTTTTACTTTTCCAGCCCATGAAGCTTTAACATCAACACCTTCACTGACTGCTACAGTTCTGATACCAGTAATAAAAAGCTCACGAACTATAATGATGTAAATAGCCCAAGCAGATGCTTCACCTATCATCATAAGCCCCAAAAATGCAGCAAGTGTCAGCATCTTATCAGCTAGTGGATCTAAGATACCACCAAGCATTGTCATCTGATCCCACTCACGAGCGATATAACCATCAAAAAAATCGGTAGCAGATGCTAAAACAAATAAAAGAGATGCAAAGTAGTAGTTCCATGTGATATGAAAACCGTTATCTGTAAAAAGTTCAGGATTTAAAATAACCCAAAACATCAAAGGAGCTAAAAGAATCCTAAGAGAGGCAAGGGCGTTAGGTAGGTTTAGCAAAAAAAGTCCTTAAAATTATAGTAGTGCGATTTTAACTTTTTTTTGCTAAATTATGGCTCAAAGATTTTTTACAAGTTATTTTTTAAACTATAGTAGTCCTCTTTTTAGCTCCAACAAGCCAGTACGCTATGGCTAATCCGACTATAACAGCACCGATAGTTAAGAGTTCATCAGACTTCTCAGATGACAGAGAGTAGATAAGAATTTTTCTAATAAGTGCAGCCATGGCGAGCATGATAAAAGCACCTATGGCAAAACCTTTTCCTTGGAGATGGTTTATCTCTTCGTGAATAAGCTCGATTGCAGCCCAAAGAACAAGCAAACTTCCGAGTACTGTGAGTATCCCTTTTTCTATCCCGATGTCTGAGAAAAACAGAAGATATATATCATAAACAAAGAGTCCAATGGCAAAAAAAGCAACAAGAGCTAAAGCTCCCGCTAAAAAGAAGTTTATATATGAGTTAAAATTTTTAAGTCCTGAGAGGATTGTTTTTTCAAACTTTGAGAGAGATAAAAACTTGCTAAGCTCTTCTTCTCTGTATGAACTAGTCAACACATCTAGGTTCATATCTAAAATCTTCTCAACCGCTTTTATCTCACTTACATGAAGTTTTTTGTTCTCAAAGTTATCTTCTATGCTTTGAAGTATAAAGGTTCTTACAAAAGTAAAAGCAGAGTTTACATAGTGAGTTGGAAGACCGATACGAACATGAATCTCTCCAATGCTGTAAATATACATAAAGTAAGTCATTTCATATTTGCCACAAAAGAGATTTACAAACCACTCTTTTATTTTTTTGCGATGATTTGCGATAATATCTTTGTTCTTTAAAAACTGTGCAGTCTTTCCAAAGCCCCAGATATAGTCATAAAAGCCATCTATAAACTCATCTGCTAAAACTTCCATCCTTGGTTGAAGTTGCTTTAAAAGCCTAGCTTCTTCTTCTGTAAATCTATAGTGCGCTTTTAAGTCTATATACTCTTGCATCTAACTATCCTTTAGTGATTTATTTTTCTATTTAGTGATATTTCATAGGAGTGAGTTGATAAGCAATATTTGATCTATTTATACTATAACTCTTTTTTGCAAACATATTTTTTGCATATCTCTTCTCTTTTGAAGTTAATTATTTTATAACTATTAACATTATACATTTGTATATTCAATGCTAACTTAATAAACAGCAGAGGGTAGTGAATTAGTATTCATTTTAAAAAGGTAATATGTATATCATAAAGCTTATTTAGAATATAATACACATAAATAACAGGAGGATTTATGAAAAAATCAATCGTATTAGTAGCTATTTTAGGTTTAGGATCATTTGCAATGGCTGATGTGTATCAGAAATGTGTAATTTGTCATGGTAAAGATGGCGAAAAAGCTGCACTTGTTAACAAAAGTAAAGTTATAAAAGATATGACTAAAGCAGAGATCGTAGCATCGATGAAGGGTTATCAAGATGGCACATATGGTGGAGCTATGAAAGGTATGATGGTAGAACATTCAAAAAATCTTTCAGAAGCAGATATTAATGAAATTGCTGAGAAAATAGGTAAATAATTTGAAGAGCTTCCACCTTACTTAGGTGGAAGTTTTATGTGGTTTATTGAAAAGAAGTTCCGCCATCTATAACTATAGTTTGACCTGTTAACCACGATGAAGCATTCTCACATAGAAAAAGACAAGCACCTGTTAGATCTGTTGCATCGCCCATACGACTAAGTGGTGAGCGTCTTACTACTTCAGCTTTTACCTCTTCATAGTTTGGAAATGCTTTTAGAGCGTCTGTGTCAATTGGACCACCACTGACCGCATTTACACGAATGTTTTTCTCACCAAGCTCAGCTGCAGCATAACGAACCATTGTCTCAACTGCAGCTTTATTTGTTCCATGACCAGCATAGTTTGGAGTATAAACTAGGTTTCCTGTAGAACTCATAGAGATGATACTTCCACCGCCTGTTTTTTCCATTCTCTTAGCTGCTTCTTGAGCACCAACAACAAATGCTTCCACGGTAGCTGTGTAGATATTACCAAGACCTTTTGGTTTAAGTCTCATAAATGGAGCAAAACCACCAACAACAGCACGACCAGAGATGATAGCGTTTGAGATAAAGTAGTCAAGTCTCTCAAAGTCTTCGTCAAACTCTTTATATACATCTTTATAAGTAAGTGGCTCTAAGATATCTAGCTTATAAGCACGAGATTTAATTCCATACTTTGACTCAAGATCTGCGATAATTTCATTTGCAGTATCAGCACTTGAAGCGTAAGTAAAAGCAACATCACAACCTTTTGCAGCAAAAGCGTAAACTATAGCTTTTCCAATTCCACGAGTTCCACCACTTATAAAAAGAGTCTTTCCCTTCATCATATTGTTCTCCTTTTTACAGAAGTGAATTCTGTAAAAATTCCTCTCACTAAAGCTTTGCCGTTGGCAAGAAAACTATCTTTATGCATTCTAAAGTCCTTTGATGTCATAGTTTTTCATGACTTTTTCTATTTTTTTCATATTCTCTAGACTTGGAGCGACTAGTGGAAGTCTATACTCAAGAGTCTCTATAAGTCCAGCTATATACATAGCCGCTTTTATAGGAACAGGGTTTGATTCGCAAAACATAACTTTGTTTAGTGGGTATAGTCTTTCATTGATCTCTCTTGCACCTGCAAAGTCGCCACTAAGTGCGAGTCTTACTAGTTCACTCTTTAGATCTGGCATTAAGTTTGATGTTACAGAGGTTATACCAGCTCCACCACTTGCAAGAATTGGGTAGTCAATAGCATCATCACCTGAAAACACTTTAAGTTCAGGACAACGAGACATAAGTTCAACAGTTCTCTCTAAACTTCCACTCGCTTCTTTTACACCGTAAATATTCTTACACTCATTAAAGAGGCGGATTGTAGTGTCTGCATCTATATCAACACCAGTTCTCCCTGGTACATTGTAGAGCATAAAAGGCACTTCACTAACGCTATCTGCAATCGCTTTGTAGTGTTGAAAAATTCCCTCTTGAGATGGTTTATTATAGTATGGACTTACTGAAAAAATAGCATCTACACCACAATCTCTTGCTCTTTGTGCAGTCTTTATAGCCTCAGCAGTAGAGTTACTACCAGCACCAGCGAGAACTCTAGTTTTAGTTCCTCTGCAAACTTCTACCGCGATTTCCATACATCTTATATCTTCTTCGTAAGTAAGAGTAGCACTCTCACCAGTAGTCCCAACAGGACAAACTGCATCCATACCATTGTTGATTTGTCTTTTTATAAGTGTCGCATAAGCTTGCTCATCGAGCTTTCCATTTTTAAATGGGGTTATTAACGCTGTTGAAGAACCAGTTACTATATTCATTTGTTGACCTTTTAGTGTAAAATCTTGCAATGGTTTAAGTTTTATATATATAAAATTTAGATCAAGCAAGAAGAGATTTTTATCTGTTTATTATTGCAAAACTATATCAAAAAAGTGCTAAAAAGCTACTTTACTTCTCTTTTGGCTTACTTAAATACTCTTTGAAATATAGTTCTATCTTATCTTTTGAGAAAGATTTTTCTTTGTCTCTTATACGATATACTCTTTTGTAAAATATATACTTTTCAATAATATTCATAGTGTGAAATTTATCATAGATGCCAAGCAAAAAGTCACTTTTTATAGAGAGATTTTTAGCTTCAAGTGTGATAAAGATCTTGTGCAGAGAGTCTATCTGCTCTATAGTATGTGGGTTGATGTCGGAGTTGATTATATAGTGGATCTCTTCAACGCTAAAGTTCTTGTTTATTGACTTTGCATAGTACTCAAGAAGTACATTTATCTCTTTATTTCGCTCTTTATTGTAGTCAGCATGTTTTAGGTAAGCATAGAGCTTTGGTTTACTTTTTTGCCAGTTGTATAGTGTGTTGATTTGAACTTCAAATCTATCGCTAATCTCTCTATTATTTAGCACTTTTTAGAGCCTTTTTTTCATCTAAAATATGATATGTTCCAGTTGCATAAGCTATAAGTGTATCTTTTGAAAAAATTTCTATAGTTGTAAAGACAGTTCTTTTTGACTGATTTATTACTCTAGCTTCGGCTGTTAAAACTTCATCTCTAGCAGGTTTTAAGTAGTTTATTTTTATCTCAATTGTTACAGCACTAAGACCTTTTTCAAGCACAGACACAGCAGCATACCAACCACAATGATCTGCTAGTGTAGCAATGGCACCGCCATGAACTACGCCAAAATGTTGCTTGTGATGTGGCAGGACATCAAAACCTAGTTGTGCATAACCATCGCCTAGATCCAATACTTCTCCGCCAATGAACTTTAAAAATCCTATATCTTTTTGATCTATATCTTGAGCTTTCATGTTTGCCTTTTTAAATCTCACAAAGGAGATTAATGCCCTCTTTTTCAAGTGTTTTTATAGCGTTTTGTAGTTGTGCGTCTGCTACTTTAAACACAAAAGCACCGATCTGAGCATTTGAGAGAGTGTAAGTGTACTCTATATTTATGTTTTGTTTTGCAAGTGCTTTTATAACAGAGTTAAAACTTCCAACATGATCACTAATTTCTACAGCAAAAACATCTGTAAACCTAGAAGAAAAACCACTTTTTTCTAAGATCTCTTTTGCTCTTATACTATCGTCTACAATGAGTCTAAGTATGCCAAAATCACTAGCATCGGAGAGGTTTATAGACTCTATAGAGATGTTTTGAGATGCTAAAAGTGTTGTAATATCGCTTAGCTCTCCCATTTTGTTCTCAACAAAGATAGATAACTGCTTTATAGTTTTTGACATTTTATACCCTTTTATCCACAACACGAACAGCTTTACCCATACTTCTCTCAATAGTTCTAGGCTCAACAAGCTTCACATTTGCATTTATGTATAGGTTATTTGCAAGTGAGTGTTGTATGTTTTTTTTGATTTTTTCCATCTCAGCAACTGAGTCACTTAAAACTTCATCGCTAACTTCTACTAAGATATCTATTTTATCAAGATGACCTTTTTTATCTGCGATGATCTGGTAGTTTAGAGTTACTCCCTCTGTATTTGCTATAACATGCTCAACTTGTGATGGATATACATTTACACCATTTACAATAATCATATCATCAACACGGCCAACGATGCTCTCCATGCGTACTAAAGTTCTTCCACAAGCACAAGGCGATCGATGAAGTGAAGTTATATCTCCAGTTCTATAGCGAATGATAGGAAGGGCTTGTTTTGTAAGTGAAGTTATAACTAACTCTCCACGCTCTCCATCTTCTAAGACTTTACCACTTTTATGATCTATGATCTCAGGGTAAAAATGGTCTTCATTTACATGTAAAAGTTTAGAATGTTTACAGTTTGAGCTAACACCCGGTCCGATAATCTCACTAAGTCCATAAACTTCATGGTAGTCGATTCCCCAAACGCGAGAAACTTCTTCTTTTAGTCCATCACTAGTAGGCTCAGCTCCAAATACTCCAGATTTTAGTTTAAAATCTTTTAAATATCCACTTCCAGACTTCTTAGCTGTTTCATACATATGAAGTGCAAATGATGGAGTTGCAGCTAAAATGGTTGCGTTGAAATCTTTCATAAGCATGATTTGTCTATCTGTAAAACCACTACTTGCGGGAATAGTTGTAGCTCCTATCTTTTTAGCACCACTATCAAAGCCTAGCCCACCAGTAAAGAGTCCATAACCATAAGCATTATGAACTACATCTGCTGAAGTTGCTCCTGCCATTGTATAGACTCTAGCCATCACTTCATCCCAAACATCCATATCGCCTTGAGTGTAGCCTACAACAGTAGGTTTTCCTGTAGTTCCACTTGAACTATGAACTCTTACAACTTCGCTCATCGGTACACAAAAGAGTCCAAAAGGGTAGTGGTTTCTTAGATCTTGTTTTTTCGTAAAAGGCAATTTTTGTATATCTTTTAGAGATTTAATATCCTTTAGAGATATACCCAGCTCATCAAATTTTTCTTTGTAAAAAGGTGTTAGTTCATAAACTCTCTCTAGTGTCTCTTTGAGTCTTTTTAGTTGAGTCTCTTCTATAATTTCTCTTGGAGCACCCTCGATTTTGTTCCACATTATTTTGACTCCTTAGCATCTCTCATGGCTTGATCTAGTATAACTATATTTTGTTCGGCTACTTTTGCATTCATACTTGTGATGGCATCTTTTACTTCCTGTACGCTAAAAGGAAAGTTTTTGTCATTAACAAGGGCGAAACCGAGCATATAAACATTTAGTCCTTGGATAGGAAATTCACCTCGCTCAGCCTTTTTAAAAGCATCAATTTTTGCAAAACCACTAAAAGGAAGTTCTGGGTATTTATCTTTGTCTTTTGCATTAGTAACTAGTGTTCCACTAAGCTTTAAAAATGCAAGATTTCTTAAACCTTCATTTTTCTCTAGCGCTATCATAAGGTCAGCTTGATTTTTATCTATTACAGGGTTTGTAAATTCGCCTATTTTTATGTCACAAGAGACAGATCCACCTCTTTGACTCATACCATGGTTTTCAGTTCCTAAAAACGCGATATTACGGTTTCCTGCACAAATTGCTAAAACTTTAACTAAAAAAACAACACCTTGACCACCAAAGCCAGCTATTACTATTTGGTATTTCATCTTAGTTACCTCTCTTTAAGTAGTCAAAATCTTGCACAAAGGCGTCAGTTGGACAAACTACATCCAAACATCCACCACAGCCAGCACACAGGAATGGATCTATCTCAATAACTCCATCATCATTGTATGCCATTGGCGGACACTTATATATAGTTGTACATTGATCACAGGCGATACAAAGTTCAGGATCTACCTTAGCAAATATATTTGGAATAAACTCAGGAGCTCTCTCTCTATCTAAAATACAAAACTCTCTTACAACTACAACAGTTGGACCTGTTGCATCAGCGTGTACTTTTTTTACCTCTCTAAAGAAGTCAATGTTATCTTGCATCTCATAAGAGTAGTGATGCTCCATACACTCAATCCCCATGCCCTCAACTATCTTTTTGATATCTATGTCTTTATTTGCTCTTGATGGCGTAGTTTGACGACCTGTCATTGCTATGGTTGAGTTATCTAAAATAACAAGTATAAACTTATGGTTTTGATAGACTGCATTTATAAGTGGTGCAATTCCAGAGTGAAAAAATGTTCCATCTCCAATGGTTGCAACAACTGTTTTGTCAGGATCACTAATAGAAAAACCACTAGCCATAGAGACACTCGCACCCATACAAAGTATGCTATCAATTGCACCTTGAGCTAAAGCTAGAGTATAACAGCCAATGTCCGATGGATAGATAGACTTCTTCTTTTTAAATACTTTTGTAATAGCATAATAAACATCACGATGAGGGCAACCAGGGCAAAGTGCAGGTGGACGAGCTTCTACTTCAAAGTCTAATGATGGAGGAGTTGCATAGATATTTTCTCCCTCATAAAAGCCGATATTTTGAAATGCTTTTAAGATCTCTTCTTTACTCATTTCATCTATTTGATGGATACTATTTGTATTTTTTCCATATACATTAGGAGATGCTATCTGTTCTTCAACGCATGGATAAGGCTCTTCAACCACTAAAACTTTATCATAAGACTTAAATCTATCTCTCATTTGCTCTACAGGAAGGGGATAGGGCATAAGAACTTTAACAACATCAGCTTCAAGATCTAGGTCGCTTAGAGTCTCTTTTGTAAATCCATAACCAGTTCCACTCGTGATGACTAAAACTCTGTTTTTACCCTCACACTTGTCAAATTCACTCTTTAAAAGATTGTCCCAGTTATACTCTTTGATAACTTCTATGCGGTTGAGTTGCTCTTTTCCTTGTGGAAATCTATCTTTTCGTGGAACTGCACCCCAGCGAGGAACATCTCTTTTAAACTCACCAATATTTGGCTTAAAGTTAGTCTCTTCATCCATCTCAATGATTTCCCTAGCATGACAAACGCGCATAACAGGGCGAAGCATAACTGGGATCTGAAACTTTTCTGAGAGTTCTACACCGTATTTTGTTAGATCATAAGCATCTTGTGGAGTTGCTGGATCTAAAACAGGGATACGTGCAAATTTTGCAAATACACGGCTATCTTGCTCAGTTTGTGAAGAGTGAAAACCTGGATCATCAGCAGCAATGAGTAGCATACCACCAAGGTTACCAATATAAGCCGCACTCATAAGTGCATCACTTGCAACATTTAGTCCGACTTGCTTCATTGTTGCACAGGTACGCTTTCCAGCTATTGCACCAGCGTAAGCTACTTCAAAACCAACTTTTTCATTAGTTCCCCACTCAGCATAAACATTTAGGTTTAATTTGTGTTTTATCTGTTGAACGACAGTAAGTATCTCGCTTGATGGAGTACCAGGATATCCGCTAACCATGTCAACATTTGCATGGATAAGTCCCCAAGCAATCGCATCATTTCCCATTAGTGTTTGTTTCATAAAAGTCTCACTCTTTATAATTATTTATCTTTAGAAGATTTGTTCTTGTTAATCTACACAATAGTTATATAAATAAGGCTTAAATAAAGACTAAATCTTACAACTATTGAGATATATTAAAATTTGTAATACGCTATCAAACGATATTCATCAAAACTTATGCTCTTTGCTCCACCTAGATCTAGCCAATCTTTAGTAAAACTACCTCTTGCTTGGAGTTTAAATTTTGGAGTAACTTGATAAATAAGATCAAAATCCACCTCTTTAGTCTTCCACTCACTACCACTTTGATAACCATTATATTTACCAATGTCATACTCAAAATATTTAACCATAGCTAGTAGATCTATATTAGTTAGAGGTTTGAAATTGTAATCAACTCCTAACATAACAGAAGAAGTATCTCCTAAGTTAGCATGCAAGGCACCTTGAGAGATTATAAAAGGATTAGCTCCACCTAGAGCGTTTACAATACCGCCATCTAAAACACTCCCTTTTGATGCGGGAGTATTTACATAACGAAGATCTATACCTAAGCCATTATCTAATGAAGCTTTTAGCATTGCCCCGTATTGGCTTGCATCTACATCTTTATCTTTGCCAGTTGTGTTAAAAGCTTTTCCAAGCAGGTTGTCTCCAACATCATCTTGTTTTGTGTAAAACACAGATGCAAAGGTATTAAAAACACTTAGTCTTGCTTTGTAACTAGCCTTAGCAACTATTATATTCATTATGTCGTGAATATATTGATCCCAAATTTCTAACTTAACACCATCAAATCCTGTATAAGTTGCATTTAAGTAGGTCATACCAGCTGTATTTTTTGTATTGTTTTGACCTAAATAAACATCTGCAATAGACTCAAAGTCTCCAACCTTGTAACCAGGTCCAAAGCCATAGAGCAGGCTCAGTCTTGTCATGGCATCATTTGGAATTAGCACATTGTTTGGCACAGGAACTGAGTTTGCAAAGCCGTTTGTCTGAATACGAGTGATATGACCTAGCTCAAACTTAGTGTCAGTTACATCGCTGTTTTTTACAACAACACCTTCAAAAGTGTTTGGCAACATTCTAAAGTTATTTGGAGCAGCAAAGGGAGTATTTATACTTTGTTTTCCAACTCTTATAGATGTTTTATCAAAGCTATAGCTTATATAAGCCTCACCCAAAACACTATAGCTTCCACCATCTGCACCAAAAAGAGTGTTGTCATTTTTATCAGAACTATCCGCTTTTTTATCTAGTTTGTTTGAAGTATAGAATGTTGCCCCAGCATCAAAACCATAGTAAGATGCAGTTTGATAACCTAAATGTCCACCAACAGAGAGTCCATCACGAGTATAGTTAGATGGATCTCTGTTAAATCCACTTCCCCAATTATAAGTTCGGTTGATATAAAAAGATTTTAGTTCCCCTTGAACTTTGCCCTCTTTAAATGCTCCTTCAAGTGTATCTGCCAAAGCAAATGTAGTTAAACTTAAAATTGTAGCTAACGCTAAACTTCTTTTTTTCATTTTTCTTCCCTTTTATTATTTAATCTATAAACTAGATTCCGTGTCAAGCACGGAATGACGGACACGCATCATCCTGAACTTGATTCAGGATCCAACTTAATAATTGTTCAGAATATTTAGTCATTAAAACATCTCTCAAGATGTTTTTCATCCATTTTTTTAGTCATAAGTGAGACTATTATTGCTGTAGCAATTGAGAGTGGTAGAGCAATTATAAGTGCATCTACAAAGATAATATCTCCACTTAAAAGTGAGTCTTTGCCAAAGATAGCCTTTGCAAGACCTAGTGATTTTGCTTCTTTAAAGTGAACAAACAAAAGCCAAAAACTCGACACCACTAAACCAACTAACATAGAGCTTATTGCTCCCGCTTTTGTCATGCCTCTAAAGAAGAGTCCACCTATAAAACTTGGTAAAAAGATACTCGCACAAAGAGCAAAGAAAATAGCAGTAGATCTAGCGATAATGGCAGGCTCATCATCAAAAGCGTAAGCTAGAGAGACTGAGAAGATTATCATCACAACAACCCCAAGTCTTGTAACTGTAACCGAGTCATAATCTTTTTTAGTGATCTGCTCAAAAAAGTCACGCCCAACTGCTGTTCCCATAGTATGAAACTGAGATGAAAGCGTACTCATAGCAGCTGAGATGAGTGCAAACAAAAATATAAATGCAAACCATTTTGGCATAGCTGTATTTATAAAATGAGGTATAACTTTACCAACAGATCCAGCACTTTGAAGTGCATTTTTACCCTCGTTAAACTCGTAGTACCAAGCGTTAGATAAGGCTCCAACTATAAAGATGATCCCTGTCATTGCAAGTATAAAAATAGAGCCAATTAAAACCGCACGGTTTAACTCTTGCTTGCTCTTTACTGTCATAAACCGTACAATAAGCTGTGGTTGAGCTAAAACCCCAATACCCACACCCATAGTAATGGTTGTAATGACAAAAAGCCAACCCTTACTTAAAAACTGTGGCATAGAGTTCCAACCCTCAAAGCCCCAAAGCAAAGAGAGTTTCATCATAAAGTCTGGCGAACCTGGAGCAAACTCGCTTATGCTCTTAGATGCCAAATGATCTACAACAGTTATTTGCCAAACATTTTCAAGCTTAGAAAATGCCGCACTTATTCCACCTAAAGAGTCAAAGGTAACTACTACAAGGATTAACATAGCTATAAACATTATGCTCCCTTGAAGAGCGTCTGTGAGCATGACACCTTTTAGTCCACCAGCAATTACATAGACGGTTATAATAATGGAAAAAACCATAAGCGACATATGGTAATCTGTCCCAAAATAAAGAGCTATAAACTGAGTACCACCTATGAGAACCGCTGTAGCGTAAAGTGGCATAAAAAGTAGGATGATAATAGCACCAAAGATCTGGATAAACTTAGAGTCAAACCTTTTTGCAAGTAGTTCAGGAAATGTGTGAGCATTTAGTCTATAGCCCATCTTTCTTGTAGGATTTCCTAAAAATACAAAGGCTATAAAAATGCCTATAAATATGTTAAAAACCGTAAGCCAAAGCAAAGAGTTACCAAGCCAAGCAGCAACTCCACCAAAACCCACAATGGCTGCAGTAGAGATAAAAGTAGCCCCATAACTAAGCGCCATAATAAAAGGATGGGTGTCGCGTCCTGCTACAAGGTAGTCAGTTGTGCTATTTGTCTGCTTGTAACCTCGGTAACCTAAGTAGCTTAAAACAGCGAGATACAAGATGATAATGATGTTTTCAAACATTCCCATTATAGTTCATCCTCGATCTCTTTTTCAGTCTTGTTCCAGTCTTTAACAAACTCTGGAGGACTTACATATCCATCCTTGTTCCAGTTCATAGCTCCATAAATAACACTAATAATAGTGCTAATTATCATAAGAGCAAAGGCTAAACCGACTCCAAAATCAAAATACTCCATTAGATCTCCTAATTATTTGCATATTTACACAATTATTTGAATTTTAAATAACTATATTTTAATTATTGGAATTTGTATAGAGTTATTTTAAAATAACTTCAATTATTGCAAAGCTAAGCATAAATTAATATTAAACTATTATAAAAAGTTATAGAAACTTTTTAATTTGTTTTTAAAGAAGCACTAAATGTGAGAATTTAATAAATTTTAGATTGAAGGTTGAATTTTTCGTAGTAGATATCTATCATCTCTCTTAAAGTCTTATCATCAAGAGGGCTTTTCTCTTTTAAACCAAACTTTTGAATATACTCTAAAGGTAGAATAGATTTCTCAATACTTGGGCTCTTTAGATAGTCAACCATAGCCTCTTTTATCTTTTGTTCGCTACTATATTTTAGGGTGTATTTATTGATGATGATATGAAATTTAAAATCTTTACTATGACAGTCAAAGCAGTTTTTATCAAATTCAGAAGCACTTAGCGTTATGTAAAAAAGAAGAAAAAAACTTAAAAGTCTTACCATGAGAGAGTTACCTTTGTTCCTTGTTTTTGCTTTGATGTTATATCTATCTTTATATTATACTCATCAACAATAGATTTTATGATGCTATATCCTATGCCAAAACCACCTTGGGATTTATCAAATCTTAGATACCTTGTAAAGATTTTTTCAACCTCTTGCTCGCTCATGCCTTTTCCCTCATCTTCGATGCTAAGAGAGTTCTCACTTAGGAGAATTTTTATAGTTGTATCTTTATTACTATATTTAATGGCGTTTGATAGAAGGTTGTCTATAAGCCTTTGCATCTTTTTTTTATCAGCTTTGAAGTGGATCTCGTCTTTAGCATCTAAGACAAAGTCTATATTTTTTGCTTGTGCCATATTTGTAAAATATTCGATTCTTTGAATTAGAATTTTTGATAGATCTAGATCTATATTTTGAGTAGATGTTTTGTGGTTTAAAAGTATGTAGACTAGATCTTCATAGATATTTGAGATGCTTTGTGAAGCTATCTTTATACGCTGTAGTTTTCTTAGTGCTTTTTCATCACAGCTTGAAGAGTTTATAGTCTCTATATTTGTAAGTATGGCAGTGATTGGTGTGTTTAGCTCATGTGTAGTGTCTTTTATAAAGCTATCCAGGAGTTTTATATTCTCTCTTATAGGTCTTAAGACAAGATTAACAAGAAAAACAGAGGTTATAAGAGTTATTATGATGGTAACAATAGCTATAAATATAAGGTTATCCAAGATGTCAAGATTTTTAGATTTTTTTTCTACAACGATGAAAGCTGCTCCAAAATAGTAGGGCGTTAGTGGTGAGATAAGATAAGAGTTGGAAGCTTTGGTAAAAAAAGAGTCTTTAGAGTTTGTTATGCTTATATCTTTGCTTGTGCTAAAGATAAGATTTTTATCTATATCATAGATGGCACTCTCAAACTCATCAAAACGAGGATATTTATATCTATCGCTACTGTTTTCATTTAGTTTTGATAGTTGTTGTGTTAAGAGAAAGGTCTGCTTTTTTAAAAGATCTTTTTCACTATGTTCAAACTGGTCTCTCTCATAGTAGTAATAGCTTACAAAGATAGTAGTGATAAGTAGTAGGGTAGAACTAAGATAGAGCCCAAGTACATAAAAGATACTCTTTCTCTCGCCTCTATACAAGTCTATATCCAAGTTTTTTTATGCTTAGTATTCGCTCTTTACCAAGATGTTTACGCAACTCTTTTATATATGTTCTTAGACTCATATAGCTGTGTTCTTCATCAAAACTCCAAACATTTTGATATATATCATCAAAGCTTACACATTCATTTTTATGTTTTAATAGAAGTTTTAAAAGAAGAGACTCTTTATGTTTTAGAGTAATTATTTCATCATCTTTTTTTAGCTCATCGCTGTGGATATTAAACTCAATATTTTGCGAGATTTTTATGAGACTCTCTTGTGTTTTATACTCTCTTTTTAAAAGAGCATTTATTCTTAAAAGTAGCTCTTTTAGCTCAAAAGGTTTTTTGATATAGTCATCAGCACCGCTGTGATAACCCATAGAGAGATCATCGATGCCATTTAGAGAAGTTACAAAGATAGCCGGAGTAGTTGTCTTTGCCGCTCTTAGTTCTTTTAAGAGTTCAAAGCCATTGATGTGCGGTACATTTACATCTAAGAGCAGTACATCAAAGTTTGAAATATAGATCTCTTGCAAAGCTTCTTCGCCATCATATACACAAGTAACATCAAAACCCTCATCATTTAAAAACTCTTTTATAGTCTGAGACAGGTTTATATCATCTTCAAGATATAAGATCTTCATAAAAGTTGCATCCCTTGTAACTACTCAAAAACAATAGTTCTATCTTCTATTTTCATAATTCTATCACAATAGGGGAGAATCCTATCATCGTGAGTAACTGTGATGATAGCAACATTTTGCTCAGCTGCTATCTTTTTTAACATCTTAATTACACTAACTGCTCTCTCGCCATCTAACGCCGCTGTTGGCTCATCGGCTAAAATTATCTCTGGGTTGTTAGCCAGTGCTCTTGCAATGGCAACTCTTTGATTTTGTCCGCCTGAGAGTTGTGAGGACATATTGTAGGCTTTATCATCAATCTCTAGATATTTTAGTAACTCCATCGCCTTTTTTTCGGCATCTACTTTGCTCACACCATTTGCTTGAGGGAGTAGCGTTATGTTTTCTAAGATATTTAAAAAAGGTATGAGGTAGTGAGCTTGAAAGATAAAGCCAATCTTCTCCCTCCTTATCTTACGAGTATCTTTAGCTAACCACTTATCTTTATAAACCATCTCTTCTCCAAGCCAGATCTCACCACTTGTTGGTTCTGTCACACAGCCTATCATCATCAAAAGAGTTGTCTTTCCTGCACCACTAGGAGCTATGAGGGCTACTACTTCTCCCTTTTGGATCTCAAATGAAGCACCATCTATTACTCTAACAAGATTATCATCCTTACCAAAGTTTTTTACAAGATCTTTAATTTTTATAGCACTATGCTCACTCATCTTATCCTCCAATAGCAGCTGCTGGATCTGCACTTATAACTTTTTTTACACCAACAAAAGAAGCCAAAACAGAAGCTACTAAAACAACTCCAAAGAGTGCCCAAGCATCTGGGATTTGCAGTATCACTAACTTTGGAAAACCATCATAAGTGAGATGCGAGAAGATATTTCCAAAAATAAAGGCAAAAACTCCTAGTATTAGAGTCTCTTTTACAATCATCTCTATGATAAGAGAATTTGGAAGTCCCATAAGTTTCATAATGGCT
>NZ_JALOAN010000058.1 GCF_023228785.1 Sulfurimonas sp.
ACTCATCGAATATGATGAGACGGAAACTATATTTATAAATCCACACAATAAAAAAACAGAAGACTACATTACAGGGAGATTTGGATGATGCTAAAAACATATAAAGAAAAATTAAAAAATATAGAAGATGAAATTTTTAGAGTTGCAACTGATGTTGTTCAGTCATTAGAGTTATGTTTAAAGGCATTAAAAGAAGAAAATATCAATGATTTGAAAAATATAGATATAAGTGAAAAAAAACTACAAGTTAAATCAAATGAGATTGATAACTTAATAGTAAGCACTCTAGCTCTTTATTCACCAGAAGCAAGAGACTTAAGACAGCTTGTCTCTTTTTTAAAGATTACAAATGAATTAGTAAGAACTGGTTCAAATGCAAAAGATTTTGCAAAAAAATTTAAGAAATCTTATAGTGATGACTTAAATACAAAGATGATTTTAGAGTACTCAATCCCTTTGCTTAAGTCTGCTCTTTTATCTCTGCAAACGGCTATAACAATCATAGATGAAACTGATGCTAAACATATTGAAGAAAAATATCATAGAGTGATTGTAGAAGAGAGTAAAACTGATGATTTATACTTAATGATTGAGAAAAATATTTTAAAACTTATCTCGACAAATCTTGATCTCTCAAAAGAATATTTCGATATGTTAAGCGCTCTTAGAAGACTTGAAAAAATTGCTGATAGAGCAGTCTCAATTGCGAAGTTACTACAATTTGCCCAAGTTGGAGGAGATATCGTACAATCATAACTGTATGAGATATTTTATTATGAAAGAAGCAATAAGAAAAATAAAAAAATACTTTAGCACCAATTATGAAGTCTTAGTAGCGACATTTATTTTTTTACTAATAATAATTATGTCAGCTGAATTTTATAAGGCTATTATTCTTATGTTGGAGTTTATTGTTATTATGGAGATTGTAAAGATGGTCTCTGATTTTATAAAAAAAGAGACTTTGCGACTTCGATTTGTGATCGATATTTTTATTATATTTTTAATTAGAGATGTCATCATCTTAAGTGCAAATAAACACAGAGATTACTTCGATATAGTATTTTTACTATTTGTAATATTTGTGTTTTTTATTTTTAGGATTCTCGCTGTTAAGTTTTCACCAGGAATTATAAGTTTATCTAAAAAGAAGAGTATAAAACGTGATGAAAATAAAGCGAGTAAAAAAGTTTTAAGTAACGATCAAAGAAGAGAACAATCCTATCAACCCACCAAAAACTCCGCCCCAAACAACTAGCCAGTCAAGATGTTCTTTTATTAGTTTTTGGACTATCTCTTTTACTATTTGAGGGGTTAGCTCATCTAGTCTTGAGTCTATGACTTGCTCTATTGAGACTAACATATCATCGCTCAGAGATGAGTTTTGCATGTGGTTTTGAAGTGTGTTGTTAAATGCTTCGCTTGCTACTATTTTTGAGACTGCACTTTGCATTTTTTTAGAAAATGGTTCACGAAGAGACTCTAGAGCTTTTTCTCCTCCAAACATCCCAAGCATTCCACCAAACGAGGACTCCATTACAGTTTTTGAGAGTGCATCAAAAGCTAGAGAAAAGTCAGTTTCTCTAATGATTGGCTCTAGATCTATCTTTTTTTCTTCATTTTTAAAGAAGTTATTTAGTTGCTCTTTTGTAAAAAACTCACTCATCATAAGTTCTTTTATTGAGGTTTTAAAAGCTTCAAACCTAGCAGGAATAACACCAGATCCATAAAGAAATGGAACTCTCTCAAAAAGCATATGAATGGCTAGTTGGTTTGTAATAGCTCCTGAGAGTGCAAAAAGAGAGGTTAAAAGAAGTAGTGAGCTGTATTCATCAGCTACTACAAAAGATAAAACTGCTAAAATCACAGCTATAAAATGAGTTAAAAAACTTTTACTGATCTTCAATATTTTTCCTTTAATTTAAGAGTGGAATTATACTAAATAAGAGATTAGTTATAGATTTTATAAAACAACGGGTATGGAGCTTTATGTACACATTTATAGAAAAACTTAACAAAACTGAGGCGAAGTTTTTAGCACAAGTTGTCTCACAAGTCGAGATGAGCGATGCTAAGTTTAAGTGTTACATTATTAACAAAAGAGACTTTACAGATGAGCTTAACTTTGCTGAGTTTTTGTCAAAAACCTTAGAAATAAAAGAAGAAGATTGCGTTTTTTATACAAGCTACTTTACAACTTTAGAGATCCAACATGACTTTTTTAGAGTCTTTATCTCAGAGAAACTAAAGCCATACTTTGCAAACTTAAGTAAGAACTACGACATAAACTCACTCGAAGCTATTTTTACTAAAGAAGATACAAATGCACTAGTGAAAAAAACAAAAGTACTAGATCCAAAGAGTGATGATCTTAACTTAAAAATAAAAAGAGTTGTGAACTTTTTTGATCAAGAGAGAAAAAAACTTCAAAGAAACTTTATAAGAAAAGAGCATAGAAATATGGACGCAGAGTATATGTTAAGGCTTCATCTAAAAGAGACAAACAGAACTCCAGAGATGTTTTTTGATGCGATAAGATGGCTTTTTTCTAACAACCCAAAAGCCGCTTTTCATAGAGACTACATTATGAACATAGCAAAACTAATAGAGCATTACAACACACTAGAGCATCAAGCTATGCACTCAAAAGAAGCAGTAGAGTTTAACGAAGAGGCTCAAACATGGGCAAATATCTATAAAAAACAGGGTATGAATGATGCTGAGATCATAGAAAAATTAAGAGAAGCTGGATTTGTAAAATGAGTATAAAAGAAGCAAAACTTATAGTAAATGAGTACGATTTAAGCACAGATGAGAGTAGTTTTGAGATAGCACTAGAAGCCCTTGCGAAGTTTGGCTCAGCTAGAGCAGTTTTACTTGAGGGTTTAAAACCTCAGTATAAGTACTTAAAAAAAGTCTCAAAACTCTTAGCCATGCTAGATGAAAAACCACAAAACGATGCAGATGCACAGGCAATAAGTTCTTTAATGTATGAGATCTACAAAACTGTCTCAAACGACTCAAAAAGTAGAGGCGAAAACATACGAGATCTAATGGCTGCAATAAATGTGCGAAAAACATTTAACCCCTCAAACAAAGAGCTTTGGGTTATGAACTATCTTGGTGGAAGAGAGTTTATACTAAACATAACATACCAAGAACCAAATGCACTAGAGAGAAAAATCATAGAGGCTTTAAAAAAGTATGATACTTTTGCAGATACACCAAACCAAGATGTAATAGAAAATAGACATATAAACGATTTGGCAATACAGAGATATTAAAAATTAGAGGAAATTATAATGAAACAAGAGAGTTATGAACTTTTTAAAAGTGCTACAGTCGATGAAATAACAGCTTATTTAGCAAAAGAGTTACAAACAAAAAATGAGCCTGAATTTTGGGCTAGTAGAGTTGTTCCTTTTAGTGAAGCAATACTAAGCGTACTTGTAGTTTTAAGAGATAAGAAAAAACTCTTTAACCCAGAAGGCAAAGAAGTAGAGGAGCTAACTCCCGAGCTTTTTTTTAGATGGAGTGACTTTGTAAGTTTAAAATCTCTTGCATTTAAAATGCAAAAATCAGATGAGGATATAGATCTTAGTAAATTAGGAACTTACTTGAGTGCGAACAACGTAAATCTAGAAGATGAACAACTTGATTTTCCTATTTCAACTTACAATCTTCATCAAGGTGTAAGCACTGTTATAAAGACACTTTTGTAAAAACATGATGAAATTTATAAGTTACTTTATAGTAAACAAGCGACTAAATTATATGTTACTTGTTTTTTTAACATATATGGGCATAAATGCCTATATAAATATCCCAAAAGAGATCTTTCCAAATGTTGAACTTGACCAGATAAGCGTTCGTGGTGCTTATAGTGGAGCTAGTGCTAGTGTTATGGATAAGATGGCTGTTCGAGATATTGAAGAAGAACTCAGCAATATAAGTGGGATAGATAAGACTGAGACAGTTATCACTCCTGGTGCATTTGTAGTTCTTCTTACACTTAATGAGGATGCAAACAAAGTAAACTTGTTATCTCGCGTAAAAGACTCCATCGCTCTAACAAGGAAGTATTTACCATCAGATATGAACGAGCCAGTAGCTACGCTACTAGAGAGATCTAGATCTCTTATAAATCTTTCTCTATCTTCAGACAGCATTACAAAGGGTGAATTAACACAAAAAGCCAAAGAGATAAAGGTGAAAATCTCTAGGATGAAGAATATTAGTGAGATACTTATCCGTGGAGATTCAAAGGAAGAGGTCTCTATAAGTATAAATTCTGAGGCACTTTTGGCTTATGGTTTAAAGCACTCTAGTGTTTTAGAAGCTATATCAGATCTCTCTTATATCTTTCCTATAGGAGATATAGAACAAAGAGGAAACTTTGTATATCTCTCAACCGTACATGGCAAAGCGGATATATATGAGTGGCAAGAGAGCATCTTAAATATTGACTCAAAGTATGTAAAACTAGGCGATATTGCAAAGGTGGCAATCGAGTATCCACAGACTGAAACACTTGCATCTTTTAACAACTTACAGACTCTAAATCTTGTCATCTCAAAAGCAGAAGAGGGTAACTCTATAACTCTCTCAAAAGAGCTAAGAGAGTATACAAAAGTATTGGAAAAACAATATCCAAAGATCTCATTTAACTTCTTTAGAGACTCTTCTAAAATTGTAAAAGAGAGGTTAGATACTGTTATATCAAACCTGATGTTAGGTCTTACTCTAGTCTTTATATCTATGTGGGTATTGATAAATTTACGGGTAGCTCTTGTTGTAGCTATGGGGATTCCTTTTTCTTTTATCATTGGACTTCTTTTTATCTACTATATGGGATACTCAATAAATATCGTCTCACTTTTGGGTGCTTTGATAGTCATCGGTATAGTTGTTGATGATGCCATTGTTGTGGGTGAGAATATTCAAAGACATATAGATGAGGGCATGGACAATTATGAAGCGGCCATTATAGGTGTTAAAGAGATGCTGCTTCCTGTTACACTTGCAACTATTTCTACTGTTATGGCATTTTTACCTATATTTATGCTTCATGGTGAGATTGCTCTGTTTTTTGTGCTAATTCCCATAGTTGTGATAATGATTTTGTTAGGTTCACTTATAGAGAGTTTCTTCTTTTTACCACTTCACGCACAAGAGATACTTAGAAAAAGTAACAACTTTTTAGATTGGACGCCATTTCAAAACCTCTATGTTAGAGTCTTATCTTATTTTATAGAGTATAAAAAAATCTTTTTAGCTCTTTTTATCATCATAATTCCCTTAGTTACATATTTTACTGCAAGCTCAATGAGGTTTCAGTTTTTTCCAAATTTTGATGGAAACAATCTCTATATATCTGGCAAGATGGATATAAATACACCTCTTGAAGATACCTATGCAATTGCAAAAGAGATACAAGAGACTCTCCTTCTTCACTCTGATGAATTTGCATTAAAGGAGATATCATCAACCACGGGGTATAGAAGAAGCTTATCTGGAGATACTCAAAGAAATAATAGTGTTTTTTATATAACTATGGAACTTTATGATAGAGAGGATAGTGACTGGATAAACAAGTACTTAAACCCTGTTTTAAACTTTAGTTTTGACTTTAACAACCCTGATAAAAGAAGACAAAAGCAAACTTTCGAGCTCTCGCCTCGTCTTAAAGAACTAGTCATGCCATTTAAAGAGAAGTACAACATGGTAGAACTTGGAGTAATAGAAGATCAATCAGGACTTATAAGAAGTGATATTCAGATAAATCTCTCAGGAAGTAATGATGCAAAACTAGAAGATGCCATAAGAAAACTAGAGGGTGAAATATCTAAGCTAGAGGGCATAAAAAACTATAGTAACAATATCAAGTACGGAAAAATGGAATACAAGATCAAGATAAACTCTTATGGAGAGAGTTTAGGTCAAAGTGAGGCTTCTATTGCTAAAGTTTTAAGCTCTTACTTTTTGGAAAAAAAACAAGCTACAACATTTAATGAACGCGGAGTTATGGAGATAAAGACTAAGGATAGTAACAAAGATGATATTCAAAACTTTCTTGATTTTAACATAGCGTTAGCTGATGGTAGATTTGTAAAATTAACTGATATAGCGAGTATCGTTGAGGTTAGAGATTATGAAAAGATTGATAAACTAAATGGCAATATAGTAAAAACACTATTTGCTAGTGTAGATAAACGAATCATCACTCCAACAGAGATCTTAGATGATCTTGAAGATTCTATAGAGGAGATAAGTAATTCTGGGATTAATGTAGAACTTTTAGGGGAAAAAGAGAAAAAAAGCCAGATGGGAGCTGACATGAAATCAGCAGTTGGACTTGCATTGTTTTTAATTTTTTTAACACTTTTACTGATTTTTTCAAAAATAAAATATGTACTTATGGTTATGAGTGTCATACCTCTTTCGATCTTGGGAGCTTTAGTTGGACACAAACTCTTAGGAATCAACCTTACTATGCCATCTGCTATAGGGATATTGGGACTTGCTGGGGTTGTTATAAATGATGGGATCATTATGCTTGATTTTTTGCATGGGACTCGTAAATCAGAGGAGTTTTTTAAACGTGCAAAGCAGAGACTTCGCCCTATTGTTATAACTTCTGTAACTACATTTTTAGGTCTATTTTCTCTGATATTTTATGCAACTGGACAAGCAGTTATACTCCAACCTATCGCTGTTTCTATTGGTTTTGGACTAATGTGGGGAACCTTTTTAAACCTAATGTATCTACCAACACTCTATGCAATGGTTAACAAAATCGAGCCTATTTCAAAAACAAAAGATACAAAATACCCCATAAAAGAAACACAAAAAGCCCAATAGCACCAAAGACTATAATTAGTCTGATGCTAAAATGAAAGAGAAATTTTAAAAAGCTCACTGTTTGCCATATGGAACTGTTTTTAGTTTCATCGCTTTTAGATAGACGATGCCACCTAAAATATTGGTAACATCATAGCTTAACTCTTTTGCTAAAAAGTCAGCGACTATGCTTGTTCTACTCCCCGTTCTGCAGATCAAGGCAAATGGTTTTTTGGTATCTACTTTTTTGTTTAGCTCAGTTAAAAAAGCTTCGACGTTGTAGCCTCCTTTTTCATCCCAAAACATAATAGTGATAGAATCTTCAACGATGCCAGTCTCCACCCACTCAGCAGGTGTTCTGATATCTATGATGGGGATTTTAGAGTCAAGTATCTTTTGTGATGGGTATTCGTGTCTGAGCTCCCCAAAGAGTGAAGCGGTTAAAATAAGCAGTAAAAGAAGTGTTTTGTACAAGTTTTCTCCAGCGAGTAAAATTAATGTATAATTATATCGAGCATAAATAAATATTAGGTAGAGCATGTCAGCATCTAAAAAAATAGTAGAAAATTCAAATAGACTAAGGTATGTAAGAGCCTTAGAGAGGTTTCATAAAAGCATCATTTCTTACCTATCAAACACAAAAGAGCTAACAAACGAGGGCTTTAGTAAAAAAATAGAAAACGCATTAAAAGTCTTAAAACGAGTCGAATCTATAGATCTATATAAAGGTGACTTACAAGATCTACAAAAATTAGTAGCAAAAATAATTTCATATAAAGATACTCAAAGAGAGATAGATGAGATAAGAGATGAGATACTCTACAGTTCAAACCAACTAGACAAAAATAAAAACGCTAGAAGATACAAAAAAGACAAACACATAAATTCTAAGTATGATGAGTGGGAGTAGACTAAGACTCTACCTCGTTCCCATCGCTCTGAGACTGTGAAAGAACTTTCTAAAAGAACTCTTAAATAAGGGTTCTTTTAATCCCTAAAATGGTACAATACCGTCATAAAACTTCGTAATATAGGGCTTTGATGAGTAGTAATTATAAAG
>NZ_JALOAN010000059.1 GCF_023228785.1 Sulfurimonas sp.
CTAAGTTCTTCTGTCTCTTTTCTTTGAGATATTTTTGTACTAGCATTTAAAGTTAGCGCTGAGGATGCAATCAAACCACTAGCCACTACACCTTTAACAAAAACTCTTCTTGAGAGGTTTGAAGTTTCATGAGTCATCTTATACTCCTCATTAATTTTCTTATATAAGATAAATTTATTACTAAAGCATTACCCTAAGTGATAATTTAACTTAAATATTTAAAAGACAACCTTATTTTTTAAATATAATTTTATATCATGTTTCTTTAAAGCTCTTAAGTGTATCATTTCACATTATAAAATATATTTATTTTAATATAAATTTTAGGAGATTCAAATGAGTATATACAGAGAATATGACATCCGTGGTATCTATGAAAAAGAGTTAAATGAACAGAGCGTTGTTCGCATTGGTTTTGGACTTGCATCAAAGATTGATGGTGAATATGTAGCAGTTGGATATGATGCTAGAAGTCACTCTCCTATCCTCTTTGAATACTTAGTCCATGGACTCAATGCTGGTGGCAAAAAAGTCTTAGATATGGGGCTTGTGCCCACACCTATAAACTACTTCGCAAATTACCAAGAGTGGGATGGTATAACTCCTAATGCATCTATCATGATTACAGGTTCTCACAATCCTAGCGAATATAATGGCTTTAAGATTACAGTGGATAAAGCACCTTTTTTTGCAGAAGATATCTACGCGCTTGGTCGGGAGTGTGACGAGATGCCTTTTCCTCCAAAGGGAAAAAGAGAAGTTATAAAGATAGATGCAAAGGGCAGATATATAGACTTTTTAGTAAAAGAGTTTGCTCACTTAGAGGGCATGGATACAAAGATCGTTTATGACTGTGGAAATGGCGTAGCAGGAGTGGCTCTAGTGGATATCTTTGCTCGCTTAAAACTAGATGCAAAAGGTATCTATGTAGATCCTGATGGAGAGTTTCCAAATCATCATCCAGATCCATCAGACGAACATAACTTACAAGATATCAAAAAACTTCTTGCT
Source organism: Sulfurimonas sp. (assembly GCF_023228785.1). Taxonomy (GTDB): domain Bacteria; phylum Campylobacterota; class Campylobacteria; order Campylobacterales; family Sulfurimonadaceae; genus Sulfurimonas. The sequence continues at coordinate 1,012 of NZ_JALOAN010000059.1, forward strand.
TCTGATGGAGACATCGCTTTTGCTTATGATGGAGATGGAGATCGCATTGCAGTTCTAACTCACAAGAACAACATCAAAGGCGACATGATGGCACTCTTATTTTCCATGAAGATGAAAAACCCTACAGTCGTTGGAGAAGTAAAATGCTCTCAAGTTATGTATGATGAGTTAGAGCGCCGTGGAGCGAAGGCTATTATGTACAAAACAGGACACTCAAACATAAAAGTAAAGATGAAAGAATCTAATGCAGATCTAGCTTGTGAAGTTAGTGGACATATATTTTTCAAAGATCGTTACTTTGGTTATGACGATGCAATTTACGCAACACTTAGAATGTTAGAACTCATTCAAGATGGTATAGATCTAGATGCCGAACTTGCAAAACTTCCTCAAACTTTCTCAACCGAAGAGATCAAGATAGAGACAACTGAGAAGCAGAAATTTAAAATCATAGATAAAGTAAAAGAGCTACTTAAAAACCCTAAAGCTTCGTTTCCTACCATAAGAGACATCATAGAAGTTGATGGAGTTCGTATAAATTTTACCAATGGTTGGGGACTTGTTCGTGCAAGTAATACAACTCCAGTTCTTGTAACTCGTTTTGAATCAACTTCAAAAGAAGATGCCAAACTTTATGAGAGAGCTATAAACGATCTTATACTAGAGGCAAAAGAGCTACTTTAAAGGTAGCTCTTTCTTTTTCATAATATCAAAATAATACTCTATAGATTCAACATATCTAACAGGTTCTTCTCCTCTAGCATATCCATATTTTAAATGTTTATAATATTTTTTTTGTGATAAGAGAGGAAGAATTTTTTTTATATCACTCCAAAGGTATGGATTTTTATTTAATTTTCTTGCTAATGTTTGAGCATCGTGAATATGCCCCATACCAACATTATAAGCTGCTAATGCAAAAGACCATCTACTGCTACCCTCTATCTCTTTTGGAAATCTTTGCTCTATATCTAAAAGATACCTAGCCCCTGCATCTATACTCTCTTTTGCACTTAGCCTATTTTTAACTCCTAGTTGTTCAGCAGTTGATTGAGTTAGCATCATCATCCCACGAACTCCCGTATAGCTCTTTGCTTTTGGATCCCAGTGAGACTCTTGATAAGATTGTGCAGCTAGTAGTTGCCATGGGATCTCATAATCCTCGCCAGCTTTTTTAAAGTATTTTTTATAGTAAGGTAGACGGGATTTTAAGCGTTTGTAAAACATTTTTGTATCGTAATGATCAGCATACCCCAAGTGTGCGTAGTAGTGATCTTTTAGTTTTGCCATATTCGTTGAGTATTCATAATTATTTAACCATTTATACAAACTCTTACTAACTGAGTCATCGCCATCTCTTAAGATCCAAGAAAGGTTTTTTCTCTCACTTAAGATGATGGTTCTAATTAAGTTTGGATAATCTCTTTGACTTATTAAAAAGATATTTGAATCAACCACGGTACAGTCCATTTTTCTATCATTTGTTAGTTTTAAAAGCTCCTCTGATGAGTATTCAGCTGTTGAACTAAACTCCACACCTTTTATACTTTGTGAGAGTTTTTCCATTGTAGCTTCATAACTTGTCTCTTTTTCTACGACAATATCAAGACCTACTAGATCTTTCTTGCTCTTTGGGATACTTTTTGTTTTGTACATTGCGTTATGACAGATTAATTGCTCTTGAACTGTGAAGTATTTTGGACCAAATTTAAACTCATTTTCAATGGCTGGAGTTTTACTGATAGATGCTACAGTGATATCTCCTACTCCTTCTCTAGTCTTCTCTAGTGCTTCACTTATAGTATAGACTACACTTAGGTTTAAATCAACTCCTATTTCTTTTGCATAAGAAGCTATCAAGTCATACTCAAAACCATGCTCTTTTTCTCTTCCTATATAATAAACAGTAGGAGAGTTTAAGATGATAACATCTAGAGTCTTTTTGGCTTTTATCTTTTGAAGAAGAGTAATATTTTTTGATTTAGTAAGTTCTAAGTAGAGATTATGAGCTAGTAAACCAATAACAAAAAAAAGTATTGCTATAAAAAATTTTACTCTATTTTTAATCATTAAATACCTCTAAGTAAGAACTCATTTTTACCAACGGGCTAGATTCTACTAAAGCATGACTAACTTAAAACTTAAGCAAAACCTTTTTAAAGCATATTTTGTTATAATTTTGCCTACAAACAGTGACTTTAGTTTAAGGAAAAATATGAAAACCCATACTCTTTTAATGCCCCTAGATATGCATCTTCATCTTCGCGATGGAATTATGCTTGAAAATATAGCCCCACTTAGTGCTTTTAGCTTTAGTGGTGCTGTGGTCATGCCCAATCTTGTTCCTCCCATTACAACCCTTGAAGAAGTAAAAGCCTATAAACAACGCATCATTGCAGCAGTTCCAAACGATTATTTTGAACCATATATGACTCTTTTTTACAAAAACTATAGCAAAGCGTTTTTAAAAAGTGTAGTAGAAGAGATCATAGCTATAAAGCTCTATCCAGCAGGGATCACAACAAATTCTGAGGGTGGTGTCTCATCATTTGATATAGAAGAGATGAGACCTACTCTTGAAGCTATGAGCGAATTAAATATTCCTCTTTGTGTTCATGGTGAGACTGATGGTTTTGTTATGGACCGTGAAGCTGAGTTTATGAGTATCTATGAGCTTTTAGCTACTAGTTTTCCAAACCTAAAGATCATAATGGAACATATCACCACAAAAGCAGCTGTAGATATGCTTGATAAACATGATAATCTCTATGCAACTATAACTGTTCATCATCTTCTTTTTACTCTTGATGATGTTGTTGGTGGAATGATGATGCCACATAACTTTTGTAAACCAATAGCAAAACGCCCAGAAGATCTAGATGCACTACTTAGTGTTGCACTTGAGGCTCATCCCAAAGTTATGTTTGGAAGTGACTCAGCACCTCACCCACAAGATAAAAAAGAGAATTGTGGCTGTGCAGCTGGTGTTTTTAGCGCACCAATAGCTCTTCAACTTCTATGTGAGATCTTTGAGCAATACGACAGATTAGATAACCTTCAAGCTTTTGTAAGTGACAACGCACAAAATATTTATGGGATCTGCCCTGAATTTAAAGAGGTTATCTTAGAAAAACGTCCATTTGTTATACCAAATATATATGCAAATGTGGTTCCTATGTATGCCGAGCAAGCTTTAAATTGGGCTATAGCTGACATTGAGTAAAATTCTATTACTAGAAGATGATCTGCTTTTTGCAGAGACTCTTATTGACCTGTTAGAAGAAAATGGGCACACTCTAACTCACGTTCCTAATGGTCAAAGTGCCATAGAGGCAAGTTTTAAAGAGAAGTATGAACTCTATATACTTGATGTTAATGTCCCTCTCATTGATGGCATCCAAGTCTTAAAAGAGTTAAGAGATGCTGATGACACCACTCCTTGTATATTTTTAACATCTCATAAAGAGATGCTTCGTAGTGCTTTTTTATCTGGTGGAGATGATTATATAACCAAACCCTTTGATAGTGATGAACTCATACTAAGGATAGAAGCACTTCTTAGAAGAACAAGTTTAAGAGGCGTTAAATGTGTCAAGCTACTTTGCCATGATGAGATACATCAAAGAATCTTGTACGACAAAAAAGAGCTAGATCTCTCCAAAAAAGAGTATGCACTTCTTCTGCTTTTGATGAAACATGCAGACAATACAGTACCAAAAGAGCTTATTAGCGATGAATTATGGAGTGCTTCAAAAACTCCTAGTGATGGGGCTATACGAGTATATATTAACCGTATAAAGCATTTACTTCCACAAATTAACATAGAAAATATAAGAGGAATAGGATATAAACTTGTTTCGTAATCTTCGAATCACAATTTTTATATTTTACTTCTTAAGTATCAGTGCTTTTTTAGCAACCCTTCACTATCTCTTAGCAATAGTAGAAGTACAAAACGTTTTTTTAATAGCCGTAGTTATGACTTGTTTTAGCGCATTAGGTGGCATCTTTATCTCCAAACTCTCAGTAGATCCCCTAGAAGAACATGTCACAAACTTGCAAAACCTCTCTAAAGAGACACTTCATGAGCTAAATTTACCCATAAGCACCATTATGACAAACCTTAATATGCTTAAAAAAAAGACTGCAGATGAAAAAGATTTAAAGCGACTTAAGCGAATAGACACAGCTTGCTTGATGCTTCAAGAGAGATATAACGAGCTTGACTATATGATAAAAAAACAGACATTTTATGAGGTAAAAGAGGAGTTTATGTTAGATGAACTTGTGAGTTTTAGAGTTGGTTTTTTAAAGCATATTTATCCTCATATGGAGTTTAATTTAAATCTTGAAAAGACTAAAATCATAAGCGATAAAACAGGTTTATCAAAAGTCATTGACAACATAATAGATAATGCAGTAAAATACTCGCCAAACAGTAATAGTTGCGATATAACACTAAACGATCACACACTCCGCATAAAAGACTTTGGCTGTGGGATGGATGAAGTTGAAATTATACGAATATATGACAACTTTTACCAATCAAACGATACTATGAGAGGCTTTGGTATAGGGCTTGGAATGGTAAAGAGATTTTGCGACTCTCAAAAAATACAACTAAACATAAAATCCAAACTAAACATTGGAACCACTGTACTACTTAAATTTAAGGACAATTAATGCAAGACAACTTTTTAGCTTATGCAGAAGATGCACTAGACTACGGTGTTATGGGGGTTCTAATCCTTATGAGTATTGTAACTCTATGGCTTTTTATTGAGAGGATGATGTTTTATAATGGCATTCGGCTTAATGATTATAAAAATAGAGATCATCTAGAGATAGATCTAACAAACAACATTAGCGTTATAAGTGCGATTGGTTCAAATGCTCCTTATGTTGGGCTTTTAGGTACTGTTCTTGGTATTATGATTACATTTTACACTATGGGTGATGCGGGTGCAGTAGATGCCAAGAAGATAATGATAGGTTTAGCATTAGCTCTAAAAGCAACTGCAATGGGTCTTATAGTTGCAATGCCTGCTATCGTTGCTTATACAATGGTGCTTAGGAAGGTTGAGAAGATCTTAGCAGCTTATGATATTTTAAATGAAGATAAAGATTCATAAATGGCAAAGTGTAAAAAAGAACCAAAAAGATTCGATCAGATAAATGTTATACCCTTTATTGACATTATGCTCGTTCTTTTAGTTATGGTTTTAACTACAGCTACTTTTATCAAACAAGGTGTTATCCCAGTAGAGCTACCTGAGGCAAAAGCAAGTAAAAAAGAAGATCTTAAAAAAGAGATTAATGTATATGTAAATTCTAAAGGTGAGATGTTTATAGACAAAGAAAAGCTTGATGCAAAAGAGTTAAAGACAAGACTATCTCAGATCTCAAAAGACCAAACTGTAGTTCTTAGAAGTGATAAAGAGTCACGGTTTCAAGACTTTGTAACTGTTATGGATATACTTAAGAGTTTGGAGCATGAACAACTCTACATCATTACAAAAGAGTAGTTTAGTAGGCTTTGTCTAGGAGTTTTATCCCAGATCCAAAGCCTTCTTTTGGCTCTTCTTTTGTAATTTTTACTTCTTCTTTATAGATCTTCACATCTCGATTAAACTCTTTTTTTGCTATCTCTGTATCTTCTCTAAAAATTGTGCTTGCTATAAAAAACAAAACCATAATCACAACCACACTTACATATAGTAAAACATAGTTTTTAATGTGACCAGATTCAAATGGGTTTTTCATAATTACTCTTTATCTTTTTTTTGATGTCAATTATATACCAAATAAGATAACTTAGACTTTTTTTATGTTAGTATATTTTAAAATTGATTTAAGGAGAGTAGATGCAAACTACAATGTTTAAAGGTAGTAGTGTAAAATTAGCTGGCAATGAGCTAAATGTTGGAGATAAAGCTCCAATTGCTATTGCTACTGGCGTAGATCTAGGAGATGTGGAAGTTGGTGGGGCAAAAGATAAGATTCAACTCATCATTACAGTTCCATCTCTTGATACTGCTACTTGTGCAGCTGAGACAAGAAAGTTTAACACCGATGTAAACAGTCTTGACATCTGTGAGACAACTGTAATCTCTATGGATCTACCTTTTGCAGCAGATAGATTTTGCTCAACTGAGGGCATAGAAAACCTAAGCGTAGCATCTGACTACATCAACAAAGATGTAAGTCGTGCTTATGGCGTTCTTATGGAGGACAACAAACTAAAAGGACTTAGTGCTAGAGCTGTTTTTGTAGTAGATAGAAGTGGAACTATAGTCTATAAAGAGATAGTACCAGAAGTAACTGCTGAACCAAACTACGAAGCTGCTCTCGACGCTATAAAAGAAGCTAGATAGATATTTTCACACCTTTTGAGGGTGTGGATTTAACTAAGTGTGTTTACAACACTTTTTATACTTTTTACCACTTTGACAAGGACACAAGATATTTCGTCCTATTTTTGAGTTTAAAAACTCCCCATCTCTATATAACCAGACACCATCTTCAAAGATAAAGTTACTTCTCTCGTGTTGCACTTTCAATCCATCACTATCTTTATAGTAGGCTTTAAATTCAACTT
>NZ_JALOAN010000020.1 GCF_023228785.1 Sulfurimonas sp.
TTTGCACTCTTTTCCCTCTTCATTTACTACAAAGAGTTCTACATCAGGTATAGCTTTTCCAATAGACTCAGGTCTTATCTCAATCTGTGATGGATCAAGATATGTTGAGCGAAATGCTTCTGTTAATCCGTGCATAGAAAAGAAATCTGCTTCTTTAAAGATTTTTTTGCACTCTTTGATCATTTTAGCATTTACATTTCCACCTGAGGAAGTGATGATTCTAAGATCGTTAAAGAGTTCTGGATTTGGGATTCTATCAATTTCAAAGATTTGTGTGATATTAAAAGGCATCAAAGGCAGAACTGTTACTTTGTCATTTATGAGATGGTTAAAAAAGTCCTCTGGAAGTATAAACCTATGAAGTGCTAAAGTAGCTCTTTTGTAAAGCGTGCTAAAGATCTGGTTTAGTCCATAATCTAGGTTAAAGATAAGAATCCCAGAGATTACATCACTCTCTTTAAGTTTTAAGTATTGTGAGGCAACACGAGCTGAATCTATGAGATTTCTATGTGAGATCACTATTCCTTTTGGAGTTCCTGAGAGTCCAAAAGAGTAGGTAATAACTGCGTTGTGATGTCCATTTACACTGCAAATATATGGTTTGTTATAGTATTTAAAGATCTCCTCAAATGAGGCTATATCGCTAGAGGTAGTCTCATATGAAATAATATGACCATCAAATTTAATCTCTTCTATGTTCTCTAGTTTTACTTTGTCAGTTATGATGCACTTTATGTCACAATCGTCAATTATATACTCAATTTGTTGTGGTTTTAAAAGCTTAGTAAGAGGTACTAAGATGTATGGAGTTGAGAGAATTGCAAGTATTGCTATAACTTGATCCAGTCCTTTGTTTGAGTAAACTCCTACTCGTGACTCTTTTGGTAGATCTAGCTCATTTAGATAGTAAGCCACTTGATCCACTTTTCTTAAGAGTTCTTTGTAGCTAATGCTCTGTTGATTAAAAACTATCGCTTTTTTCTGAGGATGTGTAATCGCTCCATCTTCGATAAGCGTTCTTATAGAGTTAATTGACATTGTCATCTCCTTTTACTCCAATAGTCCAGATATCGTAGTTACTATCTAGAACTGTCATTGGGTTGTGTTGTGAATTTAGTATCTTCTTATAAAAAAATGAGATGATTTCTTCTATCTCACTTGCAGATAAGACCTTAGTGATGCCACCTGTAAAGACTATGGAGTTTATAGAGAGTAGTTTTAGGTTTATATATGATTGTTTGTAGTGTGACATCTTTGTAAGAACTAAAAAAATGGCTAGTTGCATCAAAACCTTAGTGCCCTTTTGGCTCTCATCACTAAAAATATTCTCCGTAACCTTTAGATATGATAGAAGTTCATAAACAAACTCATTATTTTGTGCGGCAAAGATAAGAGACTCTTTTGACTTATAGACTCCAAGCTTTTTAAATACAAGTCTATCATACTCATTTTCAGTTACGATATTGTCATCAACTAGATCTTTTGAGTAGTGTATATCTGTTGTAGCTCCGCCAATATCTATGAGTATAAAAGGATCAACCACTCCAAACTTTATATGGATAAACGGAAGAGTTTTGTTTACTATATATGGAGTTGAGTAGATCTGGTTTGCTGTGATCTCATAGAGGTTTTTAATATCTTCTTTTCCCTCTATATCTAACTGATACAGATTTGTAAGATACTCTTTTAGGTTTTCTTCTACAATATGAAGCTTTTCATCTATGATATTAGGTAATATCACAAGATTTTGGATGTTTTTTTCTAACTTTTGTGCTTCATTTTCACACCCAACAAAGACTATATTTGAGTAGTTTAGCATCTTTAAATATTCATACAAATCATCTTTAAAGATATCCTTGTTTGTGTTAATCCCACCAACTATAATAACCACATCTATCAAATCACTTGGAATGGAGTAATCAGCGAGGTTTTGATACATCACACTCTCTATGATGTTAATGCCAGAGTTAAAAGCGATATTTTTAGCATACTTTAGAGAAAAAGAGTTTGTAAGTCCGATGATAAGCGTACTTAGTCCTCCATTTGCAGAGGAGCAGATATATACATCATCTTTTTTATAGCACTCTATAGTTTTAGAACATTTGAACTTTAAATCGTCTAAAATATCTTTGTTAAAATCTCTAAAATGTTGCTCGATATTCTCTTGTGAGCTAACTTTAAAGTAGGTACTTCCTACATCTATTAAGAGTCTGTTCATTGCATGATTCCTATGTCGTGGATGATATCATTTACTATACTTGTAGTGTCCTTAGAGAGGTCACACTGTGCTTTTTCATACTCGTAGCATCTGTCTGGAATGGGTACATTTCCTCGTTTAATGATGCGAATATTTTTCTTTGCATCTCGTATGGTAATCATCTCGTTATGGTTAATAATGTGCGGAGAAAATGGAACATCTATGATGCCACTCTTAATGGAGTTAAAAACCTTTCTCCAAAGAGTGTCGGCTGGATCATTAAAAACAGCCTCCATTATGGCGTGAACTTCAAGAGTTAAGATCTCTTCTTCCTCTTCATCTACAATTTTTGGAAGTCCATTTAAGATCCCAAGTGTATATTGCGTATTTGCCACCGTTGCAGCATTTGCCTCTTTTGTAGGAATGCCTGAAGCTTCTTCTCTTGTTTTTGTGATAATCTTGTCCGCTCCGACCATAGATGCTATGACCGTTGACATATTTATAAGTTGCTCTGCAAAGCTTTTGTTAGTCGGAAATGCTCCCATCCACTGATGATAGACTAAATGAATACTTGCATCTTCGCAACCTATCTCTTTTGCGTAGTGAGCGGAGAGTTTTCTAATAACCGCACCCATAACAATATCTTGGTTCATAGATCCAGTTTGAGAAAAAGAGACTGAAAAGGACTTTACGCCCTCCTCTAGTGAGAGTAACATCTCTAAGAGTTGTATGGTTATAGTGATAGCTGGAGGCACAAGAGTTGCAGTTAGTGGTCCAAAAGATTCTCTGTTTATTGGCTCATTTAAGCGAGAGTAGTTTGCACAGATCTTCTCGACATATTTCCAATATAAAAAGGCTTTATCTAGTGGAAAGTTTTTAGAATATGGCAGTAAGTAGGTAATAGGACCGCCCTCTATCTCGAAGATGCCAGATGCGATTGCAGTCTCGATAAGGAGTCTTGCATCTGGCGTGCCATGCCTTAGGCTCACGGGCTTGTTAAAGTGAGTTATCATCTTTCTTGTAGTTCTGTAGCCGTGATTTACAAGCGGATAGCCATTTAACATATCTACATCATTTTCTTCACTAAGGCGAAGCATTTTTTTAGCTGTTGCGTAGTCGTTTAGTCTTGTATTTGAGTCAATGGTAAGTGGCAGAACATCGACATTTGCATTTACAAAGAACTCATTTAGAGCAAACTGTTTTTTGTATGTAGGAAATCCGCCACGAGGCTGAACGAGCATCTTTGTTTTTGTCTTAAAATGATGTGATATAAAGAGATCTTTACTAGCATTTCTCACAAACTCTTCGACCTCTGCAAAGTCAAAGTTGTCAACATACTCGTTACTTAGTATGATCTCTCTCTCTTCTTGAAGCAAGCTCATCTCATACCTCTTTGTTTTAAGTACTCTTCTAGAGTGTCGAGTCCTGTGTTTAAGTCCACCTGATGGAACACAAGGTCAAAACCATAGTTTTTATACTTTGGTACTATCTCATCAGCATCGCCACTTCCAACTACTAGGTTTCCGCCTATCATCATCACAAGATTGTCTAGGTTTTTATAACTCGCTTTTAGCAGTTTTATCTCCCTACTCCAGCCCTCAGCCTCACCATTTAGTGAAGAGATAAGAAGCACTTCTGCACCAGTTTCTACTACTGCATCAAAAAACTCTTCTAAGTAGGTGTTTACCCCAAGATTAAAAACCTCAAAACCTCTTGCATTTAAAGAGAGTTCGATGAGTCTGTTTGCCACAACATGTATATCATTCCCAACTACGCCTGTTACTACTTTCATGCTATTTCATGCCTATTTATTATTATGCTGCAAGGATATCAAAAATCTTTTAAAAGTTTGGTAAGGTGGGGTTTAAAATGTAGATGGTTGAGGGGGATTTTAAGGTGCTGATTTAATTAGTTGTTTTCTAGTTAATTAAGGTAAAATGCTTTTTTTGAATCAATATCTAACTTAAAGAATAAAAGGATTTTGTTATATGAAGATTGAAGACTTAAACTTTGGAAACATTGAGGGAAAAGATGAATTTGATTTATCTAACGGTATTTTTAAAAATAGCATAGATGATGTGTTTTTTTTAGATAAAAAAATTAACTATGAAAGTTTTTTAAAAGGTGAAAAATCATACATTTATGGACATAAGGGAACAGGAAAAACGTCTTTATTAAAATATCTAGAATATAAAGCTGATAAAGAAAAAAATAAGACAATTTCAATACTTTTTAAAGATATAAAAAATAACACTCTAATTTATAGTACTTTTTTAAAGTTATTAGGAAGTGTACATGATAAAAATAGAGCTTCAAAAGCTTTTTGGCAATGGTTTATTTTAAGCATCATAATTAAAGAAAATAATATTGAAACTACAGAAGATAACTTAATTTTTTATACAAAAAATACGTTATTTAGTAAGTTGTCAACTTTTTTAACTAAGATTATTAATGTTAAGTATAAATATCAATCTGCTAATCATGAACTTGAAATAGGAACAAATTTTAGTGATTTGAAAATAGATGAGAATAATGACTTATTTAATGCTGGTATTAAAATTGATATTTTGCAAAATTTAATTCAAAAAAACCTTAAAGATAAATTTTATATATTTATTGATGAACTCGAAACATCAAAAATGTCAGAAAACTACTTTCAAGATTCAATTTTAATAAAAAATTTGATTATTATGGTCAATAGTATAAATAAACTTTCAGAAAATATTTTTATAACTTTAGCAGTAAGAACTGAAGTATTAAATAATATTTTTAGTGCTGGAGATGAAATAAATAAGTTACTAGAATCAAAGGGAATCTGTATTCAATGGGAATATGATAAATATTCGATTACACACCCTCTAATTCAAATTATTCTTAAAAAAATTAGATATTCTATGAAAAATAATTCAAACATAAATATAATAAATAAATCTATAACTCTATCAGATAAAGAAATTTTTGATTATTGGTTTGAGGAAGAATTAGTTGAAGGAATATATAATTCAGAACAAGTTTTATTAAATAATACATGGCTAAAACCACGGGATATTATTAGACTTATGAATATTCTACAAAAGGAAGCTTTTTATAGTCAAAAATTTAATAAGTCTTTTTTTAAAGAAGCAATAAAAAAATATTCTGATGCTTCTTGGGATGAAATACAAGAAGAGTTAGTAAGTATTCTTGATAAAGATGAAATATTGTCTATTATAAAAACACTTACAAATTATGAATCAGAATTTTCATACATAGAATTAAAAGCTAGAATCATCAGAAATAGTAATTTTGATCATCCACAGACTGAAAAAATTATAGATGCTATGTATGACACAGGAATTATTGGTAATAAGTTTTTAGATGAAACAGGATTTTTAACATATAAATATTCTTTTAGAGGTAATAGATATATTGATAAAAATGTTGGTATTGAGGTTCATAAAGGATTATGGGAGTGTTTTACAATAAGTAAAAAACTAACTAGAAATAAAAACAGCAGTAATAATGAAAATAATGATGACGACAATACTAGTGAACTAGCCGAATTATTACACAAGCTAAAGTGATATAATAAAATCTAATATTGAATAAGTAAACTTATCTATGAAGTAAATTGTAGACAGATTGTGTCAGCTACATCTTTTTGAATAAATCTCCACTTTTATGAGATATTTTTCTTCTATCAAACTGATGTTAATAGGTATGCAATAAGATTACGCGTGGATTTAGCAGTGTGTCATCATGTTATCAACCATGAAGTTAATCGCTCTGCTGTTTTTGGAAACTCTCTAAAAGGTTTGAAGAACATTTTATAAATATTCAGACAAAAATAGAGAAAAATGAAGCTATAATCAATACTTAATCTTTCAAAATCTTTGATTTAAAAGTAGTAATAGTAAAAAGTGGAGATTCATTCATAGGGATAATCTACTCTCACATAACTAGCGAACAGCAGGGACATGGACTAAACATATGACGACTGACCAGATATTGATACTGACGATTTTGACCATAACGGTGGCTATGTTCCTATGGGGGCGTTGGCGCCACGACATGGTGGGTGCCGGTGCACTATTGGCATGCGTGCTGGCTGGTTTGGTACCGCCGCTCGAAGCTTTTGCAGGCTTTGGTCATCCAGCCGTTATTACTGTTGCCTGTGTTTTGGTACTTAGTCGTGGTTTACAGATTTCAGGCGTGGTGGACGCACTGACGCGTACCGTATTGCCAACACAAGCAGGTGCCACACTTAGCATGGCTGCGCTGATAGGACTAGGGGCGGTGCTCTCAGCCTTCATGAACAACATCGGTGCAATGGCACTGTTGATGCCCGTAGCCATACAAATGGCAAAGCGCTTAAACCTAACTCCTGGTCAGACACTAATGCCACTGGCTTTTGGCACCATACTTGGTGGCATGACAACGATGATTGGTACTCCGCCAAACATGATTGTCGCTGGTTTTCGCGCAGAGACTGGCTCTGAGAGCTTCTCCATGTTCGACTTCACTCAAGTTGGGTTACCTGTCGCCTTAGCTGGGTTAGCCTTCATACTCTTACTGGGCCCGCGCCTTGTTCCGGCACGCAAGCAAGCCGGAGTCGAAGGGTTCGAATCAGGCGCCTATATCACTGAAGCGCGGGTACTAGAAGACAGCAAAGCTGTAGGCATGACCTTGCGTGAAGTCGAAGCTGTGCTAGATGAGAGCGACACACAAGTCATTGGCATGATTCGTAACGATGTCCGCCTTACAGCACCAGACCAATGGCGTAAAATGCTCTCAGGAGACATTCTGATACTTGAAGCAGATGCCGAGAATCTTACTGATGCCCTCTCTACATTGGGCTTTAAGTTGGAGGAAGCCGTAGAACCAGAAAAAGAAGATGAGATAAAAAATAGCGATAAAGATAGAGATGCAGTAAACATTGAGGAGGAAGAGGAGAAGGAAAATACCTCAATCTCAGACGAAATCGTACTAAGAGAACTCGCCATTCTGCCAGGCTCTCCTCTGAGTGGACGCTCTGCGAGCAACATCCAGTTGCGAACACGTTACAATCTAAACCTGTTGGGTCTCTCGCGTAGTGGTAAACTCTCCATCAGACGCCTGCGCACAGCTCGCCTTGAAGCCGGTGATCTGCTACTAATGCAGGGTTCACCTGAGGCGGTCTCGGAATTTGCCGCCGACTATAGCTGTGTACCACTTGCCGAGCGCGATTTACGTATCCCAGACAAGAGTAAAGCCTTAAAAGCCGGCATAATCATGGCACTAGCTGTTGTTGTTGCAGCCTTTGGACTATTACCAGCGTCAATATCATTTGCAATAGGTGTACTTGCATCAATGGCTCTTCGGACAGTACCACTGCGCGACATATATGTGTCCATAGACTGGCCGGTAATCGTGCTGCTTGCAACGCTTATTCCTGTGGCTGGTGCAATGGACTCTACCGGTACTGCTGACCTAATTGCACGCTTAATCATCGAAAAAGTCGCATACGGCAACGCCGTTATCGGTCTGACACTAATTCTAGTCATTACAATGTTTCTTTCCGACCTGATGAACAATGTTGCCACCGCAGCAGTAATGTGCCCGATCTCAATCGGTACAGCATCAGCACTTGGGGTTAGTGCCGACTCTTTTCTTATGGCAGTGGCAATTGGCGCTTCCTGTGCATTTCTAACCCCTGTCGGTCACCAAAACAATACGCTAATTCTAGGACCGGGCGGCTTCAGGTTTGGTGATTACTGGAAACTGGGACTACCGCTTGAGATTCTCATAGTTGTTATCAGCATTCCAATGCTGCTTGTTGTGTGGCCACTGTAATATTTGACAAACTCTTAAATAAAAATAAGGTTATAATACAAACAATAAAGATTTTTAGGAAGAGAAATGGATTTTTTTACAGCAGATATTTGTGATGAGTATATTGATAAGGTTTTGGTTTTAGATCCTGAGTTTAAAAACTACGGTGGGGCATCAAGATGCCAAGGTGAAGTTGTTACTATAAAACTTGATAAAAACAACGCTGGGCTTGTGGAGATGCTTCGTGATGAAGATGGGAGCGGTAAGGTTGTGGTTGTTGATGTGCGAGAGGAGTATTTTGCCGTTGTGGGTGAAAACCTTATGAAGTTTGCATATAAAAATAACTACGCTGGCATCATAGTAAATGGCTATATTCGTGATACATTCCAGATAAAAGATATCCCTGTAGCTCTCTATGCTCTTGGAGTTTGCCCTAGAAAATATATCCCCGTTACAGAGTCAGAGAGAGGCGTGCATCTCTCTTTTGGTGGGATTGGTTTTGAAGATGGAGACTATATCTACGCAGATGGTGATGGCATTATAGTTACACAAGAAAAGTTAGTTTAAAGCGTTATGAACAGAAGAGACTTTATAACTGGTATAACTCTAGCATCTGCATCTCTGGCACTTAGTGGATGTAATGAGAGCAACCGCCAAGCTATAGACTATAATAAGCATCCAAAAAAATCAAGCGATGAGATTAAAAATTTCAACATCAACAAAAACAAAAAAACAAGCATAAAGCTAGCTACTTCTTGGCCAGCGCACTTCTCTATTATAGGTACTGGAGTTGAGAGTTTTGCAAAGAGAGTAAAAGAGATTAGCTCTGGATCTCTAAATATAAAACTCTACCCTAAAAATACTCTTGTTCCAGCGCTTGCGGTCTTTGATGCCTGTTCAAGCGGTCAGATAGACGCTTTTCACTCAGGTCCATACTACTGGAAGGGGAAAAACTCTACTTTTTCTCTCTTTAGTGGTATTCCTTTTGGTTTTAGTGCAGAGGAGATCAACTCATGGATGTTTCATGGTGGTGGACTAGAACTTTGGAGAGAAGAGTATGCAAAGTACAATCTCTACCCTTTTTTAGGAGGCAATACCAACATTCAGATGGGCGGATGGTTTAGAAAACCCATCAACTCTTTAGCTGATATGCAAGGGCTTAAGATGAGAATGCCAGGACTTGCTGGTGAAGTCTACGCCAAGATGGGTGTAAATCCGATCTTACTTCCAGCAGGAGAGATCTATACGGCATTAGAGAGAGGCATCATAGATGCGACTGAGTGGGTAGGACCTGCGTTAGATATCAAGATGGGCTTTTACAAAGTTGCGCCCTACTACTACTCTGGCTGGCATGAGCCAGGATCTATTTTAGAACTGACTTTTAACAACTACTCATGGAGTAAACTTCCACATGAACATCAGATGATGATAGAAGTTGCTGCTAGTGAGTTAAACTCAAGCATGACTTATGAATTTCACTCGCAAAACATCAATGCTCTTGCAAAATTAAAAGAGTTAAACATAGATATTTATAGATATCCAGAAGATGTAATAAAAGCTGCAAAAGTAGCCCTAAAAGAAGTCATTTCAGAGCAAAGTGTTAAAAGTGAAGACTTTAAAAGGGTTTATTCATCTATAGAGAAACACCTAAAACTCTCACGCGAGTGGAGTGATGCAAGCCTTCGTTATTTTCTAAATGAAAGATAAAGTATAATCGCATCTCTAAAGCAAGGGGTATAGTTTTTGCTCTTTGTTTTTAAGATTAAAATGCGGACTACTAACTTTGAGAAAATTACTATTTCTAACTACTTTTTTAAACACCCTACTTCTAGCTTCCTTTGATGGAACTATTGTCGATAAAAATACATTACAACCTATAGCAAAAGTGACGATCAGTGATTCTAAAGTAGATTTTTACTCAGATGAAAATGGTTTTTTCTCCGTTGTAAGTGATGAAGATAAGTACCATGCTAAGGCTTATGGATATAGACCACATACTTTTAAACAAGATCAAAATCAAAGTATTATAGAGCTAGAACCAATAACAGTAAAAGCGCTCTATCTTACTTTTTGGGGTGCAAATATTCATTCAAAAACAGTTGCGAGAGCCTTAAAAATCATAGATAAAACAGAGATAAATACCCTTGTGGTAGATGTGAAAAATGAATATGGTTCAACCAGTTTTAGAACTAAATTTGCAGAGGCAAATGATTATGGAGCGAGCAAAGATAGAACTATAGGCAACATAGAAGATTTTATAAAACTTATGAAATCAAAAAATATCTATCTTATAGCTAGAGTTGTTGTCTTTAAAGATGAACTCCAAGCAGCAAATAATGAAGATTATGCCATAAAAAGTGAAGATGGAACTATCTGGAGAAACCATGACAAAATGGCGTGGGTTGATCCCTTTGATAAGAGAAGCCATGATTATACTATCTCTATAGCCGAAGAAGCTGCTAAAGTTGGTTTTGATGAGATAAATTTTGATTATATTCGTTTTCCTGCAAAAGCCAATCTTAAACTAAAAAAAGAGAGTACAGAGGAAAATCGTCTAAACGCAATAGAGAGCTTTTTAAGTTCAGCAAAAAATAGACTAAGAAAATATGGGGTTTTTATTTCCGTTGATACTTATGGAAATATTTGTTGGGAGAGTGGCGATACTGGCATAGGTCAAAGTGTTGCTTCACTTGCAAAATATAGTGATTATATCTCTCCAATGCTCTATCCATCTGGTTTTGCTAGTGGAAGTTTTTACTTTGAACATCCATCAGAGCACCCTTATGAAGTTATTAGACGAAGTATAACAAACATACATGATACAATAGATGCAGTACGTATCAGACCTTGGTTACAGTATTTTAAAGATTATGCTCATAAAAAAAGAGCTTACAATAAATTTGAAATTACTGAGCAGATAAGAGGCTCAGAGGATGCAAATGCAAGTGGCTGGATGCTTTGGTCACCATCTAGTAGATACCACAAGGGTTACTTTGAAGCGTCCATAGAGTAGAGTTTTCTCTCTCTTATGTCTTTTTTCACTCTTAAGGCCTCGCTAAAATACCTTTCAACTAAGGTGTGAAAAGCTTTTGAGTGATTCATATGAACTAGATGAGCGAGCTCATGAACTACTACATAATCAATCTGCTCTTTGTATAATTTTAAAAGATTTGTATTTAATGTTATAACTCTTAAGGAGTTGCAACTCCCCCATCTGCTCTTCATCTTTTTAAATCTCAGCTCACTATATTTTAAATTCATAATATTTGAATAATGTTCTACTCTTTGAGTTAAGTAGTTTTTTGCATACTCTTTGTAAAAATTGTCATAGCATTTAAGTATATTTTCTTTTGTTGGTTTTCTTAGGTTGCAAAGGTAGTTACGAAGTATCTCAGCATCTTTAGCATCAACACTGTAGATCTCTCCAAAGAGTAAAACTTCATCTTCTAGGTTTATCTCTATTGGAGGGTTTTGTTCTTGTTTTGTAAGTTGTTTTCTTATCCAACTTTCTTTTTTTGTGAGTAGATCTTCAATGTAGAGTTTAGATCTGCTAGAAGTTTTTAAGATCACTTTAGCGTCGTTTGTAACACTTATATAGCTGTTTTTAAGAGCTTTTTTATGAACATGTAGAATGCTTAGATCTTTAAAATTTATCTCACTCGTATGCAATTTGATCCCTTACTCCAGCTAGTTTAAAGCCACGAAGTCTTAACCTACAGCTATCACAAACTCCACAAGCTTTTAGCTCATTTTTATAACAACTCCAAGTCAGATGCAGTGGAACTGCTAGATCTAGGGAAGCTTGAACTATCTGTGATTTTGATAGATGCACAAGTGGCATTTTTATCTCTAGAATTGTCTCATCTTTTGTTCCAAGATTTATAGAAGTTTGCATACTTTTTATAAAGGTATCTGTACAATCAGGATAACCGCTACCATCTTCTTCAACAACTCCAATGCTAAGAGCACTAGCACCCTCTTTTTCTGCAATGGCAGCTGCTATACTTAAAAATATGCCATTTCTAAATGGAACATAAGTTGAGGGAACTTCGTCACCTAACCCACTAGTTGGTACTTCCATCTCTTTGTCTATTAAAGCTGATGCCCCTATCTTAGAGAAAAAGTCTAGATCTAAGTTGTACTTCTTATAAACCCCTAGATCATCACATATGGCTTCAAAACACTCTAATTCTTTGTTCTGTGTTAGTTGAGAGTAGTTAAAATGCAGCGCAATTATCTCATAACCCTCTTCTCTCATCATATACGCGCTAAGAGTCGAGTCCATTCCACCACTCATAATACAGAGTGCTTTTTTATTTTTTATTTTCATAGAAATGATTTTAACATAAGTAAAAAATATTTTAATATTAAATCAAAGATTTTGTGTATATAATGAGGCAATTTAGTAACAAAGGAGAGACAATGGAAGTATCATCAAATACACCATCTACAGCGACAGCTCCTGTAGAAGGAAAAGATCCTATGAAAAAAGCATTAGAAGTACAAGAACAACAAGTTATGAAAGTTCTTGAGAGTGCAAATGAGCTATCTAAAGAGATGAATGCTCAAAAAACTGGTATGGGTAAAAACTTAAACATTACTGGTTAACTTAAAGATTCAGGCAGAAATTTCTGCCTGTTTTTGACAAAATATAAGCCGCATTAGATATAATCCCACTTATGATTGACATTGACAATAAAACTACTCTAAATGTAAATGAAGAGTTTTTAAATACCATCGCAATAACCCTCACAGATAAAGAGATAGAGCTAATTATTACAGATAAAAAAGAGATCCAAGAGATCAATAAAGCGCATAGAGGAATTGACTCTCCGACTGATGTTTTAAGTTTCCCATATGAAGAGATGCCTATGAGTCCTTTGGGAAGTATAGTCATCTCAGCACCTCATGTTCTAGAACTATCTAAAGATCTAGGACATTCTAGCGATGATGAGTTAGTTTTGCTTTTTATCCATGGTATTTTGCATCTTTTAGGCTATGACCATGAAGTAGACAGTGGTGAGATGAGAGAAGAAGAGATTAGGCTTATAAAAGAGTTTAATCTTCCAGATAGTTTAATAGTTAGAACACAAGGATAATAATGGATTTTATAATTTTTATAGCTGCAATGGGTGCTCTTATATATGGGGCTGATTTTATTATAAAAGAGTCAGAGAGAATTGCTCTGCATTTTAATATCTCTCACTTTGTTATAGGCGCAACGCTTGTAGCATTTGGAACATCTCTACCTGAGATGGCAGCATCTATGGCAGCAGCTTCGCAAGACAAGAGCGATATGGCAGTTGCAAATGTTGTTGGAAGTGTTATCTTTAATATCACTCTAGTTTTAGGTGTAGTATTTTTTATCAGTAAAAAAATGTATCCAAAAAGAGATCTTTTTTTACTTGATAGTGCTTGGATAATAGTACCATTGATCTTCTTTTTTCTAATGGTTCAAGATGGAGTTATTGGAAGAGTTGATGGGATTTTATATCTTCTTTTGATGGTATCTTACTTGATATTTTTGTTCAATGATCCAAAAGCAGATTTAGGTGTAGAAGAAGAGCTTACTAAGGAAAAATTTCAGTGGACTAAGCCTATTTTACTTCTTATTGTTGGTTTTACATTAACAATAGGTGGTGCTAACTTTGTTGTTGAGAGTGGTACGGATATAGCTAGAACTTTTGGTGTGAGTGAGTGGATTATAGGGATTTTTTTAATCTCTTTGGGAACTTCTTTACCTGAGTTAGTAGTCTCAATAGTAGCTATAAAAAAAGGAAATGCAGAGATGAGCATAGGAAATATTATAGGCTCAAATGTTGCAAACTTCTCAATGGTTTTAGGTGCTGCATCTCTTGTAAATCCACTCACAGTAGATCTAGTAGCTACAAAGTTTGATATGTTAATAATGATAGCAGCATCAATTTCGCTAGTATTTATCTTAGCAAACAGACTCTACAATAAAGCAGGAGCAATCTTTTTACTAATCATTTTAGCTCTTTTTATTCAGAATGCAGTTGTGTAACAACGAAGTTTTTATTTCTCTATATACTTAAGCTCTAAGAGCTTATTGTATATTTTTGATACTATCTCTCCTGCTGCAGATCCACCATGTCCACCATGCTCAACCATCGCCAAAACTACATACTGAGGATTTTTATATGGTCCATAACTTGTAAACCATGCGTGAGAACGAGTATAGTACTCCATATCATGCTCTAAAACTCTATCTTCAATATCTTGCATGATTCCAATAACTTGAGCTGTTCCAGTCTTTCCGGCTATATCTACTTTAGAACTTAGATAGTGTGTAGCTGTTCCTTTTGGATGATTACATACCTCATACATAGATCTTTGTATAAGAGGAAGTTTATCAATCTCATCTGATGTCAAAACATCTATAGGCTCAGGTTTGTACTCTTCGTCTCCTACATACTTTGCAAAGTGTGGAGTAGGAAGCTTGGAAGTAGCCATAAGAGCAGTAAATTGTGCTATTTGTATAGGAGTTGTTAAAAAATCACCCTGACCTATCGAAGTATTTACAGTTTCACCTATAAACCAAGGTCTATTATATTTTTTTCTTTTCCATTCACGAGATGGAACTATCCCAATAAACTCATTTGGCAAATCTACCCCAGTTTTTTTGCCAAGTCCATATCTCATAAGTCCATCGCTCATTTTTTTTATACCAACTTGTAAGCTTCCTTTATAAAAATAATCATCACAACTCTCTCTGATAGCTTTAATAAGTCCAGTTTGTCTATGCCCTCCTTTCTTCCAACATCTAAAAACACGTTTTCCAAGTGGCATTGATGCTCTACAGTCAACACTCCATGACTCATCTAAATCTGTTGTTATATAGATAAGTGCTAAGCCCATTTTAATAGCAGATCCAGGGGGATAAAGACCATTTACTAGCTTGTTTGTAAATGGTTTATCAAGACTATTTGAGAGCTTATCCCACATATCATATGATATCCCAGAGACAAAAGTATTTAGGCTATACTCTGGAAAACTACTAGCTGAGAGTATGGCACCATCTACTCCCATTACTACAACTGCTCCGGCCTTACCCTCAAAAAGCGAAGAGATATATTTTTGAAGTTCTATATCTATATTTAGAGTTAATTTTCTATCTTCATCAGCACTCTCATAAGAAAGCTCCTCTATCTCTTGATTGTTAGCGTTTACCTTTACCTCTCTTTGTCCCGGTATTCCTTGAAGGTAAGTGTTGTAATACTTCTCTAAGCCTGATTTTCCAGTATAACCAATAAGTTCAAGTAACTCATCTTCTTGAACATCTTTTTTATTTGCACGAGAAACATAACCTATGATATGCGCACCTATATTTTCATAAGGATAAAATCTTTTTGGTGCTGGTACTATACATATATTTTCTCTAAGACTTAAAACTGAATATACCGGCATAATGTCCTCATAAGATATAAAGTGCACTATATCTATGAAATTATGATTATAGTAAGAGTCTTTTTTTATATAATTTTTTATAAGAGTCTCTTTGTTAAGAGATGGGATAAGTTTTACTAAGTTATCTATCTCTTGATCGAACTCTTCAATATTGCTCTGATGCCTTAAATGCGGGCGAAGTTGAATCTTAAACCCAAGTTTATTTATAGCTATTGGTCTATTGTTCCTATCTACAATTTCACCTCTTACAGGTGCTATTTGCTCATTTTTGATAGTGTTTGAATAAGAAAGCTTTTCATAATAACTGTTTGATTCTACGGCTAAAAAAAATACACGAACAACAAGAGTTAACCAAGTGATGGCAAAAAAAGCAATAATAAACTTGATTTTCATAAGATGCTCACTATAAAAAACTCTATGACTATATAGTAGATGATGTAGTAGTTTAACTGTGGCATAGGTAATAAAAACACATTTGAAAGTATTGTTAAAAAGAGGTAAAAGCCTAGATAAGAAAGTAGCACAAAAGAGGCTTTTATACATGAGTTACAGCTAAAATTCTTCTTTAGTTTTGGAAGTATAAATTTATACACTAAACCTAAGTAGATGATAGAGCTAAATAGTGGATATCCCATTTGAGATTCAAAGATAATCAAACAAAAAGCAGTTAAAAAGATATAGAGTGAGTCCTCTTTTTTTAATGCATCAGCAAAGAGTAGAAAAAGCACCCCAAAGAGCGGGGGCAAGAAGAGATATATGCTACTTAGACTCTCATAGACTACAAAGAGTGCTACATAGATAAATGGTGCTAAAGAGTTTTGATTAGAGATACTTCGTTGCATACTGGAAAATGTTTACACTTGATACAATCAGCCCAAATTTTATGTTCGGGAAGGGACTCTTTTGGGATCTCTACAAAGCCTAATCTCTCAAAAAAAGATTGTCTATATGTTAGACATAAAACTTTTTGAAGTCCTAGGTTTTGGGCTTCTTCTACACATGTTTTAACTAGATTTTCTCCTATTTTTTGACCTCTAAAACCCTCTTTTACGATAAGAGATCTTATCTCTGCTAAATACTCGGTATGAATATGCAAAGCGCAAAAACCTAAAAGTTCATCTCCATCAAAACATAGTGTGTATGAGCGGATATTTGTAGCAACTTCATCACTGCTTCTGTTTAAGATTATTCCTGATTCTATCTCAGGAAGAACTAGTTTTTGCATAGTTGCAATATCACTTAGTCTTGCCTTTTTATAAGTTATCATACTTCATCTTCTTCATATAAAATCTCATAAATAGTAGTTATAACTTTTTGCATTCCTTTTTTCTTTGAGCTTGATACCATCATAGAGTTAGGAAACTTTTGTCTTAGTACGTTTTGCTCTTTTTGATTTAGTTTATCTATCTTTGTAAAGATTTGAAGTATGACTTGATTTTCTTTAATATTTGCAAGTAAAAATTCACTTACAGAAGCATCTATCTCCAAATCAGAGTGTCTACAGTCAATGAGATGAACAAATAGCTTAATCTGCTCTCTTTTAGAGATATAATCAGTTAAATTTTTCTCCCACTCATGCTTCATTGATTTTGAAACTTTGGCATAACCAAAACCTGGTAGATCCACAAACTTAGCTATTTTTTTCTCAGTTGTTTCTCTATCTATAAAAGTGACATCAAAGTAGTTTATAAGTCTTGTTTTTCCGGGAGTTGATGAAACTTTTGCAAGTCCTTTATGGTTTGTAAGAGCATTTAAAAGTGAGCTTTTACCAACGTTTGAGCGAGCCATAAAGACAACTTCATTTTGTTCTTGTGTCTCTGGTGCTGCTTCTATATTTGGAGCAGATGTTATAAATTTTGCATCAACAATTTCTATCATATTATTTTTCTTCTTTATCTTTAGTTGCGTTGTTTTCTTTATTTTCAATCTTAAATATCATTATAACAGGCTCTTTTTTTGCACCCTTAGCATAGGCTTTGCCCTCAATAGTTTTAAGTACAACTTCATCGCCAATAATTTCTTTTTTTTCATTAAGTTGCTTTAAATGTACATCCGTAAAAAAATGATACTCTTTTATATTTGGCATATAAATAACTTTTTGTGCCACGCCTTGATATAAAGAGCCCTCTTTTGTCTCTATATGAAAAGAGACATTGCCTACTGCTATATATTTTTGAGGTTGATGAGCGCTATCGGTGTGTACTGTTACTTTTGTGGCATTTAGTTCATCATTTTTTCTTATTATATTTACATTTCCAGTAAATATAGAAATTCCACTCTTTTCATCTCCATTAAACTGGTCAGCTTTTATCTTTAACTCTTGTGAAATTAAAGAAGACGCTAAAAATAGACTTAAAACCATTAAAATTTTCATAATTATCTCTCTTTTATTTGATATATAGCAATTACATTTTTGGACTTTACTTTACCATTTGTATTATTGTAAACCAAAGAAGTTCCAATAATTTCATTTTTCTCTCTATACATTATATAATCTTTTTGAGTCTCTGCTATAGCTTCTTTTTTGTTGTAAATGGCTTCTTGTGATTCAAAAACTAAACCATCTTCTCTATTGTAAATAACATTTCCAACTAGATTAATAATATCTTTTTTGTCTCTATATAGTCCAATATCAGATCTTATATTTGCAAGAAGTTCTTTTGAATTATCTGTATAGTCTATATCTATAACTCTATATTTATCAGCAAATCTTTTAGCTTTAGAACCTTTCATAATTGTGATAAGTTTTTCTTGATTTAGCTCATGTAAAACAAAAGATTCAAGCTCAAAGAGAGGAACATCTTTAAAGTCTTGTTTTGCTATATTTAGAGGTTTAAACCCGACATATATCATAATCAAGCCAATAAAAATAAGGATAAAAAAAGCATTAATATTCAAAATATTTCCTATATCCAAACTCTCATAAATTCTTCTCTTTGGTCATTCTCATCAACCAATAGATCAATCATCTCCCTAACCACACCATCGCCACCATTTTTGCTCAAAACTCTTTTTACTATCTCTTTTATCTCTTTAACTCCATCACTTGGAGTAAAGCTTTTTCCTACAAGGCACAACATATGGTAGTCATTTAAATCATCACCAATGGCTGCTACTTCATACAAGTTAAGCCCTAGAGAGTCAACTACCTCTTTTAATATTTTTTGTTTATCTTTTACACCTTGATAGAGATGTTTTATGCCTAGCTCTTTAGCTCGTCTTTTAACTATGCTAGATTTTCTCCCTGTGATGATAGCCACATGGTTTCCCATCTTTATCCAAGAGCTAATAGCAAGCCCATCTTTTACATTAAAACTTTTAGTCTCAACGCCATTACTTGAGTATGTAAGCTTACCATCGCTTAAACAACCATCAACATCCAAGACTATAAGTTTTGTCATAAAACATCTTTAGTACTAGGAATACCAACTCTGTCATTTTTAACTGTAGCTCTTCTAATAGCAACAGCTAAAGCTTTAAAAGAAGCTTCAATGATGTGGTGTCTATTTTTTCCTCTAAGCGAGATTATATGAGCACTAATCCTAGCGTTGAGAACAAATGCTCTAAAAAACTCTTCTACAAGTTCACTATCAAAATTGCCAACTTTACCCGTCACATTTGATTCATAAACCAAGAATGGTCTGTTGCTAAGATCTAGATCACAAGATACACAAGCCTCATCCATTACGATATTTGCACTACCAAATCTTTCAATATTTTTAACAGGATATAAGGCATCAGCAACAAGAGAGCCTAAAACTATACCAACATCTTCAACGCTATGATGATCATCGATGTGAGTGTCACCTTTACACTGTATCTCTAGATCTATAAGTGAGTGTTTAGAAAAACTCTCTAACATATGATCTAAAAAACCAACTCCCGTATCTATCTTATTCTTTCCATTTCCATATAACTCTAATGAAATTGTGATATCTGTTTCTTTTGTTTTTCTACTTTTACTTATCATGTTTCTAATCCTCTCTTACAATAAAAGCATTTTTAAAATGCCCCTGCGCTTTATAGTCTCTTGCCTCTTCTTCACTCTTAAAGCCTTTTAGCCAAACTTTAAAAAGTCTTCCTCTATCACTCTCTACATCTTTTATAATAGTTCTATAACCATCTGTTTTATCATGCATCTCTTGCATTTTAAGTGCACCCTCGATTTTTGAAAATGATGCTATTTGAAGAGCAAACTCACTAACAATCTCTTTTTGAGGCAATTGCTTGAGCTCTTTTTTACTTGGAATTTTCTTTTTACCTTTGGTCTCAAAGCCTAAGATCTCAAGTGATACAGGAGCAGTTCCAGCTGCTATCATATCTATCTTAGATGCACCAGTTTTTGATAGATCTATGATTCTGTTATCTACAAAAGGACCCCTATCGTTAATTCTTACAACTATAGATTTACCATTTGTTTTATTTGTAACTTTTACTATAGTGTTCATAGGTAGAGTTTTATGAGCTGCTGTCATGTCGTACATATTGTAAATCTCACCATTTGATGTATGCTTGCCATGAAATTTTGGTCCATACCAACTAGCACGACCTTCAAATCTATCACCAACACTTACAACAGTTGGATAGTATCTTATTCCACGAATCACATATGGTCTCATAGTTGGATGTGAGTAGGTTTTTTTATCCATTTGTGAGCTATGATGACTTCTATCTGAAGAGTAAGATTTTGCAGGTGAATAGCTTTGTGAACTATATACTCTCTGACCTCTAGTGCTACAAGCACTAAAGAGTAAAACTAAAAAGATAAGCCCAAGATATAAGAGTTTATTCATTTATCTTTAACCTATCGCCTACTTTTATAAAACTGCTGTTTAAATGATTTTGAAGCTTTATACTTTGTACACTGACTCTATAAGCTTTAGAAATAGACTCTAATGTGTCTCCTGCTTTTACCATATAGTAGTGCTGTGAAGTTACTTTTTTATTTTTGTTGCTTGTTTCTATTGGGATTACAAGTCTTTGTTTTAGACTTAATCTGTATGATTTTAGATTGTTAAAATCTTTTATAACCTTGTATGAAACTCCATATTTTGCACCTATAGCAGAGAGGTTATCTCCTTTTGTTACTACATGGACTTTATAGATGTTTTTCATAGGTTCAGATTTATACTTTTGTTTAAACTCATTTAGTTTTATATATGGAATATAAATGTCATAAGTTGAAGCGTAAGGTGGCACGAAGTCATATTTGAGCTGACGATTTAGTTTTTTAAGCTCATTGAGTGGAATACCTACCATTTTAGAGAGTCTTTTTATAGAGTCACCTCTTGAGAGTTGCACAGTTGAGATAGAGTAGGCATTTGCACGATTTAGTAGATGTTCATACTCACTGCTCATTAAAAACTGCTCATCATAACCTATCATAGCAAGAGCTACTATCTTTCTTATGTAAAATCTACTCTCTCTTGGAATGTACTTCTTTTTTGGATCAAGTAAAACAGCCAAGTCATCACTTCCAGCCCTTTTTATAGCTTGATTTAGTCTTCCACCACCACAATTATAAGCAATAGCTGCCAAATACCACTTACCAAATCTTTTATGTAAGTGAGAGAGATACTTCGCAGCTGCCTCAGTTGACTTTATAAGATCTCGTCTCTCATCAACATACTCATCAATTTTTAGCCCATAAAGTTTTCCAGTTGCTGGCATAAATTGCCAAAGTCCAGATGCTCTTTTTGGAGAATATGCACGAGTAGAAAAGTTTGACTCAGCCATAGCAAGATACAAAAATTCTGCTGGAACACCATGTTTTGTTAAAATACTTTTGATAGATGGAATAAAAGTATAAGCCTCATCCATAGCTTTAAAAAAGTGCTGATTTTTATCAATGTTTAACTTTTGAGCTTTCATTTGATTCATGATAGGATCATAAAGAAATGAAGCATCTATATCGAAGGACTCTAAAAGAGCTACCTCTTTATTGTGGTTGAAAACATATGTTAAATTCGCGTTTAGGAAGATTGGCAAAAGTAGTAGTAGAAAAAATCTTATCATTGAGTACTCTAATTTTAAATTTAAAGTCTAGATTTTATCTAAAAAAAGATTAAATTAGCGTAAAGTAAAGAGTCTTAGGGCATTTTGCGTAGTTAGCTCTTTTATATCATGAAGTGGTATACCTAATAGTTCAGAGATCTTTTGTGCTACAAATATTGTATAGAGCGGTTCATTTCTCTCTCCTCGATGTGGTGATGGAGTTAAATAGGGTCCATCTGTCTCTATAAGAAGTTTTTCTTTTGGGATTTTACTTAAGACATTTACCAATTTTTTTGCATTTTTAAAAGTCAAAACTCCTCCAATTCCAAAGTAAAAACCTTCTTTGGACAACGAGAGCAACTCTTCATCAGCATTGTAGCAATGAAGTACACCACCAACTTGTGCAGCACCAAGATCTAATAGTATCTCTTTTGAGTCTCTTGAAGCCTCTCTAATGTGAACTATTAGAGGTTTTTTATACTTTTTTGCAAGCTCTATTTGAGCTCTAAAGACTCGTTTTTGTTCTTCTTTTTCTTTTAATTTTTCTTCATCACTTCCCTCAAGCCTAAAATAATCAAGCCCACACTCTCCAATAGCTACACACTTCTCATGTCCAACATATTTTTCAAAATCAAGATCATTAAATGAAGCCATATCATAAGGATGTACACCTACTGCAAAGTAAACATCACTATTGGCATCTACAATTTCAAGAGTTCTCTCTAAGGTAGTTGGATCAGCTCCTGGGATGATAAATCTCTTTACTTTTGCAACTCTAGCTCTATTTAAGACTTCATCTAAGTCATCTTTGTATCTTTCATTATCTAGGTGAATATGTGTATCTATTATCATTTTTTACCCTTTTTTATCTCTCTAACTCTTATGATGTTTCTTAACATCAGATATATGAAAAAGATAGCTCCCAAAAGTGAAGCTAATGCTAAAAATAAGTTTGAAGCCATAAAAAGATTATAGCTTAGCACTAAAAGTATAAAAGAGATTACAAAGCACATCGACTTACTTCTAAAAGCTCTTTTGCGAAGTTTTTAGCCTCAACTGAGACACTCTCTCCACTTATAATTCTTGCTATCTCATCTACTCGTTCATTAAAATTAAGCTCTTTTACCTTTGATTCATCACCTTGTTTATATATCAAAAAATGTTGTTCTCCCATAGAAGTTAATTGCGGTTGATGTGAGATAACAAAGATTTGAAAGTGTTTTGATAGTTGTCTTAGAACCTTTGCAACGCTCATAGACTCTTCTCCACTAAGGTTTGCATCTATCTCATCAAGCATCAAAACCCCACCATTTTTATTCATGAATTCAGATTTTAAAGCCAAAATTGCAAGTCTTAGCCTATTGAACTCTCCTGTACTTACTTTTTGTAGATCTGTACTGTTTAACTTTATCTCTATTTTATCTTGCCCATTAGGATTGAGAGTACATCTACTTATGTTAATTTGAGCATCTCTTAAATAAAGCTCTTTTAAATACCTGTTTAGATCTCTCTCAAACGCGCCTATTTGAGACTCTCTTAACTTAGATATTTTATCTGCTAAAGTAAGTATTTCCTTTTTTAAACTCATCTCTTGCTTTGTCAGCTCTTCTTTGTTTATCTCTATATTTTCATATCTTTGCAACTCAAGAGCTTTTTGCTCTCTATACTCTAGCGCCTCTTCTATACTTCCATATCTCTTTTTTAGCCAACTAATCTCTTCTATACGGTTTAACACCTCTTCAATATCAACATCGTCAAGCTCATTAAATCTTGCCTCTGCACTATCAAAAATAGCTCTTAACTCATTCATTGCATCATCAAAAAAGGAGCTGTTATTATCAAGCAAATTTAGAGTTGAGCTAACAAAGTTTTCACTCTCAAAGATAGTGTTAGCTTTTTCTATGCTCTCTTGAAGTTTCTCTTTTTTTGATAGATCTTTTTTTATCTCAAGCAACTTTTCATCTTCTGATGGTTTTGGATCTATCTCTTGGATCTTATTTATCTCAAACGATGCAAACTCTTTTAATTCTACTATTCTTTTCTCTTCTTCTTCAATGAGATCTAGCTCAGTTCTTACTTGTGCATGCTTTAAAAAAGAGTCTCTATAACTCTTTTTTAAACTCTTTATATCTTTTGAACTCTTCTCTACCCTTAGATCTAAGATAGAGAGTAGGTTTGCATCTTCAAAGTCACTATAGTCTTTTAGACTTAGATGTCTTAAGTAGCCAAAACTAAGATCCGCTATAGCTTTTTTAGAGAGACTTTGATTGTTTATAAAGTATCTAGCTTTTTCTTTTTTTAACTGTTTAAAGATGTTTATCTCTTCATTTTCTATCCCAATATCATCCATCTCAAGTTGCCAGTTTACACTTGACTCACATAGAGATGCATCACAAGACTCAACTCCAAATGATGAAAGAATTGACTTCATAAGGATTGATTTTCCGCTTCCACTAGGACCTGTAAAAACAACGAGTCCTTTAGTTGTATTTAACTCAATCTCTTTAAAGCTTAGATAATCTCTTAGATAAAATCTCTCTATCATCTATGATCACCCCAGCCTAGCTTTTGCTTTAGAACTTCAAAGTAGTTAAATTCTTCTCTATGAATGAGTTTTGCCTTTGCAGATGCTAGTTTTATATGAACGCTATCACCCTGCTCTATCTCATGCATATCTTGCCCATCTATGATGACT
This sequence comes from Sulfurimonas sp., assembly GCF_023228785.1. Taxonomy (GTDB): domain Bacteria; phylum Campylobacterota; class Campylobacteria; order Campylobacterales; family Sulfurimonadaceae; genus Sulfurimonas. The sequence goes on from NZ_JALOAN010000020.1 coordinate 24,105, forward strand.
AAAGCCTTATTTTGTGGTGTTTTCATCTCTATAGAAAACTTTCCTGGTAAGACTACTGGTCTTTGGCTAAGTGAGTGCGCAGAGATTGGTGTAAGTGCAAAAACTTCTGTTAGTGGAAAGATTACAGGACCACCGCAAGAGAGGTTGTAAGCAGTAGATCCCGTTGGGGTTGAGACTACCACTCCATCACCATAGTAGGTGTTAAAAGGCTTTGCATCTACTAATGTTTCTATATGAATCATATTTGAGATAGTTGAACGAGTGAGAACCATATCGTTAAAAGCATTAGTTTCTAACTCTTTGTTTTTACCAACGATTTTGACTTCTAAAACTGATCTCTCATCAACCCTTACCTTGTTTTGGGTCATCTTTTTTACAAACTCATCTAATTCATCTAAGTTTACATCTGCTAAAAAGCCTAAGCTTCCGGCATAAACTCCTAAAACAGGAATCCCAAACTTAAAAGATCTTCTAACCGCTGAGATAAGAGTGCCATCCCCTCCTAGAGTTACTATGGCATCTACATGTTGACACATAGCTTCAAACTCCATTCCCATAACATCAATCATCCCAGCGCTTATGCTATCTACATAAACATCGATATCGTACTTTTTAAAAATCTTCTCTAATTTATAGTAACTGTTCTTTAGCTCAGGTGTTGATGGTCGAAGTAGTACGCCTATTTTTTTTATGTTACTTGTTTGCAAATTAACTCTTTATTTAAAAATATTTGTTTGATTATACACTTTTGTAGTTAAAAAGATAAAAACATTGCAAATTGTCATGCAAAATGTAGATGTTTTTTCTCTTAGTCTTTGATAAGGCTACTTTCGTTATAATCGCGAAAATTTTATATAGGACTCTATATTTTGAGAACTCATTACTGTACAGATTTAAATGAAGAAAATGTAGGACAAGAAGTTGTTCTAACTGGTTGGGCAAATAGTTATCGCGATCATGGCGGGATTATATTTATAGATCTTCGTGATAAAACAGGGCTTATTCAACTAACTTGTGATCCAGAAGATGGTCCAGATGCACATAAGGTTGCAGATAGCGTTAGAGATGAGTTTGTTTTAATAGCAAAAGGTGTTGTAAGGCTTCGTGGAGAGGGACTAACAAATCCTAAACTCAAAACTGGGGCTATTGAGATTATAGTTAAAGAGTTAAAGATTGAGAACAAAAGTGCAGCTACTCCTTTTGTGATTGGTGATAACAATGTTGGAGAAGAGACACGTCTTAAGTATCGCTACTTAGAGCTTCGAGATCCTGCAATGTATGAAACTTTTCGTCTTCGCTCAAAAGCGGCAATTGCTGCAAGAAATATTCTTGATGCAAATGGCTTCTTAGAAGTTGAAACACCAATCCTTACAAAATCAACTCCAGAGGGTGCAAGAGATTACCTTGTTCCATCTCGTGTTCATAGTGGAGAGTTTTATGCACTTCCACAATCACCACAACTCTTTAAACAACTTCTTATGGTTGGCGGATTTGACCGTTACTTCCAGATAGCAAAATGTTTTCGCGATGAAGACTTAAGAGCAGACCGTCAACCAGAATTTACTCAAGTCGATGTTGAGATGAGTTTTTGTGATCAAGAAGATGTTATAAAAGTTGCAGAGGATCTACTTCACGCTATGTTTAAAGCTTGTAACATCGAAGTAAACACTCCATTTAACCGCATAACTTATAACGATGCTATGGAACTTTATGGATCTGATAAACCAGATCTAAGATATGACCTTAAAATGGTAGATGTTATCGATATTTTCGAGAGATGTGACAACGAGATCTTTACGAACATTGCTAAAAAACCAAATACTAACCGTATAAAAGCTCTTAAAGTTCCAGGTGCAGATCTAGTGTTTTCAAAAAGAGAGATGAAAGGTTTTGAAGACTTTGTAAGAGAGTTTGGCGCGCAAGGTTTGGGCTACTTTCAAATGAAAGAAGATGGACTAAAAGGCCCACTTACAAAGTTCTTTAACGAAGATGATATAAACCTTATCATAGCAAGAACCGAGCTTCAAGTAGGCGATGTAATCTTCTTTGGTGCTGGAGATAAAAAGACTGTTTGGGACTATATGGGAAGACTTAGAAACTATATAGCTGAGCATGAGAAGATGAACTTAGCAGATCCAGATGCTTACGAATTTGTCTGGGTAGTGGACTTTCCTATGTTTGAGGTAGAAGATGGAAGAGTAAAAGCTCTTCATCATCCTTTTACTCAACCAAAAGATACTGATAAAGAGGATATTGAAGAGATAGAGTCTATTGCTTACGATATCGTTTTAAATGGTACAGAACTCGGTGGTGGATCTATTCGTATCCACAAACAAGATGTTCAAGAAGAGGTTTTCAAGCTTCTAGGTATTGATGAAGAAGAAGCACAAGAGAAGTTTGGTTTCTTGCTTGATGCTCTAAAATTTGGAGCACCTCCACATGGCGGCTTTGCACTAGGATTTGATAGAATTATGATGCTAATCACTAAAAAATCAAGCATCCGTGATGTTATAGCATTTCCAAAGACTCAAAAAGCCTCTTGTGTGCTTACAAAAGCACCAAGTGCGGTCGATAACAACCAACTTAGAGATCTACACATTAGACTAAGAGACAAGCCTTTAAAATAGCAGAGTAAAGGCAAGTAATTTCCTTTACTCCGTTAAAGCCGCTAAGGCTACTGAAGCTAACTTTTGCAAAAGTCTGGTCAAAACTTCAAGGATTTATTTTGAAAAAACTATTTTTAATCATAGGCGCACCTGGATCTGGAAAGACTACAGATGCCGAGCTTATTGCAGAGGCTAACAGTAACATCACTCACTACTCTACTGGAGATATGCTAAGAGGTGAAGTTGCAAGTGGTAGTGATCTGGGTTTAGAGATAGAGAGCTTTATCTCTAAAGGTCTTATTGTACCCATTAGCATTGCTATTAAAACTATTACAAGCGCTATCAAAAATGCTCCTACTGAGATTATCATCATAGATGGTTATCCTAGAAGTATGGAGCAGCTTGAAGCTCTTGATGAGTACTTAAAGAGTGATGACTCACTTAAACTTGTGAGTGTTATAGAAGTAAAAGTAAGTGAGCAGACTGCAAAGGATAGAGTCTTAGGTCGTGCTCGTGGTGCCGATGACAACACAGAGGTTTTTGATAATCGTATGAAAATCTTCACTGAACCATTAGCCGAGATAGAGGCTTTTTACGCCTCAAAAAATCTCTTAAGAGTTGTTGATGGCGAGAGAGAGATAGAGGCGATAGTTAGCGAGATGGAAGCTTTTATAAAGACTCAAGTGTGATAGTGTGAGAATTGATCATCTTTCTCTCTAAACTCATATCTTTTAGTTAGAGAGACAAGAAAGGCTCTTCCCAAGTCATCGCACAAAAGTGCCTCTTTAGTTGCTTCTTCATCACTCATTGGATCTACGATAAGCTCATTTAGTTTAGCAATAGTAAGATTTTTATGAGCTCTTTTTTGTAAAATGACTTCATCTTCTTTTGATATATAACCCTCTTTTAAAACCTTCGCATACCAACCAGTGAAACCATTAAGAAATGTCACCTTTGTCATATCTTTTTCTTTTGTGCTTGCACTTAATTTCCAGCAAGGCTGTCTAGGCTGGGTTATTTGGACAATAGCTTCTCCAATTTCAAAGATATCGCCAATACAAATATCACTTTCACAAATATCTGATAAAATTAAGTTTTCTCCAAAAGAAGCAACACCTCTAAAGTCAAAATTACTTTCAAAATGGGAGTTTAGTTTTTCATAAGTAGATGCAGAAAAAAGAAATAGAGCTTTATTTTCTCCTCCATGATGGAGTGTGTCGCCCTGCTCATCTTCACTAAAGCCCTTCTTTGTAAGATAGGCTTTTGGTGTTGGTTTTTTCTTTATGGCTGAAACTAAGAACTCTCTTTTGCTATCTTCGAGTTTTATAGTCTCAACACTTCCAACTTTTAGTTCTAAGACCTTAGATATTGACTTTTTCATCTCTCTTGTTAATCTTCTTCTTCAAAATCAAAATCATCTTCATCACCTTCTTGAGCTTCTAAAATATCATCTATAAGTTCTTTAGCCTCTTCTTCATCTATATCACCGCTTTTTATGTCAGCCAATACATCTTGCAAATCCTCTTTAAACTCACGCAACTCTTCTATCTCTTCTTTTGCATCTTCGCTTGCAGACTTACTACCAGCTATCTCTTCGAAGATCTCATCAAGCCTTTCATCTATATCTGGAATAACGCTTTTTGTAAGTAGTTCTTCTAGTTTTTGTATATGTGACATCTTTTTTCCTTAAATGAATTGCATAATAATACTAAAAAAATACAAAATATGTTAACACATCATGGATTTTGTCGATGTATATGTATAATTAATCAAGGATTTTTATCATGTTAGTTTGGTTATTGGTATTTTTTTTGCTTATGCTAGTTAGTTATACTATCTATAGAACTCTTTTTTATGTAAAAAAGGTAGATTCTAAGAGTAGTAATGAAAACTATATTTTTAAATTATAAGAGATAATCATGACAACTAGAATCAACCATGTATTTAAAGGGCATAAAACACTTCTTGGAAATAGGTATGTAACATATGCAGAGGTTGAACTGCCTTTAAAATATGAACTTTTTAAAAAATCAAAAGATGGCTTTGATTGGGGAAACAGTAGTGCATCTTCTATGCAACTAGCTTTTTCTATGCTCCATCAGCTTAGTGATGCTGAATTTGCGCAAAACAATGCCTCTGCTTTTTGTAATGATATTATAAAAAGCTTAGCTAACAGAGATTGGATAGTAAACTCTTCTGATATTATCAACTGGATAAAAAATACTCCAGAGGGTGAAGAAGTTTTAAAAACAAAAGCACAAACTATGAGAGTAACTCAGCCAGATCTAAAGACTTTTAAAAAGATAAAAAGAAACATAGTAAAAGATATATGTAAAGAGCTTCGCATAACTCAAAAAAATCTTTCAGAGATTTTAGAAGTTCCAGAGGGGACTGTTAGTAGCTGGGCTGTTAAAAACGAGATCCCAAGACTTGGAAAAAAAGCTATAGAATTTTACATCCAAAACAGAAGAAATCAAGAAGTAGTAGATAGTTACAAAAACTTTGTTAAACTCCTACAAACTGCTTAAGAGTTCTCTCTTCTGCTAAGTTCAAATTCATTAGCACTACGGATAACTTCTAAGCTTAAATCTTCAAGTACTTGAGTGTTTATCCTATACTTTTGGCAAAAATTCTCTACTTCTTTTATATCGAAGTTTTCAAGACTCTTTGCAAAAAGAAGAATTTCACCTAAAACACCTTTACCGTCTATAATTGCATCTTTTATCTCAATATCTATATTTAGCTCATCTAGCACCCTTCTGATATTTGCATTAAAGAGCGCATCTAATAGCGATAAAACTCCTAAAAAATAGACTTTTGATGTGAGGTTTTGAACATTTGTATCTTTAAGTTGTTTTGAGGTTTCTACCATAAGATCTGTTCTTGATTTTAGTAGTTGCATAAGAGCAGTTTCACTCTCTTGTTCACTTTGATTTGTTTTTGTAGAATACATCATAAGCATCAACCACTGAGTTAGCGGTGTTCTGCCCATAAGAGTTAAAACTTGACGAATAGAAGAGATGGTGTGTCTAAAATGAAAAAGACCTGAGTTTACATACTTTAAAAGCTGAAGAGAAATAGCATGATTTTGTTCAAATTTAAGAACTATTTCATCAATAGAAGCATCACTCATCATAAAGTTACAAAGCTCAACTGCTCTTAGACTTTGTGGATCAAATTTTTCTTGTTCTAAGACTTTTGGTTTAGAAAAGAAGAAGCCTTGAACGAGTTTAGCGTGGTGTTTCTTAGCCTTATCGTAGAGTTCATGTGTCTCAACTTTTGTAAAGATAACTTGAGTAGCTATCTCTTTTAACAACTCAAGATTTTGCTCTGTTGAGTTTATGTCTACTTTTATATAAGTAATGTACTCAAGTAAAGAGTTGAATGATTTAAGCACTTCTTTTGTAAGTAAAACATCGTTAATGGCTAGAGTATAACCAAGCTCACTTAGTTCTATGATCCTCTCTTTTAAAGCATCTGTTAAGTTCATACTAGCTTGAAGTGAAAATATAAAATACTCTTTAGGTATATAAAAAACAACCTCATGCATCAAAAAGTTTTTATCAGCTTTAATAAAGGCTTTTTTATCACCTAAAAGATTTTTAACTCCAAATTTGTTTAAAACATTACTTAAAACTGCAACAGTTGCTTCCCTATCATCTTGGATCTTAGAGCTTTTGTTTGAGTCTCTATAGAGTAACTCAAATGCAAAGATACTCTCGTCACTGCATAATATAGGCTGTCTTGCTATATATAAATTTGGATTCATTACACTCTCTAAAATAAATTTTAATATCAAAGTATACAAAAAATAGCTTAAGCACAATATGAATATGATTTTTTATTTTATAATATCTTTTACTACTGAGTAGACATTTACTTTAAAATAATATGTTACAATAAATAAAAAAGCTACAAAATGTTTAAAAAATTTACTCTTTTCATACTCTTGTCAAGTCTCATATTCGCAAGTGATTTTGCTCATATAAAACTACAAAGCACTTACTATATTGATTCAGATGAGATTTATATCTCTCACATCATAAAAGATGCTCCGCGAAATAAACAAATATATAAAATAACCGAGGGCAGATATACAAAAAGAGTAAAATCACAAGAACTATTAAAATTACTAAAAGAGAATGGATATAGAGATATTTTAGCTGAGACTTCTTATGTAAAGTTCGTAAAAAAAAGCCCAATAAACACTTCGAATATAGTTAATTATCTTAAACTTTACTATCAAAGACACTATAGAAAAATAGAAATAAAAGATATAAAAGTTCAATCAAGAGGATTTTTAGAGTCACTCCCCAAAAATTATATAATTGAGATAAGGGATGATGCGTATCTTGCAAAAGATGGGATATTAAGCATAAAAACACCAAAAAACAAAAAGATTTACTTTAACTTTATTATTGATGCAAAGGTCTTTGTCTATACTACAAAAGAAACACTCGCTCGCTCAACTGCTCTATCAGCTCTTAACACAATTAAAAAGAGTATAATTTTAGATAAATTTATGGCAAAGCCTATTGAAGATTTAGAAATTATGCCCTTAGAGAGTAGACATCATCTACAAAAAGATAGCATCATAACATCAAGAGACGTAGAGATCTTAAGCATGATAAAGAGAAATCAAAGTGTAAATGTCTCTATGGATAGTAAAAATATGTCCATAACTTTTAGTGCAAGAGCACTTAAAGATGCAAAGATGGGAGATACTATCACTGTTGAAAAAGCCAATGGTACAAGATTAAAAGTAGTTGTAATTGGAAAAAACAGAGCGATATTAAAATAAGAAAGTTGGGCAAAAATGAAGCGTAAAATAGTAGTAGCGACAAGTGGTGCTAGTGGAGTGAACTTAGGTATAAAAACTATGAAGTTACTTCCAAAGAGCGTTGAGAAACACTTTATTATGACAAAAAACTCACATGTAGTTTTGAAAAAAGAGAATAACTTAACCATTCATGATAATGAAAATATAGCAGCAAGTGTTGCATCTGGATCTTTTGGTGTAGATGCGATGATAATAGCACCTTGCAGCATGAATACACTAGCTAAAATCGCCTGTGGGATCTCAGATAATCTAGTTACAAGATGTGCAAGTGTTATGATAAAAGAGCAAAAAAAGCTTATCTTAGCTCCAAGAGAGATGCCTTTTTCTGCTATTGCGCTAGAAAATATGCTTAAACTCTCTCGCCTTGGAGTTATTATAGCCCCACCTGCTATTGCCTACTATTCAGAGCAACAAACACTAGAAGAGATGGAAAACTTTATCATAGGAAAGTGGTTTGATCTACTTGATATTGAACATAATCTTTATAAGAGATGGGAGTAATATTGAGAAATATCGCACTATATCCTGGAACATTTGATCCTATTACCAATGGTCACTATGACATTATTGAGAGGGCTTTAAAACTCTTTAATGAGGTCATCATAGCAATTGCAGTATCGCATGATAAACAACCTATGTTTAGCCTAGAAGATCGTATAGAGATGGTAGAAAAAGCAACCTCACATCTAAAAAACGTTAGCGTAGTTGGCTTTGACACTCTCACAGTTGAGCTTGCAAAAAAACATGGAGCTTCTGTTCTTATTCGCGGTCTTCGTGCCGTTAGTGACTTTGAGTATGAACTACAACTTGGATACTTAAATAACTCACTTGATGACTCTATAGAGACAGTATATTTGATGCCAAAACTAAAACACGCTTTTATAAGTTCATCAAGTGTACGAAGTCTTTTAAAGTTTAAAGCAAAAACAGAACATTTGCTTCCTCGTGAAGTACAAAATATCATAGGGAGTAAAGAGAGATGTATATAACAATAGAAGGCATTGATACTGCTGGAAAAAGTACTCAGATCCAAAAACTACAAGAGCATTATAAAGATGCTCTCATCACAAAAGAGCCTGGTGGAACTGAACTTGGAACTAAGATAAGAGAGATAGTATTAGGAGCAGAGATTAAAAGTAAAAAAGCTGAATTTTTACTCTTTTTAGCAGATAGAGCTGAACATATACAAGAGGTGATAAAACCAAATATAGATAAGATGATTATCTCTGATAGAAGTGTTGTTAGTGGGGTTGCTTACGCTTTAGTCCAAGGAGAAATAAGCGAGACAGCAATTGTACACCTCAATAGATTTGCTACAGATGCCATTTATCCTAAAAAAGTATTTTTACTAAAACTTACAAAAGAGGAACTAGAGTACAGACTCTCTCAAAAAAAGCTTGATGGTATAGAACTTCGTGGTGTTGAGTATCTGCTTGGCATTCAAGAAGCCATTATAAAAGCTACACAGCTCCTAGATCTAGAGCTTGTAGTAGTTGATGCGACTAAAGATATAGAAGCGATAACTAAAGAGATAATTAGCGCTATTTAACTTGCAATTTTTCTTATAAATTAAAATGAACTAGTCCATTTTAATGGCAAGGACAAATGTCCCTTGCAACCCCATAAACTTACAAAAAAATAGTTTTTTTGTAAGTCACAAGCTATTTAGCTTGTAACTCGATCTGCATTTTGCATATCATCTAGTATTTGACAAAATGGATCATGTATATCATTACATGGTTCTATAGCAATAAAAACATCATTGTTTGTTGCTTCATAAGTCTTTTGTGCAAATTCCCAGTTAATATGCTCCCAAAACTCAGCTAAATATTTTGGTCTTGCATTACGATAATCTATATAGTAGGCATGTTCCCAAACATCACAAACAAAAAGAGGAATAGCGCCAACGCTTAGTGGAGTCTCTGCATTTTTAGTTTGCTTTAACATTAACTGTCCCTTTGGCTCACGAACAAGCCAAACCCAGCCTGATCCAAAAAGAGTAGCACCCTGCTTTAAAAACTGCTCTTTTAAAGCCTCAAGTGAACCAAAATCTTCTTCTATCTTAGTGAGTAGTGCTCCTTTTGGTGGAGTTGACACAGCACATAGAGATTTCCAGTAAAAAGTGTGGTTAAAGACTTGAGCTGCGTTGTTAAATGTAGCTCCATCACTATCACGAATGATAGAAGAGAGAGACATTTTGTCATACTCACTACCTTTTATGAGCTCATTTAAGTTTTTAACATAAGAAGCGTGGTGCTTATGATAGTGAAACTCAATAGTCTCTTTAGATATAAAGGGTTCTAACTCGTCTTCTTCAAACGGTAATTTTTGTAATTCAATCATAATAATCTCCTTAATTTTTTTAAACTTAATTCACTGACTATTATAATATCTTATTATTAAAGGGCATTGAATGATCTAGGCTACTTTATAATAGTGTAAAAGTCACTATAAAATAAATATGATATAAGCATAAAATGGTATCCTTTCATAGATTTAAAACTCCAATATAAAAAGATCCAAGGAACTACATGATCAAGTCGCTAAGAGGTATGAACGATATTTTAAGTGAGGATTATCAAAGATTTACTCACTTTATAGATACTGCCACAGAGATAGCCAAAAGATATGGTTATCACTTTATAGAGACCCCTCTACTTGAAGAGACATCTCTTTTTAAACGCTCAGTTGGGGATTCTAGCGATATAGTCTCTAAAGAGATGTATCAGTTTATTGATAAAGGCGACAATGATGTCTGTCTTCGTCCTGAGGGAACGGCTGGCGTTGTAAGAGCTTTTGTGCAAAAGAAACTTGACAAGGCTGGTGGTATTCATAGATTTTTCTATCATGGACCGATGTTTCGCTACGAGAGACCTCAAAAAGGAAGACTTCGAGAGTTTCATCAGTTTGGAGTTGAGAGTTTTGGAGTAGAGAGTGTTTATGAAGATGCATCTATGATTATGATGGTTAGCGATATCTTAAATGCTCTTGGTATTGGCTATAGACTTCAACTAAACTCTCTAGGGTGTAACGAGTGCATGCCTCCATATCGCCAAAATTTAGTCAACTTTGTTAAAAGCGTAGAAGATAAAGTTTGTGATGATTGTATCCGTCGCTTAGATACCAATTCCATAAGAGTTCTTGATTGTAAAAACCCAACTTGTCAGACTCTCTATAGAGATGCTCCAAAGCTTATAAACTCACTATGTGCAAGCTGTAATGATGATTTTAACAAACTTACAGAGATATTAAAAGAGAACAATATAGAGTACGAAATAGATACAAATCTTGTTCGAGGACTTGACTACTACTCAAAAACTGCATTTGAATTTGTTAGTGACAACATCGGATCTCAGAGTGCGATAGCAGGTGGTGGAAGATATGACAGACTTGTAGAGTTTTTAGATGGAAAACCAACTCCTGCTGTTGGTTTTGCTATGGGGATAGAGAGGCTTCTTGAGCTTATCGATATGCCACAGACTAAAAGAGATGGTTATTATATGGGGGCTTTGGATGAAGAGGCAATTGACCTAGTTGTAAAGCTAACTCAGAGTAAAAGAAAAACTCATATAGTTACACTTGACTATAAAGCGAAAAATTTACAAAAGCATTTAAAAGCAGCTGATAAAGCAGATGCTAAATTTTGTTGTGTTATTGGTTCAAATGAATTGAATAATGGTACAATTTGGATTAAAAATTTACAAGAAAAAACAGAAGAAATAATTAAAATAGAGGATTTTTAATATGGAGACACTTCATAGTATATGGATTTTATTTGTAGAGTTTATTGAATTTTTTATTCTCGCAGGTCTATTTGCTACGGTAGCTTTGTTTGTTTACGATAAATATATCCAAAGAAAACATGCACTACTTATTAACTATCCAGTTATTGGTCGTTTTAGATATTTTTTTGAAGCACTTCGTGAGCCTCTTCGTCAATATTTTGCAAATGAAACTTTTTATGATTCAAAAGATAAGATAGACTGGGTATATACTGCTGCAAAAGACTTGCCAAACTATAAATCTTTTTCAGTTGCTCAGCCTTTTTCAGGTTCAAGATTTATTATAAAACACGCTACAAATGTTTTAAATGAAGATGAAGTCCTAGAAGATACAAGCGTAGTTTTTGGTAAAGATAGAGAGATTCCTTTTGTGTCACATACACCTATAATCCGCTCTGCTATGAGTGATGGTTCAATCTCTCCAGAAGCAGTTAGGGCTTTTTCTATTGCAGGAGCTAAAACAAATCTAACTATAAATACAGGAGAAGGATCTCTCACATCAAACCATCTCTTTACTCATAAACCAAATCTAGATGATTGTGACTATCTTGAGATAGTTAAAAGTACTCCTTGGGCTGAGTTTGTTTTTAAAATAGGTGATAAGCTCTTTAATCGTGCAAGAGCTTTAAAATGGTATAGAACTGCTTTACTTAACAGAGATACTCAAAATACTTATATATATGACACAACTTCTCATGTTCTGTTTCGTGTAAACTGGAATGCATCAATAGAGTCTTTTCCAAAAGAAGTGCCACAAGATATCCCAAACATGATATTTCAAATGAGTTCTGGTCTTTATGGAGTCAGAGATTCTAGTGGTATATTTGATGAGTTAAAGTATCAAAAAGTTATGAAATTTTGTCGCATGACTGAGATAAAAATAGCTCAAGGTGCAAAACAAACTGGTGGAAAGTTAGCAGCTGCAAAAGTAACTGCTGATGTAGCATTTTACAGGGGTGTACCGCAAGGAAAAGATATATTTTCACCAAATAGATTTCCTTATGCAGATACAACTAAACATCTTTTAGACTTTGTAGAGAGACTTCAAAAACTCTCACTTAAGCCTGTTGGTTTTAAGATAGTTATCTCTGATATGGATGCTGTAGATGAACTGGCTTGTGAGATTGCAAAAAGAAAGGCTGATGGTAAAAATATACCTGATTTTATCTCAGTAGATAGTGGTGAAGGTGGAAGCGCTACTGCTCCGTTGGAGCTGATGGAATCAGTTGGACTTACTACAAACAATGCCCTTTATATTTTAGACATGATGCTAAAAAAACATGGTGTTCGCCAAGATATAAAGATAATAGCAAGTGGTAAAATACTAACACCAGATGATGCTATCATCACTCTTTGTATGGGTGCAGATGCTATCGGTATTGCAAGAGGTTTTATGATGAGTGGTGGCTGTATTCGTGCTAGACTGTGTTCTGGATTTGGATCTCATGTCTGTCCTGTTGGAATGGCTACACAAGATGAGAAAAAAAGAGCCTCATATCTTGTGATAAAAGAGGGAAAAGAGATAGGAAACTATCATCTAAATTTAGTAAAAGGGATGAAAATGATATCCGCAGTTATGGGCATTAAAAATATTAATGATATGAATAAAAAGAACTTAACCTTTAGAAATCAAAACTCTGAATTATATTTTGATATAGATAAATATTTTCAACAAAAGTTGCACGTATGAATCACTTTGGTTTAGACATATGGTCAAATAAAAATTTTATAGTAGAAAATGGTGAAGTCAAGCTAAACTACAAAAGTATGCCTTCTATCTTAGAGCTAGTTCAAGAAATTCGCTCAAATGATGTTAGAGGACCTATGCTTTTGAGGTTTCCACATCTTATAAAAAAACAGATTAGCAGTCTTTACTCCTACTTTGACAAAGCTATAAAAGCAAACAACTATAAGGGAAATTTTAATGCTGTTTTTCCTCTTAAGGTAAACCAATTTCCTCACGCTATAGATGCTATAACAAAACAAGGAAAGAGGTTTAATTATGGGCTTGAAGCAGGTTCAAAAGCAGAACTAATCTTAGCGATGAGCAAAACTCCTATTGGTGCTTATATCACAGTAAATGGTTTTAAAGATAAAGAGATGATTACTCTAGGATTTATCGCAGCTCAAAGTGGACACAACATCACTTTAACCATAGAAGGGTTAGGGGAGTTAGAAACTATTATAGAGGTAGCACAGGAGTGCAAGTTAAAAGTTCCAGATATTGGCATAAGAGTAAGACTTCATAGTGCAGGAAGTGGGATTTGGGCAAAAAGTGGAGGAATGGATGCAAAATTTGGACTAACTTCTACAGAGATCATAGAAGCGATCAAACTCTTAAATGAAGCAGATCTACTAAAACATTTAAGTATGATTCACTTTCATTTAGGCTCTCAAATGTCAGATATTGCACCATTAAAAAAAGCACTAAGAGAAGCTGGAAATATCTATGCTGAACTGAGAAAAATGGGTGCACACTCACTTGATAATATAAATATTGGTGGAGGTCTTGCAGTAGAGTATGACCAACATACAAAATCAAAAGCAAGAAACTACTCTATAGATGAGTTTACAAGCTCAGTTGTTTTCTCACTAGGACAAGTTATGGATGCTAAAAATGTTAAGCATCCAAATATTTTTACAGAATCAGGAAGGTTTATTGTAGCATCTCACGCAGTACTAGTTACTCCGGTTTTAGAGCTTTTTACACATGATTATCAAGAAAAACTGCTAAATTTTAAACCTGTCAATCCACCTCTTCTTGAAGAACTTATAGAGTTAAACAAACTACTTAGCAATCAAAACTGTATAGAGTATCTTCACGATGCACTAGATCATATGGAATCACTTCTTACTCTTTTTGATCTAGGTTATATAGATCTTCAAGATAGATCAAACGCTGAGATCTTAGTTCACAACATTATAAAAAGAGCCTTATATTTAAAGTCAGCAGATCCAACAGATGAGCTAGAACAACTCCAAGTAAAGTTGCAAGAGAGATATCTTATAAATGCCTCTATTTTTCAAAGTTTACCAGACTATTGGGGCCTAAATCAGCACTTTCCTGTTATGCCACTTCACTATCTAAACACAACTCCACTAAGAGCCGCATCTCTGTGGGATATAACTTGTGATAGTGATGGAGAGATAGGCTTTGACCCTGAAAAGCCTCTCTACTTGCATGATATAGATCTTGATGAAGAAGACTACTTTTTAGGATTTTTCAATGTTGGAGCCTACCAAGAAACACTTGGTATGAATCACAATCTTTTTACTCATCCTAGTGAATACACTATTGAAATAGATGAGGATGGTCATAGGATCATAAACGAAGTTGAATCAAAAAATATCTTAGAAATATTGGAATCACTTGGTTATAGAAAAGATGAGATTTTAAATAAACTTAAAGGTGATTTAATTAAAAGTGATTTTATATCCGAGCAAGAAAAAAATGATACACTTGCAAAACTTGAAACTTTTGTAGAACAAAACGGTTATCTACGAACAACAAACTAAGGTTAATTATGGGATTATTTGGCGAAATTAAAGAAGACTTTTTAAATGTGTATAGAAATGACCCTGCTCTAAACTCTAAACTAGATTTTATCTTTAATTATCCTGGTGTTTGGGCAATAGCATGGTATAGAGTAGCACATAGACTCCATAAGGCAAACTTTAAGAGACTATCTCGAATGATTATGGGTGTAAACCATATAGTTACAAACATTGATATACATCCAGCTGCAGTTATTGGACCTAGGGTTTTTATAGATCATGGAACTGGTGTAGTAATAGGTGAGACAAGTGTTATAGAGAGTGATGTTTTGATATATCAAGGAGTAACCTTGGGTGGTGTCTCTTTAGTTCAAGGAAAACGTCATCCTACTATAAAAAAAGGTGTGGTTATTGGAGCTGGTGCTAAAATTTTGGGCAATATTACTATCGGAGAGTACTCAAAAATAGGGGCGAACTCTGTAGTCGTTAGAGAAGTTCCAGATTGTTCTACTGCGATTGGAATCCCTGCTCATGTCATAGAAAAGGGCAGATGTAAAGATCCATTTATGCATAACTTACTTCCAGATATCAACAAAGAGATGTTTGAATATCTTCTAAAAAGAGTTGCTATTTTAGAACATATTTTAGTTGTTGATAATAAAAATGTATTGGAGAAAGATTTAGAACTAGAAAATATCTACGAATCCTTTATAAAAGCTATGAAAAGCTAAGAGAAACTAAGCCACAAATATTAAAATATTCTCTGACTCCCACGCTCTGCGTGGGAGTATATATGTGCACTGCAACTCAAATATATATGAGTTCCAACGCAAGAGCATTGGAACTAGAGAAAAGCTAAGAGAAACTAAGCCACAAATATTAAAACTTTAGTATAATTGCACCAATATTTTATTGTAAGGAATGCACTTATGCTAACTGACCGCGTCAACACACTATCTGAATCAATTACTATTGCTATTACTACTTTAGCACAAGAGTTAAAAGCACAGGGGAAAGATATCCTTAGCTTTTCTGCTGGAGAACCTGACTTTAACACACCTAAAGTTATCAACGATGCTGCTATTGCAGCGATCAATGAAGGGTTTACAAAATATACTGCTGTTGATGGCATAATTGAGTTAAGACAAGCGATAGCTAATAAGCTAAAAAGAGATAACGATCTCACTTACGCACCTAACCAAATCATCACAAATAATGGTGCTAAACACTCTCTTTTTAACCTAATTAGTGCAACTATACAAAAAGGAGATGAAGTTATTATCCCAGCTCCATATTGGGTTACTTATCCTGAATTAGTTTTATATTGTGGTGGTAGTGTAGTTGAAATTCAAACTAGTGATGAGACAGCTTTTAAGATTACACCAGAGCAACTAAAATCTGCTATCACTCCAAAAACGAGGATGCTAATACTAACTACTCCATCCAACCCAACTGGATCTATCTACTCAAAAGATGAACTTATCGCTTTAGGAAAAGTTTTAGAAGGTAGTGATATTATCGTTGCTTCTGATGAGATGTATGAAAAACTAACTTTTGAAGGTACTTTTACATCTTGTGCCGCAGTTAGCGAGGATATGTTTAAAAGAACTGTAACTATAAACGGGCTAAGCAAATCAGTTGCAATGACTGGTTGGAGATTTGGTTATATGGCTGCACACAATACTGAGCTAATTAAAGCTACTAAAAAACTTCAAAGTCAAAGTACTTCAAATATTAACACTATAACTCAAAAGGCAGCAATTGCAGGACTTGACGGAAGTGCTGATGCAGATATAGAGATGATGAGATTAGAGTTTATTAAGCGAAGAGATGAAGCGCATACACTTATAAACAAGATAGATGGACTTAGTGTTGTAAAGCCTGATGGTGCATTTTACTTGTTTGTAAATATTAAAGATGTTAGCTCTGACTCACTAGGATTTTCAAAAGAGTTACTTGATAAAAAACTTGTAGCTGTAGTTCCAGGTGTAGCTTTTGGAAGCGAGGGTTACTTTAGAATGAGTTTTGCAACTGATATAGAGACTATTAGAACAGGAATCGCAAGAATTGCAGAGTTTGTAAAAGAGTTAAAAGCTTAATACGCGAGGTTAAAACCTCACTCGTTCCAATGCTCTGAGACTGTGAAAGAACTTTCTAAAAGAACTCTTAAATAAGGGTTCTTTTAATCCCTAAAATGGTACAATACCGTCATAAAACTTCGTAATATAGGGCTTTGATGAGTAGTAATTATAAAGAAGGCT
>NZ_JALOAN010000021.1 GCF_023228785.1 Sulfurimonas sp.
AATGATACTCTATGCCACCAATAAAGAGTTGATTACAACGCAGTATTCTAATCAAAGTGTGGTAAAAAGCACTTGAAATAGAATTATTTTCAAAATGAATTCTTGCATATTCACTACAAGATGGGTAGTATCTACAACTTCCAAAGCCAATGAGGGTAAAAAACTTCTGATAAACCCATAAAATTTTAAGTAAAATCTTTCTTATCATCTATTTGTTTCTTGAATACTTTTAGATTTTTGAAGGACTTTTATAAAGTCATTTTGTAGTTGTTTGTGGGATGCTTCATTGATAGCTATTTTTGCTACAAATATATAAGTAGCATCTTTGAGTGAGTCGGAATATTCGCAAAAAAGAGCTCTAAGTCTTCTCTTTGCTCTATTTCTTTTTACCGCATTACCAATTTTCTTAGTAGCGGTAAATCCAACACTGCGAAGATTTGCTTTTGGGAGAAAAAAAAGAACAAGGTTCGCAGAATGAACGCTTTTGCCCTTTTTATATATGTGCTGAAATTCTTTATGCTGCTTTAAGGTATAAAAACCGCCTAAACTGACAATTTTTTACGACCTTTTGCACGACGACGGTTTATTATGTTACGACCATTTTTAGTAGCCATTCTGTGTCTAAAACCATGAGTTCTTTTTCTAGGCGTACTATGAGGTTGGTATGTTCTTTTCACGACATATCCTTCTTTAAAATTAAGTTCGCAATGTTACATAAAAGTTACTTAAAGTGTGATTAAGGTTCATCTTACGGTCATTTAACATATAATTAACACTGATGTGATTATAATTGTCTATCAAAAATACAAACTACTATAATAAACACCTCAGCGGAGAATAAGTGAATTTTAATAAAAAACTACTAACTAGCGTATTTATAAGTCTATTACTTCTATCTTACTCTCTTTTTCTTAATATAAGAAGTATAGGTTTTACAGATGAGATATTAAATTCAACACACATAAAAGAACAATTATCTACCGAAATAGAAGCAAATTTGCAATCTCAAAAATATATGCTATATCTCTCTATAACTGCCATCGCTATTATGATCTTTACCTTATATAAGCTTCTCTGGCGATATATAGAGGCTAAAAAACAGCTTCTTCTTGGCAAAAAAAATGAAAAGCATCATAAAAACATGCACTCTAGACTTCTAAAATATAATAATGACTTAGAAAAAGAGATCTCTAAAAAAAGTGCTGAGTTAGAGTTAAATACTTATACTCATTTCTTAAGTGCCTTACCAAATAGAAATAGACTTTTACAAGATTCTAAAACCTACGAGTTTAAACAGATGGCACTCCTAAACATAGATAAGTTTCAAAAATTTAATGATGTTTATGGTGAAGATATAGGAAATGTTGCCCTCAAACTTAGTGCTGATTTTTTAAGCTCTAAGATCAATGATACTAGAACTTTTTTATACCACATTGGTGGAGATGAATTTGTTATTGCTGTGAAAAATTCTATCAAACTTAACAACACTCTGTTTATAAATAAAATTGAAGATATTTTAAACTGCTATAAGAGAGAGAGTTTTATCTATGAGGATAAGAAGTTCAACTTCATGATGAGTGCAGGTTTAGCATTTAGTGGCTCTAAAAAGATGATGGCTTATGCTGATATGGCACTAAAAGATGCAAAGAAGAGGAATGTTGGTATCTCTATCTTTAATGATGATAAAGAGCTAGAAAAACTTCACAAAGAAGATATGGAATGTCATGAGAAGCTTTCATTTGCACTTGAGAATGACAATGTTATATCTTACTTTCAACCCATCTCAGCTCTACAAGATGCTTCATTGGAGATAAAGTATGAATCTCTTGTTAGAATTAGAGATAAAGATGGAACTATTATCGCTCCTTTTAGATTTTTAGATGTTGCAAAACAAAATCGCATCTACTATAAGATTACAAAAGCTGTTATTAAAAATACTTTTGAAGCTATTATAAAGTATGACATACACTGTTCTATCAACATCTCAATGGAAGATATAGAAAATGATAGAACTTTAGAAATGTTATATAAAAAGTTTGATGAATTTGAGCATAATCATAACTTAACTATTGAACTGCTTGAGACTGAAGAGTTTAAAGATTACAAGAGAGTTTATGATTTTTGTATGAGAGTTCGTTCTTATGGCATAAAGATAGCTTTAGATGATTTTGGATCTGGTTATTCTAACTTCTCTCACGTTCTAAACTTGCCCATTGATTATATTAAGATAGATTCTTCACTCATCTCAAACATAGATAGAGATATAAACTCACAACTAATGGTCTCAACGATTGTCGGCTTAGCACATAAGCTAAAGATCCACACCATCGCAGAGTTTGTTTCATCTAAAGAGATCTTAGATGTTGTAAAGAGCTTAAATGTTGATTTTGCTCAGGGTTATTATATAGGTAAACCTCAAGAGATAAAGAAGCATATTCCTTATCTATTTGATTAAGAAGTCTTTTAGTGAGTCGCTACTAGACTGATCAAATGGTATCGTTGTATCAAAAAGTTTTTCATTTTGCCCAACATGACAATCTCTACAGCCTTGGATTACATCGTGTTCTCTAATATTTGGTTTGTTTATCTTAGACATTGGATGACATGAAAAACAGTCATCACCACATTCAGCCATTGAGTTTGGATCTGCAGAGTGGCAATTGATGCAAGTTAGCATCGGCTTGTGTCTCTCATCTTCATGTATAGTTGGCACTAGCTTTGGGTGACAAGTCATGCAGTCACCCGTACAAGCTAAAAGATTGAATGTTAATATCATAAAAACGAGTAAATATTTCATGCTTATAAATTCTCCACTCTTACCTCTATTTCACCATCTTTTATATCAAAATATACTTTTGAACCCTCACTCACTTTCCCCTCTAGTATTAGCTCTGCTAGTCTGTCTTCGACTATTTCATACAAAGCACGTTTAAGTGGTCTAGCTCCATAGACAGGATCAAATCCAGCTTCTGCAATATAGGCTTTTGCCTCGACACTTAGATAAAGTTCTATATCTCTTTGCTCAACTTTTTTGCGAATATCTTCAAAGAAAATATCAACTATACCTATGATTTGCTCTTTTGCAAGTGCGTTAAAGATAACAATATCATCAAGTCTATTTAAAAATTCTGGTTTAAATGCTTGTTTTAACTCACTCATAACCATAGTTTCTAGTTCTTTTGATGATGGATTGTTTATGATCTTATCACTTGCGATATTTGAAGTGAGGATGATAATAGTGTTACTAAAATCAACTGTAACTCCTTTGTTATCTGTAAGTCTTCCATCATCTAAGACTTGTAAGAGCATATTAAAAACATCTGGATGAGCTTTTTCTACCTCATCAAAAAGCACTACGCTATATGGCTTTCTTCTAACAGCCTCAGTAAGCTGACCGCCCTCTTCGTAGCCCACATACCCAGGAGCCGCTCCAACTAATCGTGATACTGCATGTTTTTCCATATACTCACTCATATCTATTCGTATAAGCGCATCTTCGCTATCAAACAAGAACTTTGCAAGTGATTTTGCTGTCTGAGTCTTACCAACTCCTGTTGGTCCTAAAAATAAAAAGCTACCAATTGGAGTATTTTCACTTGAGAGACCCGCTTTGTTTCTCTTAATGGCACGTGCTACTGCATGTGTAGCCCTCTCTTGCCCTACAACATCGCGGTTTAGCTCCTCTTCAACATTTAAGATCTTATCCTTATCTCCTTGGAGCATCTTGTTTACTGGGATCTTAGTCCATCTTGATATTATAGAAGCTATCGCCTCTTCATCAACACTATTTTTAAGAAGCGTTCCCTCTTCTTGCATTTTTGTCCACTTCTCATTTATCTTTTTTTCTTCTTCTAAAAGAGCTGGAATCTCTCCATACTCTATCTCTGCTGCACGGTTAAACTCAGAGTTAGACTTTGCAAGGTGTGCTTCTTTTCTCTTTTTCTCAATCTCATTTTTGATCTCAGAAATTCTTTCAAAAACCTCTTTTTCTGTAGCAAACTGAGCTTCAAGAGTTCTAACCTCTTCACCTACATCTGCTAACTCTTTTTCGATCTCTGTAAGTCTTTTTTCATTTGCAGGAGTCTTCTCCATCTTTAGAGCTTCTTTTTCTACATGAAGTTCTGAACTTCTTCTCTTTGCAGATCCAAGAGCATTTGGCTCAGACTCTATCTGCATCTTAAGCTCCGCTGCTGCTTCATCTATAAGGTCAATCGCCTTATCTGGTAGAAATCTATCAGCGATATATCTATCAGATAGTCTTGCCGCTGCAACTAACGCACTATCTGTGATCGTTACATTGTGGTGAGTCTCAAGTCTCTCTTTGATCCCTCTTAATATTTGAAGAGATTGATTGACCGTAGGCTCATCAAGGTTAATTGGTAAAAATCTTCTCTGTAATGCCATATCTTTTTCAAAATACTTTCTATACTCTTTTAGAGTTGTAGCACCAATAGTATGAAGTTCCCCACGAGCTAATGCAGGCTTTAGTATATTTGCAGCATCCATACTTCCCTCAGCTGCACCAGCACCAACTATTGTGTGAATCTCATCAATAAAAAGAATTACATTTCCACTCTTCTTAACCTCATCTATAACCGCTTTTAGTCTATCTTCAAACTCTCCTCTATATTTAGCACCTGCAATTAAAGCGCTCATATCAAGTGCTACAACTCTTTTGTTTTGAAGTGAAGTTGGAACTTTATTATCACTTATGCGTTGAGCTAAACCTTCAACTAAGGCAGTTTTACCAACTCCTGGTTCGCCTAGAAGCATAGGGTTGTTTTTTGTCTTTCGTATGAGGATCTGCATCATACGAGTGATCTCTTCATCTCGCCCAATTACAGGTGAGAGTTTGCCCTCTTTTGCCTCTGCTGTTAGATCTATGCCATATTTTGCTAAAGACTCTAACGTCTCATCTGAGCTTTGTGAGTCTATTTTAACTCCCTTTCTTGCAGCCTCTATAGTTTTCGCAAGTTCAGATACGTCAGTATATTTCTTTAATATACTAGCAAATGGCTCGTTTTTTAAATTTGCAAGTAAGTATGTATCTACCGCTAAGAACTGATCGCCATTTTTTGTCATAAGTCCAGCACCATTTTCTAATGATGAAACAAATTCTCTTCCTAGTTTAATATTTTCTTTTGTCACACTTGAAGATTTTGGAAGTTTTTCACTCATACTTCTAACATCTAGTTCTATCGCTGTTTTATCAATGTTCATCTTATTAAACATCTGGTTTAGTACTGAATTTGAGTTAGTTAGCATCGCCCAAAAAAAGTGCAAGCTGACAACTTCTTGATTTTTGTTGTGAAGGGCTAGTGATACTGAGGATTCTATCGCCTCTGTCATATTGTGTGTTAGTTTTTCAAAAATGTTGTTAGTGTTCATAAATTTCTCTCCTTGTTAAAGTGACAATATTATAGCAAGTTGAGCGTAACTATGTCAAGTCTATTTAGTCACTCCTTCTCAAAAAGCCATTTAGTAATAACTTAGCTATTTTATATTATAATCAAATTTATACTATTAAAATCTAAAGGATCTGTTTTGCCTACAATCTTAGAAGCAATTACTTCTCGCTCATCAAAAAGAGCATACCACTCAAAGAGTGTTCCCAAAGAGATTCAAGAAAAAATCTTAAAAGCCGCAAGTATGACGCCAAGTGGGGCAAATATGCAACCTTGGATAGTTTACGCCGTTAGTGATGAGGGTGTTTTAAAAAATATAGGTGATGCCATTATAAAGAAGATGGAAGCTGGGGTAAAACATGATCAATTTATTCAGTATTATCCAATTAAGTGGAAAAATCCTTACAAAAAGAGACGACTTGAGACTGGAGTTGGACTCTATACTCTGATGGATGTAGGCAGAAAAGATATAGAGATGAGAACTAAGATGTGGCATGATAACTTCAGATGGTTTGGTGCTTCAACTGTTTTTTTTGTATTTACCGATAAAGATCTTATAGACAATGCACAAGGTGCTCTAATAGACTGCGGAGCTTACTTACAAAGTCTTATGCTTTTAGCTCAAGAGTTTGGGCTTGACACTTGTCCACAAGGATCTACAACTGAGTTTGGAAGAGTTGTAGCGGATGTTTTGGATACTCATGAAAACCTAGCACTTTTATATAGTGTAGTTATCGGTTATGCAAAAGAAGATGCAAAAATAAACACATATCAGCCAGCAAGAGCAGATCTAGATGAGTATGTAACTTTTATATAAAACCTTTTTTCTTATACCTTGTGAGCATATTTTCATTACCGCTCACGCCACCACTATGAACATATAAAACCCTCTCTTTGGTTTGACTCAAAAGAGCCTCCCATAGAGAGGGAGCATACAACAAGTCAAATTCTATTCCTGTAGTAAGTAGTTTTTTATGCAGATCTATAAACTCTCTGTATGGCTTTGCAAAGTGATACTTCTTTTTAGACTCTAATATTATGAGATTATCTGGGATCTCATGCAAAGCTTGCATCTGAGATCTTAGATATATTGCATCTCCAATACAAGGTGTAGTATAAACTTTAAACTCTTTAAGAGCTAGTGCTAAAAAGAGTGCAGTTGTTCCAGTTCCAGATGGAGTAGCTATAGATCTAGTCTCTATAGAGGACTCCCTTATTTCCTTTGCTAAAACTTCTATACCCTCTCTAGCTTCAATTATAGCTCCACCTTGATGCACTATAAATTCACCCGCGTTTGTATTTAAAGAGAGTGAAGCTATATAGTTTTTGTAAAGTGATTCATCTATCTCTATGTGATTCATTCCCATCTCTATGGAGTGAAAATAATTCCCAATATCTAATGTTTTTTGAGTTTTGCTCTGTGGCTTAGTATAGTAGTCAAATTCCCAGCCTTTATTTTTGCACATTGCTGCTATTGCTAACATTGCGTTAGATTGAGTTCCACCGTAAGATATGATTTTGTTCAGTTTGTTTGGAGGAGTTTTTAGCAGTTTATAGAGCTTTCTATACTTGTTTCCTGCTAAGTATGGATCTATGAGGTCATCTCTTTTTATAAAAAACTCTCTGCCCTCTAGTTTTATCTTAGAGATGGCAGAGACATTCATAAAAAATTATTTTATTGTTGCTTTGTTTTTTAACTCTTTCATTTTATCTTCAACAACGACCTTAAATTTTTCCATCTTAAGTCTTTGTTCTATAAAAGATTTAACTTCTGTAAAAGATAGTACTTTTTTAGCTTTTTTATCTTCAAGGTATATAACATGGTAACCAAACTGTGTTTTTACAGGTTCAGAAATAGTCCCTTTTTTCATACTAAAAACTTTTGCATCAAACTCTGGAACCATTTGTCCTTGTGCAAAAAATCCAAGATCTCCACCTTTTGGTCCAGTAGGTCCTGTGGATTTTTCTTTTGCAAGTTCTATAAATTTATTTTTTAGAGCTTCGCCTGAGAGTGATTTTAGCTCTTTTTCTATTGCTTTTGCTTCACTCTCTTCTTTTACTAAGATGTGACGAGCATGAACACTACTTTTCTCATTAAACTCTTCTTTGTTGTTGTCATAGTAGTTTTTTAAATCTTTATCAGAAACACTAACTTTGTCAAACTGTTGCTTTTGCCAAACTTGGATAGCTAAGTCTTTTTTAACTCTCTCTTGAACTTTTTCGTACTCTTCTTTAAAATCTTTACTCTTTAAAACACCTGTCTTTTGAGCATCTTCGTAAACTAACTCTTTTGCTATAAGCTGTTCTAGCACTTGTTTTCTAAACTCTGCTTGTTTATCAGCTGGAACTTGGTTAAATCTACCTTGAGTAGCATTCATAAGAGCAGTATCAACATCTTCTTGAGTGATATTAGTTCCATTTACTGAAACTAGTGTTGTGGCACACGCTAGAGAGCTTGCGAGAAGCAGAGTTGTAACTATTTTAGTCATTTTGTTCATTAGTATTCCTATAGTGTTATGTCTTTTAAAATTCAATTTAATTCATTTTTTGTGTTAACTTCAAAAAATCATCTAAATCTGTTTTAGACAAAAAGTTTATACGCATTATACTAACCATTATTAAACAAAAGTGATTTTTGGTTTATATCGCAAATTTAAGTACACTTAGCCTTATGAAAAAAGCAACTAAAAAAGAGATAGAGCAGATCCACGAACTCTTTATACAAAAGTATAGTGATGCAGTGACTGAGCTAGACTATAGAAACGCTTACGAGTTAGTTATTGCCGTCGCTCTATCAGCACAATGCACCGATAAGAGAGTAAATCTCATAACGCCAGATCTATTTAAAAAGTATCCAAGTCCAAAGGAGTTGGCTCTTGCATCTCTAGATGATGTAAAAGAACTCATCAAGAGTTGTTCGTTTTTTAATAACAAGGCAAAAAATATCATAGCAATGGCTTCAAGAGTTGTTGAAGTTTATGGCGGGGAGATCCCGATGAATGAAAAAGATCTCAAAACACTTGGAGGGGTTGGACAAAAAACTGCAAATGTTGTGATGATAGAGTACACTGGTGCAAACTTAATGGCAGTTGATACTCATGTCTTTAGAGTCTCTCATAGATTAGGGCTTAGTGATGATAAAACTGCTTCAAAAACAGAGGCAACGCTTGTAAGAAAGTTTAAAAACAACCTCCAAGCACTTCATCAAGGAATGGTACTTTTTGGTCGCTATATTTGTAAGGCTCAAAACCCAAAATGCGATGAGTGTTTTTTAACTGAGTTTTGTAAAACAAAAGAGACTTTTAAAGTTTAAAGTATTTGGTATAACAAATGCTTTATAAAAGATATGATGAAACCTATACTATTAATATTCTCAACACTTTTACTAACTGGATGCATGAACAAACACGGTATTTCAGCAAAATACTATAGCGATTGTAAAGAGTACTACGACTTACAAGGTTACTACCATAAAGAGTGTGGCGAGGATGATATAGTAACCTACAAAGCCATAGGTGAAACAGGTGGAAAAGTTATAGATGTGTGGACAGGTAGAGAAGAAAAACCTAAGGGTAATGTTTGGTAGATTTATTTTATAGCTATAAAAGTCGCAAAATTTGCCCAGCGAAAAACAACCTCGCAATGTTTAAAACCACAATTTTTAGCCATCTTTATGTTTTCATCCTCACTGTAAGGAACTAAGACATTCTCTAGTGCCTCTCTTTTTTGAACTATCTCATACTCTGAGTAACCCTGCTCTTTTTTATAATCATAGTAACACTCTATGAGATCTTTGTTTAGTTTTGAGTCATGGCTTATAACTTTTTCGCTAAAGATAAAGATACCATCAGAACTAAGAGAGAGGTTTATTTTTTTAACCAACTCTTCTCTAACTAACGGGCGAATAAACTGCAGAGTATAGTTACTTATAAAAACATCTGCTTGTTCATAGTTATATTCCAAAATGTCCGCATTTTCTAGCTCAATTTTCGCTCCAAAGGCTTGTGCTTTTTTTCTAGCTTGTTCTAGCATCGCTTCTGAGTTGTCAAGTCCTACGAGTCTTGCCTCATTTTCTAGATCTTTTGAGATACTAATAAGTAAAGATCCAGTTGAAGATCCAAGATCATAAACCACAGAGTCTTTTTTTATACTCTTTAGTGCAAAAAATTTTGTAATCTTTTGTGACTCCTCGTAAAAAGGAACACTTCTCTTTAACATATCGTCAAAGACTGCAGCAACTTCTTCATCAAACTCAAAATGCTTTTTTATGGGTTTTGTAAATACTTTATCATTCATAATGAAAGTTTAGCTAAACTTTTAGAACTATTTCAATTTATAGGGTGATTTTATGGAACTAAGTACTTCCTCGTGGATGTTAATATTTTTTGTGGCACTGCTTATTGTTAGCATTTGGAAGATCTATGCTTTTTTGCCAAATAAACCATTAGTAGATGATGACACAACAAAAGAGTCCCAAGAGGAGCTTTTAAAAGTTATCTTAAAAGTCATTAAAGAGAGTCAAGGTGAGTTAAGTCGTGAAGAACTTTTTGCAAATATAAAAGAAGATGAAACTTTTGATGAGAAGAAATTTTGGAGATTTAACCAAAATAGACTAAACCAACTACTCAGCCACTATCATTTAGAAAATCCACATACTAAAAACATAGCAGATATATACAAAGACTTAAAGGACTAAAACCTTTAAGTCAAATGTTCTTAGTTTCTATCTATTGCATTTAGATCTTTAAATGCTTCTTCAACACGACTTACTAGTGTCTCTTGTCCGGCTCTTAACCATTTTCTAGGATCATAGTATTTTTTATTTGGTTTGTCTTCGCCTTCTGGATTGCCTATCTGAGCTTGTAGATAGTCATTGTACTTTTCTACATAAGCCTTTGTACCAGCCCATAATGCCCACTGAGTATCTGTGTCAATATTCATCTTAATAACACCATAACTTATAGCTTCACTTATCTCTGAAGGAGCTGAGCCTGAACCACCATGAAAGACAAAGTTTACAGGCTTAACAGATGTGCCAAACTTCTCTTGTATATGCTTTTGAGAGTTATCTAAAATCTTTGGAGTTAGTTGTACATTTCCTGGTTTGTAAACACCATGAACATTTCCAAAAGATGCAGCTATTGTAAAGTGTGGAGATATTTTGCTCAACTCCTCATACGCGTAAGCAACTTCTTGTGGTTGTGTATATAAAAGAGAGTTATCAACGCTTGTGTTATCTACTCCATCTTCTTCTCCTCCAGTTACACCCAACTCTATCTCGATGCTCATACCAATTTTGCTCATTCTTTGTAGGTAAGCTTTAGATATAGAGATATTTTCTTCTATTGTCTCTTCTGAGAGATCTAGCATATGTGATGAGTAGAGTGGTTTGCCAGCATGTTTGAAGTGTTTCTCACCAGCATCAAGGAGTCCATCTATCCAAGGAAGAAGTTTTTTTGCAGCATGATCAGTATGAAGTATTACAGCCACACCATAAACCTCAGCCATCATGTGAACATACTTTGCTCCAGCTACAGAGCCAGCAATCGCGGCTTTCTCTCCTTCGTTACTAAGACCTTTTCCTGCAAAGTAAGATGCTCCGCCATTACTAAACTGTATAATTACAGGCGATTTTACTTTCGCTGCAGCTTCTAAAACTCCGTTAATGGAGTCTGTTGAGACAACATTTACAGCGGGAATTGCAAATCCTATCTCCTTTGCCATGTTATAAACTTTTTGTACATCATCTCCAAAAAGAACACCTGGTTTTACGATATCTAATATGCCTTTGCTCATTACACTTCCTAAATTTTGATTGTTGATGTGATTATAATATAAGCTTTATTTGAAATAACTTTCTTGTAATGTTTTTATGCTAAAATAGCTAAAATTTTTAGTTTTACATATTTCACTTAAATTTAACACAAATTTACACTCAATTTTTCACAATAAGGACATTAGATGAGACTATCTATAGATGAATATTCAAAAAGATTTAAAATGTCAAAAGAGATGATAAGCTCTAAACTAAGAGAGAAAAGGCTCGACTATATTATTGAAGATTCTACAACTTATATCTTAGTGGATGATGCTCTTTTAGCTAATGAGCCAGAAAAAGAGATTTTACAAACACAAATTATCTCAAAGGCCATAACAAAGCCAAAAACAACAGTTGCGACTGTAATAGCACTCTACCAAAGAGAAAATGCCCAACTAAAACAAAAAATCATCCAACTTGAAGAGAAGATAGATGGTCTTATCGATGATAAAGAGCAGATGTTGCGTGATGAGATGCACAAAATAGAGCAACTCTATAACAAAAAAGATGAGCAATTAAAAAATATCTTAGAACTTGTAAATGCAAAGATGATGCAAGATCAACGAGACAATACTATACATGAGGTTCAAACTCTTCAAAACAATAAGCAAGAAGAAAAACGAGACTCTGATGTAGTTGAACTAAAAGAGTATTTAAAGAGCCTAAACCTTAGATCTTATCAACGAAAAGTAATTAAAAGAAGATTTTTGTCTGTTTATGACAATGATATAAGAGTACTCCAGCAAGATGGAAAGTTATATTTAGATTTTTCAAAATATGATTATAGTGATCTTCTCTCATACTAGAAGACAAGGTAATTTATGAGTCAAGAAACAATAAAGAGTATTAAAACAAAAAATATCAAAGCTGCAATGAATAGCTTTGCAACCCAAAATCTTACTCCATTAAATGAGTGTGATTTTGAGATAATAAAAACAGCAACATATATAAAAACAAATGCTGATGATAGTTTTAGACTCTTTAATGAAAATCTTTATGAACACTTTAAAGATGAAGAATCAATCTTAAACAATCGCTTAGAACTCAAACAAATTCATACAATACTCCCAAGTATACTAACTGAAGTAGTCGTAAAACTAAACTATACCTTAGAGTTCACTCAGCATAAGACTCATCCAAAGATTATCTTGCATCCAGATTCACATATATTTTATAAAAGTCGCAAACCTAGTGAGACTTATATTCTATTGGTTAAAGAGTTTAACAAGATAAAAGCCAAAAATAATATCATAATAGATCTCTTTGATGAGAGTATGTTAAAGACACTAAAATCATTTATTAAACATCTTTATCAAGGTAAGTTTGTAAAAAAAGTGCGCATACCTCTTTTTGATGGGATTGAGCCAAATGTTGCAAAAGCTGGAAAGCTTATCCTGTGGTTTGAACAAAAAGATCTGCTTAGAAAACAAAAAGTTATAGAAGTAGAGACCAATGAAGTCTTAGCAGAGTACAAAAAACCAAGCTATTCAAAGAGTGGCTTCAACTCTCTTGGTGAACATATAGATGGCGATTATTCTAATAGCTATGATGACTTACAAACTCCGATCGATGAAGAGAGTATCTATATAGAAGAAGATGATCACAAAAAACTCTATAAAAGTAAATTTAAAGGCTTTGTTGTACTAAATGATAAAATCTTTGGCGTTAACAACAAACTAAAGATGAAAAAACTCTCAAGAATCGAGAGTAGCATCTCTAAACAAGAAGACAATAACATAGAAGTTGTTGTCTCTCAGAGTGATACTACTAAAGATAGTATTGGCGAGGGAGTCACACTTAAGAGCGAAAAAATTCATGTTAATGGACATATCGGAGCAAATAGCATCCTAGAAGCTCTAACTCTGCAGATAGATGGAGCTACACATAAAGACTCTATGCAATTTGCAAAGAGTGCTAAGATAAACAGACATAAAGGAAATCTAAGATGTCATAATGCACAGATAGCACTACTTGAAGGTGGAATAGTTAATGCCACAAATGTAGAGATAGAATCTTGCCTTGGTGGGACTATTTATGCTCAAAATGTAAAAATTGGACATGTAAAGAGCAACTTAAAAGTATATGCAAGCCAATCAATTGAGATTAACCTTGTTAGCGGAGAAGATAATCTCTTTAAAATTAACTATAAAGACATTCCCATACTTAACTCAAAAGTAGAGCTTTTAAATGAAGATATCAACAAACTAAAGGATGAGTTAGAAGATGCAAAAAGACACAACATCTCTAAAGTCCAAAAGATACAATATGATATAAAACTCTTAAGAGATGAGATTGTAACTATTCAAAATTCTGCTCTAAGAGCTACAATAACCATTCATAAGCCTCTAAAAGGACTAAACTCTATAGTGTTTACCTTAGCAAATTCTCAAGAATTAGTTTATAAAACAGATGCTAGGAGTTATAAACCCTTTTATTTAAGTATTCAAGACGATAAAATAACTCTAGAGCCTGTTAAAAAATCAATCTCTCTTTAAAAAATTCAAAAATACACACTTTTTAAAATAATCTCTTATATCTCTATATTTTTTTATAAATAAGATACGGTAATCCGTATATAATATATAATTAAACTTATGTTAAATATATTATTTAGCATATTAAACAATATATATAACATATATAACACAATTTATACTATAATATTATATAATAAATGTATATTTAAGTATAAAATCCGTATAATTTTCCATGCAAATTTATGATCTATTTAACATTCTTCATAACTCCTTAGAGTCAAAAAACAATGGTAAAAAAATATCCTTAAAAGATATGGCTGCTTCACTAGGGATACCTATGCGTACATATCAAGACTGGAAACTTGGACGTGCAAAACCTCAAGCCGCTAGTATTGTGATGAAGATGTTAGGTAAATTGGATGATGATGAAATCATTAGAGCTGTTAGAAAAATAAACAAATTACACGAGGAATGATAAATGGGCGCATTAACAAAGCAGGAAAGAGACTCTCTAGAAGACATATTTCTCTCCATTGGCAAAAGCGATGATAAATACTCCAGATTGAAGCAATATACTTCAATAAACATATCAAAAAACATAAGCTTTAACGCCTCTAGGCTACTAAGAATGGCTAAATTAGGAATCAAAGAGTCAAAATTATCGCAATTTATCACACTTTTTGGTAAAAAGAAGAAAAATTTAAGCAAATAAACTATAAAGTATCCATAGCTGAATTATTTAAGCAGAAGTATTTGTGGTGCTTATGCTAAATAATATCGGAAATCTTTATGAATCTAAGGGTAAATATATGAATAAAGCTCAATTTGTTGAATTAGTACAATCATGTGGTGAGTACAAAACTAAGGTTGAAGCAGAAGCTGCAATCAAGGCGTTTACAGAAGCTGTAACAGTAGCGTTAGTAAAAAAAGAAGATGTTTCTTTAGTTGGTTTTGGTAGTTTTGCTGCAAGCCTACAAAAAGGTAAAAGTGGTAAAGTTCCAGGAACTGATAAAACTTATACAACTCAGGACAAAATGGTTCCTAAGTTTAAAGCTGGCAAAGGTCTAAAAGACCGTGTTGCTGCTGGCAAGTAACTTCTTAAAACTCATTGCTTTTTAGCGATGAGTTTTTCAATAAATGAATATAATTTCACTTTTCTCCACTTTTAAAAAAAAACAACAAACTTTAAAACTTCCCGACTCACTACTTATAAGACAACTAAAAGAAATTAGCAAAAAAAATGATCTTAGCCTATACAAAAACATAACGATCTACCATCATGCAAAAGAGTATTTTATTCCACTTTTAATTTTAGATAAAAAAAGAGGAATATTTCTTTTTGAGTATAAAGAGTGGTCATATGATGACCTCAAAAACTCTACAGTTTCAAAAGCTTCTCATCAAGATTCAAATGCACAAAGCATTGCCTATGAAAAAACACATGAATTTATAAGACAAAAATTTAACGAACTCACACATAAAGATGGTGTGCCTATCTACAACTATCTTTTGATGCAAAACCTAAACAGTGACGAGTATGAACATCTAAATAGTTCATTTAGGGAACTGTTACCTTTAAATAAAATTTTATTTAATGACTCAGATGAAGAACAGATTATTCAAAAGCTAAATGATGTCCCATGCTTAAAAACTCCCATATTAAAAGAAGCCGACATTATGGGCAATCTCTTAGTACAGTATCTCATACTCTCTAAAGATAAAAGTCTAAATCTAGCCACCTCATCACAGATAGAATTTATAGAAACAGATCTAAAAAAACTCATAACACTAAATGGCGTTGCTTCTTCTGGTAAAACAAGTTCCATACTATTAAAGTCAATTTTAGAAATTTTAAAAAATCCAAAATTAAAAATTATCATTATAGAACCAACAAGATTAGCTTGTGATTTGCTAAAACAAAAACTCTTAAACATCATAGAATATGCGATCATTGAGATAGATTTAAATTCTATAGAAATTATCACCCCATTAGACCTGCTAAACAGACATCTTAGTAAGCTCAATAAACCAAAACTAGAACTTGTTTTACATATCAATGAAAAGTTGATGAAAAAGAGTTTTAAAGCAGCAGATCTAATCATATGCGATGACACAAAAATTTTGCCCTTAGAATTTATAGACTATCTAATACATATACAAAAAAAATCTCTCTTAATTTTAGTCAATGCCGATAGTAAAAGAGAATCCAATTTTATTTTAAAAGATAATTTTAAAACAACTAAAGCAGAAGTTATATTTAAAAGAGCAAATCAACACGCAAAATCTCTTCAAATCATCTCAACCCTTCTAGAAGAGTACGAATCAAAAGATATTTTAATCATAAGTGATAATTTGAGCAAAAAAAAGCTTCTAGATGATCTTGATGGTTTTGTTGAAGAACGGGTTATCGCAGTTGACAGTTCGTTGAGTTTAATTTCTCAAGATTTAAATGGACTACTTTTATGCTCATATTCTGACATTGCTTCAATGAACTCCAAGATAGTTATACTTATGGATATAGAAGACACCTCTTTAAATCAGCTAGAATATGCTGCCACTTTGGCACAAAAAACTCTCTTTATTCTTCATGAAAAAGAGTGTCAAAATATCAAAATATTAAAGGAAAAATATGAGTAAGATCTTACTTTTGCTTATGCTGATGCTAAGCTTAAATCTAAGTGCCAATGAGAAAAAAGAGAGTGTAATCTTAGAGACTACACAGGGAAATATCGAGCTAATTATGTTTAGAGATATCGCACCTCTAGCTGTAGAGAACTTTACCACACATGTAAAAAATGGTTACTACAATGGTATAGCCTTTCACAGAATCATCAAAAACTTTATGATTCAAGGTGGAGATCCAACTGAGAGTGGTCGTGGTGGAGAGAGCATCTGGGGCAAAGACTTCAAAGATGAGTATAAAAACAAAACATTTGACAAGGCAGGAATACTCGCAATGGCAAATGCTGGTCCTCACACAAATGGAAGTCAGTTTTTTATAACAACCACAAAAACTCCTTGGTTAAATGGAAGACACACAATCTTTGGTGAAGTGACAGAAGAGTCAATGTTGACTATTAAAAAACTAAATAATGTAGCGACTTTAGGTTCAAGCGGTGCAGACAGACCTATAGAGCGTCAAGAGATTCTAAAAGCATATATGAAATAAATTTCTAATCCCCATATAACCCAAATCAAGGTATAATTTCCAAATTATATTTATGAGGTTATGATGGAAATTTCAACTTTTAAAAAGCTAGAAAAAACTGCGCTTAAAAAGAGCGGAACTGATTTTACAAGACTAGGTTTCGCACTATTTTTTATGATAGGAGTTTTAACTTTTAGTTTTCTAAGCAATGGTGGAATTTCAAACAATATGTTTTTAGCAGTTGCTGCACTTATCGGTGCATATATGGCTATGAATATTGGTGCAAATGATGTAGCTAATAATGTAGGTCCTGCTGTTGGTTCAAAAGCACTAACACTAACTACTGCTATTCTTATTGCAGCTGTTTTTGAAGCTGCTGGAGCTTTGATCGCCGGTGGAGAAGTTGTAAATACCATTAAAAGTGGAATTATAGATATCACTGCTTTTGGAGGCAATGCCGATCCATTTATTTGGGCGATGATGGCAGCTCTTTTAGCGGCAGCTCTTTGGCTTAACTTTGCCACTATGATGCGCGCACCAGTTTCAACAACACACTCTGTAGTTGGAGGCGTTATGGGGGCTGGTATCGCTGCTGCTGGTTTTTCTATAGTCTCTTGGAGCACTATGGCAAAAATCGCTGCATCATGGATAATCTCACCAATTATGGGTGGAGTTATCGCAGCTCTTTTTCTTTTTGCTATAAAAAAAACCATAGTCTTTAAAGAAGATAAGATTTTATCTGCAAAAAAATATGTTCCTGTATTTGTATCTATTATGGCATGGGCTTTTGTAACATACCTGATTATAAAAGGCTTTAAACAAATATGGCCACAAACTGTTGAGTTTTTAAACCTTATACCTCTTGTTTCTATAGAGATGAGTGACAAACCTGCTATGTCTGTTGCATTTACACTAGGTTTAATAACTGCTGTAATTGTTTATTTCATCGTTAAGCAAAGAGTTGGTTCAAATACTACTGTACTTGAAAATACAAAAGCATCCGTAAATACACTCTTTACAATCCCTTTAATCTTTTCAGCCGCACTTTTAAGTTTTGCTCACGGTGCAAACGATGTTGCAAATGCAATCGGTCCATTAGCAGCGATTAACGATGCAGTTATAAATGGTGGAATAACTTCTGATGCTTCTATTCCTTTGTGGGTAATGGCAGTTGGTGCTCTAGGTATTGCTCTAGGTCTTGCTCTTTATGGTCCACAACTTATCAAAACTGTTGGAAGTGAGATCACAGAGCTTGACCAAATCAGAGCGTTCTCAATTGCTATGGCAGCATCAATTACAGTCATAATTGCTTCTCAACTAGGGCTTCCTGTTAGTTCAACTCACATCGCGATTGGTGGTGTTTTTGGTGTTGGCTTTTTAAGAGAGTGGATGCACTTAAATACTGTGGATAGGACTATAGAAGATGATAAACAAAGTATTATTGAAGATAGAGAAGTTCTCAATGCTCTAAATGCAGAGCTCTTAACCCTAGAGGCAAAAGAGGGCAAGATTCAAGAGGACTATGAAAGGATTGTAGATCTTTACAAAAACATAGCTATAGAAAAAACACAGATTAAATCTACAAAAAAGAGTATCAAACAAGCTAAAAAGATAGAGTATGTAAAAAGAGAAGCTATCAAAAAGATCATTACTGCATGGGTTATAACTGTTCCAGCAGCAGGAGTTTTAGCGGCTATGTTGTTTTTTATGATAAAAGGGATTATGG
The DNA here is from genome assembly GCF_023228785.1 of Sulfurimonas sp. GTDB lineage: Bacteria > Campylobacterota > Campylobacteria > Campylobacterales > Sulfurimonadaceae > Sulfurimonas. The sequence continues at coordinate 18,575 of NZ_JALOAN010000021.1, forward strand.
TTTAAGAAAGCAAGGGTTGAAAAATCTCAACCCTTAAAAGATATTCTTTTTAAGTTCTATAGTCTGCGTTTATTTTGACATATTCATATCCTAAATCACAACCATAAGCTTTAAAACTGCCCTCACCTACTCCTAGATCACAAGAAATAGTGAATTTTTTATGCCCCATAACTATTGCACACTTTTTTTCCATTTCTGAGTCGAAATTTAGTGTGCCTCTATCATATACACAAAGATTATCAAATGAGATCTTTAGCTTCTCTTCATAAGCCTCAACTCCACTCGCTCCAACTGTAGAAGCTATTCTTCCCCAGTTTGGATCTTCTCCAAAAAGAGCGGTTTTTACTAAGAGTGAATCACTAAGAGTTTTCGCAACTATCTCAGCTTCTTTGTCACTTTTTGCACCTGTAATATTATAAGTTACAAGCTTTGTAGCCCCTTCTCCATCTCTTACCATCTCTAGAGCTAAAAAATGCATCACTTTAAAAAGAGCTTCTCTAAAAGCTTCTTTGTTATAAGCACCGCTTCTAGAGTTACTTAGAAGTAAAACAGTATCATTTGTAGAGGTATCACCATCAACACTTATAGCGTTAAAAGTTGTCTTTGTAACAAGATCTAAAATCTCTTGCATCTCCTGTTTTGAGACTTTGGCATCAGTTGTTATAAAGCATAGCATAGTAGCCATTGCAGGGTTTATCATCCCTGCACCTTTTGCCATTGCACCAATACTAAAGCTACTGCCATCATCAAGGGTAACTTTTAGGGCTATCTCTTTTGAAAATGAGTCAGTTGTCATAATAGCTTTTGCAGCGTTGCTTGGATTTTTATTTGAGATCTCAAAAAGCTTCATGCCATTTATAATTTTCTCTTTTGGAAGCCTCGCACCTATTACACCAGTTGAGCTCATTATAGGATTTAGCATATCTTGGCAATTGCTTAGAACTTCGTCTATATCATCAATCCCAGCTTGGCCAGTCATTGCATTTGCGTTTCTTGAGTTAATAAGTACAAAGTTAGTCTTAAAATCACCCTTAGATCTGAAATGTTTTATAGGAGCTGCAAACATCTTATTTGTAGTAAATACTGATGCTACTTCACACTCGCTATCACTATAGATAAATGCCATGTCAAGTGCGTTATTTTTTTTAAGCCCTGCACTTATTCCATCAGCAAAAAATCCATCTGCCGCACAGACTCCATCAGTTGCTTGAACTATATTATACAAATCTCAATTCCTTTGGCTTAGTTCTCTTTCTAAGCAGCTCTTTTGTAGTAGTAATATCACTCTGTATACCAATAATAAGGAGTTTACACTCACTTGTAATGAGTACATCACCTTTTGGCATGGAGATAAATTTACCATCTTTTTTTGTTATTCCAATAACTGAAGTATTAGTAATTTGGCGAATATGTGTTTCTTTTATCTTCTTTAAAACTGCCCAGCTATACTTTGGAACTTCAACTTCTTCCATATCTAGTGGATTATCACTCTTATATAAAAACTCTTCTAAAAGGTTCTCCATATCAGGGCGAGCTGCCATTGCGCTAACTCTTTGAGCAGTTAGTTTTGTAGGAGATACTACTGTATCAGCTCCAAGTTTTTTGAGCTTTTCAACATCGTTCATAGCTTCTGCAGCAGAGATTACATAGTATGGTCGTGGCAAAAAATGCTCTTTTTCAAAAAGTCTTACAGAAGCTATAAGGGCGATGTTATCAGCGATAGATGCAGATAGAGTTATCAATCCTTTTGCAGATGCTAGGTGTGCTTTTAACATCGAGAGTTCAGCGTGTGGCTCTGCTTTTAAGTAAGTTTGATAATTATGTTCTATTGCCCATTCGTGGATCTCTTCTCTTGGATCAACAACAACAAAAGGTATATGATTTTTTCTTAACTGTTTAGTGACTTCAAGAGTATAATCATTATGATAACAAACAACAAAATGTTTTTTTAGTCTTGCTATCTTATATAACATTTTTCTCTCCTTTAAGATCTTAAAAATAGTACCTCTATTTAACTCAGTTGCCATGATACCTATAGCACTAGTAAATATAGCAAAACCAGCAATAATAAGTGTTATAGTAAATATTCTTCCAGCATTAGAGATTTCAAAAACCTCCCCAAAACCAACCGTAGTGAATGTTATGCCTGTCTGATAAATAGCATCCATAAGAGATACTTTTTCTAAAAGTAAATAACCTATGGTTCCAATCAACATTGTTATGATTGTTAAAATAAGAGGTAGACGAAATTTTCTTAGATGAGGATAAACTTCAGGAAGAAGTTTTGCTTGAGGTTTGGGAGCAGACTCCCAATGTAGGAAGTTGCGAATCCTTTGTAAAAGATTCAACTTATTTTCCTATGCTCTTACGAGTTTTTCTTTAACGTGCGTAATTCTCTTGCAGAAATTTTAATCTTTTTTGTTGTACCATCTTCTAATGTGATACGCACTGATCTTAAGTTTAATAAAAAACGACGCTTTGTTCTGTTTTTTGCATGAGAAACATTGTTCCCAGTCATAGGGCCTTTGCCGCTAATAGCACATCTTCTTGCCATGCTAGAATCCTTAATTTTAGGTTTTTAAAAGTTGCGAATTATATCAATGTAAAGCAAAACTTCAGCTTAAAGGTAACTCTATCTTTAGCAAACAATGCACAAGTGGACTTAATAGCTATTTTATAAAGATAAAGATAAAATGTAATAAAATTATAACAAAAATGAAGAGAAAATGATAACAAAAGACAAAATTGATGAGTATATAGATAAGATCCCACCTACTCCCAAAGCATTAAAAGATACGCTCTCACTCTTAAATGATGGGCAACTCATAAAAGCTTCAAAGATTGCTCAGACAGATTTGGCTCTTTCAAAATATCTTAAAAATTTAGTAAATAAACCTATTTATGGCTTCTCACACGAAGTAAAAGATATTTCACAAATTTTTGGCATCTTGGGTGTTTCTGGTTCACAACAAACCGTCTATAACTATATGACCACACTTTTAAGCCCTGCAAAATGGCTACTTTTTGGGCTCAATACCAAATCATTCCATGAACTCCAAGCAAGACTCTCAAAAAGATGGGAGTTAATTTTAAAACATCTTGACATTGAAGATAAAAATTTAATAAGTTCCATCACTATACTTCCAGCTAGCATCATAGTCTCAGAAGCCCTTTTTAGCCAAAAAGTAGAAGATGTAAAACTTCTAAGATCTACTAAAAACCTTGACTATAACACTATTTTAACTCGTCTTTGTGGAATGGGTTTGTTTGATATTTGTGAGCAGATTACTATTAAGTGGGAGATGCCAAAAGAGATAGGCGAGCTCATTCAGGCAAGTTCTGGCTTAAAGCCTTCTTGTGATGAACAAATCAACTTACTTGCAAAATGGATGCATCTACTTCTTTTTTATGAACTTTCACAACCTATCTTTGTAGAGGCAGGTTTAAATGATTTTGTTGATTTTCAAGTAGATTTTGTAAGTGATATTTATGATGATTTTGCCAAACTTATGGAGATAGGATGAGAGCAGTAGTAAAAAATGGTGTAGGAGTCTTTACTCCTCAAGGTTTTTTAGATGGAAACAGCAGTAGCTCTTTTTTAAGCATAGATGACATTGAAGCTACCGCAGCACTAGAGGTTGATATGATTTTAGTCTCACTAAAAAGAGTTATATTTTTCAACAAAAATGGACTTGATATTTTTATGAAACTTTTCTCAAAAGTGAGGCAAAAAAATCATGCAACAGTTGGTTTTTGTGACTACGATGAGAAAAAATATAGAGCTATTAATGTCTTTTATCAAGATAAAATGTACTTCTCTTTATATAAGACTATAGAGATTGCATATCTTTTTTCTTCTTCTTTTCAAAACCAAAATAAAAATGTTTTACTCTACAGTGAAGATAGGTCTCAACGCTCAGCAATGGCTATAGAGCTTCATGACAATGGACACAATCCAATTATTGCCCAAACAAGCCAAGAATTTAAAGAAAAATCATCTAACAAAGACGCCTATGATGCTATAGCTGACTTGACATATTTGGGGCAAATGGGGCAAAAAATAGCTACAAGAGTTACAGGTAATGCCATCATCTACTCTATCTCTTCATATTTAGATGCAGAGATTTCAAATAAATTCAATATTCAGTATCATAATAACTCTCTAAATGTCGGCTTTAGACTCTTTGTATTTGATGCTTATAAAGTTATAAGTATGAATGTTCATGCACTGAATTTCTTCTCAAAACTTGCAAGTTCTGCGGCTGAGTATAACGCTAGTATCTGTTTTGTAGGTATGGACTTTGAAAAGACTACAGAGACTTTTAAAGATACCCTTGAAGATGCCGGTATTTTATTTTATGAGCAGATGGATGATATCTTAAAAAATAAAGAACTTCTCCAAGAGCTTGGAGCATCAAGCGCAGCAAATACAAAAATTAAAAGAGTTATAAATAAACAGACTGTGACTGAGTTACCAAGGTTTATAGATGCAACCGTTGTGACTATTGAGATGATGACAAACTCTAAAGCTATCAAACAATCAGCCGAAGTTCAAGCCATAACCATAAAAGACAAAACAGACAAAATTGCGAGCTCTATTGGTTACTATGGAGATTTAGATGGAATGGTCATCTTAGTCTTTCCAAAAGGCATTGCTAAAAAAGCTTGTGAGCTTCTTATAGGGGAAAATACCGATGATGTAGAACTTATCTTAGACACATTAGCGGAGCTTGTTAATATTGTGGGCGGAAAGATTAAAACACTCCTCTCAGATCAAAATATTAGTGTAGACATAACTCTTCCTCGCACTTATAATGATGTTGATAGTCTCTTAGAGGTAATTCAAGATAGAAAAGGTGTTCAAGTTGAGCTATCTTTTAATGATGATAAATTTCTCTTTTTCTTAACTAGATAAAAGTTTGCATCTGTATAATTACAAAATTAAACCCTCTGAATCAATCTATAAACTAGATTCCGTGTCAAGCACGGAATGACGAAACATGTGTCATCCTGAACTTGATTCAGGATCCAAACTTAATAATTGTTCAGAGCATTTAATTAAAATGAGAGTTTAGCTCTCATCTATATAAGGAATATTTATGTTAGTAGCCCCTAGTGTTTTGTCTGCCGATTTTGGCAACTTACAAAGAGATATAGAAGATATATGCTCTAGCGGATGTGATTTAGTTCATGTAGATGTTATGGATGGTCACTTTGTACCAAACCTAACTATCGGGCCTGTTGTGGTATCGGCTATTGCTGCGTGTGCTACAAAACCTCTAGATATTCATCTTATGGTTGAGAACAATACTTTTTTTGTTGAACTTTTTGCTCCACTAAAACCAAAATATATATCCTTTCATATAGAAGAAGAAAAGCACCCCCACAGACTCATCCAAAAGATTCGCTCATTAGGTATAAAGCCTGCGATAGTGTTAAACCCACACACTCCACCAGAATCATTAGAATACATCTTAAAAGATTTGGATATGGTTCTGCTTATGAGCGTAAACCCTGGATTTGGTGGTCAAAGTTTTATAGAGAGCGTGTTACCTAAAGCTGCTAAATTAAATGAGATGAGAAATAGACTAAATCCAGCTTGTGTTATTGAAGTTGATGGTGGGGTTAGTGATAAAAATATACAGAGCTTAAAAGATGTCGGTGTAGATATTGTAGTAGCTGGAAGTTATGTTTTTAATCATGTCTCAAAAAAAGATGCAATAGCTTCACTAAAAGTTTAAAATGAAAACTAAAATTTGCGGAATAACTTCTTATATAGATGCAATAAATGCCATAGAAGCGGGAGCTGATGCTTTGGGTTTTGTCTTTTATGAAAAATCTCCTAGATATATCTCACCATCTCAGGCTAAAGAGATTATCTCAAAACTTCCTCCTTTTGTTGAGAAAGTTGGTCTCTTTGTAAATGTTGATGCACAAGTTATAAACTCCTATATGCAAGAATCTGGATGCACTCTAGCTCAGATCCACTTTGAAGCCCAAGATTCACTCTACGAACAACTTTTTGTCCCCTTTATAAAAGTCATAAGAGCTAAAAGTGCACAAGATCTACTAAAGTATAGTGATGAGTATAGACTTGTAGATGCATATTGTGAAAGTTATGGTGGATCTGGTAAAAGACTAAATATTGAGTGGTTTGACGAGCTTGATTGTTCTAAAATCATCTTAGCTGGTGGACTAGATGCATCTAATGTAGCCTCACTCAAAAAGTATGGTTTTTATGGGATTGATGTTAGTAGCTCAGTTGAGATATCATATGGTAAGAAAAATAGAAAAAAAGTAAGAGAGTTTATAGCCAATGCTCACTAATGATTTTACACTAGATGCTAAAAGTATCCAAAGACTCTCCAACAAAGGACTAGCACAAGAGCATTTAAGGTCTCAAATAGTTGATAAAGAATTGGATTTATATTTAGAACTTTGGCACTCTCAAGGTTTGGAAATTATAAAACATCATGGATCTTACTATTTCTCTACAAGATTTGCCTCTATTGCTGATGGAGAGTTTTGTATAGTTGATATTGAGACAAACGGCTCAAAAATAGATAAACATCAGATCATAGAGATAGCAGCTCTTAAGATAAAAGATGGGAAAGTTATAGATAGATTTGAATCTCTTGTAAAATGCAAAGAGATAAATGTACATATAACTCAGATAACTGGTATCTGCGCTGAAGATACAAAAGATGCACCACCATTAAAAGATGTACTTTACAAATTTAAAGCTTTTTTAGCTAACTCTATCTTTGTGGCACACGATGTGAAATTTGATTATAGTTTTGTATCTCTTAGTTTGCAAAAGATAGGGCTAGAACCTCTTTTAAATCGTTCTTTATGTTCATTAGCACTTGCTCAAAGAACTATAGTCTCTTACAGATATGCGCTTTCATACCTAAATGATACATTCCAACTAAATCCAGATGCAACTCATCACAGAGCTATGAGCGATGTTAAAACTACTTACGAGTTATTTAAACTCTCGCTAGAGAGTATCAAAAAGAGAGATAAAGATGTTAAGAGTGTTGAGAATCTTATAAAGTTTTCTAAAGATGCTAAAAGATTAAAAAGACCAAAATTTGACCCTCTTTTGTTAGAGAACCAAGAAGAAGAAAAAGAAGAGGTTAAAAAAGAAGATTCAGCTTACTCTGCGTAAGCTCCGATACCTGTTAGTTTTTCATATCTAGCTTGAAGTCTATCTTCTTTGCTCATCTCTTTTAAAGATTTAACACTAGATAAAAAATAATCAGCAATAGCAGCAGCTGCGCTTTCTTTATCTCTGTGAGCACCAATAAGTGGCTCATCAATAATGTCATCTATAAGACCTAATTTTTTTAAGTCTCCACTTGTGATTTTCATTGCATTTGTAGCAGCTTCGGCTTTTTTAGGATCATTCCAAAGAATTGCTGAACAGCCCTCAGGCGAAATAACACTAAAAACAGAGTAACGCATCATAGCAAATCTATCAGCTACTCCAATAGCCAAAGCTCCACCACTTCCACCCTCTCCTATGACTATAGAGACACTTTGGGTATCAAGTTCTGAGAGTTCTAGTAGGTTTCTGGCGATTGCCTCACTCTGGTTTCTCTCTTCAGCCCCAAGACCTGGATATGCGCCTGGAGTATCTACCAACATCAAAAGAGGAAGTTTAAACTTTTCTGCTAATTTCGCAGCGCGAAGAGCTTTTCTATAACCTTCAGGATGAGGCATACCAAAGTTTCTTCTTATCTTGTTTTTAGTTCCACGACCTTTTTGTTCTCCAATAACCACAACTTTTTCATCACCAATATAACCGATGTAGCATAAAATTGCAGCATCATCACGAAAGTGTCTATCTCCATGGATCTCATACTTATCACGCATTATTAGGTTGATATAGTCAAGCGCATAAGGTCTATCTATATGACGGGCAAGTTGAAGTTGTTGAAAAGGAGTTAAGTTACTAAAAGTTTTATTAACTTCCTTATCAAGATTTGCTTGAAGTTTTTCTACTTCGATCTCATCATGACGAACACGAGCAGAGATTATATCTTCTTGAATAAATTTGATTTTATATTCAAAATCTAAATATGTTGCCATTACGAGTCCTTTTTCTAGAGTTTTTTAAAGATTAAAACACCGTTAGTTCCGCCAAAACCAAAAGAGTTACTCATAACTACATTTAACTCAGCTTTTCTTGAAGTGTTAGGAACATAGTCAAGATCACAAGCTTCGTCTGGAGTTTTATAGTTGATAGTTGGAGGGATAATTCCATCTCTCATTGCCATCAAACATGTTACTGCTTCAATGCCACCAGCTGCACCTAAACAGTGACCTATTTGACCTTTGATAGAACTCATTGGAGGACACTCTTCACCTAAAAGTTCTCTTACTGCCGCTGTTTCATTTTTGTCATTTATTGGTGTACTTGTTCCGTGTGCATTTACATAGTCAATCTTAGGCTTTCCTGCCATTTTATAAGCTGCCATCATCGCACGAGCTGGACCGTCAAGACTAGGTGTTGTAATGTGACTAGCATCACCACTCTCACCAAAACCTATGATCTCGCCATAGATATTTGCACCACGAGCTATTGCATCTTCATAACCCTCTAAAACTAGTGCAGCTGCACCTTCACCCATAACAAAGCCATCACGAGCAGCATCGAAAGGACGAGAAGACTCTTTTGGATTTTCATTGTTTGTTGAGAGTGCTTTCATAGCTGCAAATCCACCAATACCAGCACCAGTTACTGCACACTCAGCAGATACAACAAGCATTCTATCTGCACCACCACACATAATAGTCTTAACCGCTTCACTTATAGCGTGAGTTCCAGCTGCACAAGCTGTGACGCTAGAGAGGTTTGGACCTCTTGTTCCATGTTCTATTGAGACAAAACCGCCCAGCATATTAACTAGTGCTGAAGGAATAAAAAATGGAGAAATTCTTCTAGGACCTTTAGTTGCAAGTATGATAGAGTTTTTCTCAATTGCTGGTAGACCACCAATGCCAGATCCAGCACTTATACCAAATCTATCCATATCTATACCATCAGGAAGATTAGCATCGCTCATGGCTTCTGCAGCAGCCTTTAGACCAAGATGAATAAATCTATCTGCTTTTTTAACCTCTTTAGGCAGCATAACAGTTGATGCATCAAAATTTTTCACTTCTCCTGCTATTCTTACAGAGTACTCTGAAGCATCAAAAAGAGTAATCTCATCTATCCCACAAACACCATCACAAATAGCTTTAAACGAACTCTCTTTATCATTACCAACTGCATTTATCATGCCTATACCAGTTACTACAACTCTTCTCATAAAACTCTCCATCACAAAAATTTATAAAATACTCTATAAAACTCAGCTGCAGTCATAAAATCACAAACTGAGTTCTAAAAATATTTTGATTATTTATTTTCTATATAATCAACTACATCTTTAACAGTTTGTATCTTCTCTGCTTCATCATCAGGAATCTCGATATCAAATTTCTCTTCAAGAGCCATTACTAATTCAACTACATCAAGGCTATCAGCACCTAAATCCTCAACGAACTTTGCGTCCTCTTTTACTTCATCTGGGTTTACGCTGAGTTGCTCAACCACTACTTCTTTAATATCGTCTAAAAGTGCCATCATAGCTCCTATTTTTTTTATTATAAAATCGCGAAATTGTAACATACATAACTTAAATAAACTATTACGCCATGTTCATTCCACCGTTAACTTTTAAAGTTTCACCTGTTATGTAACTAGAGTGATCTGATAGGAGAAATGCTGTTGCCTCCGCTACTTCCTTTGGATCTCCAAAGCGTTTCATAGGTATTTTAGAAGTAAAACTCTCTTTTATTTCATCACTTAGTGCATCTGTCATCTCAGTTGCAATAAAACCTGGAGTTATAGTGTTGTAGCGAATGCCACTTGTTGCGGCTTCTTGTGCAAAACTCTTAGTCATGGCAATAACTCCGCCTTTAGATGCTGCATAGTTTGTCTGCCCTGCATTTCCAGTCTCACCAACAATTGAAGCAATATTTACAACTGAGCCAAACTTACTCTTTCTCATAGCTTTCATAGACTCGCGACACCCTATAAAACAAGATGTCAAGTTCGCATTTATAACGCTCATAAACTCCTCTGTTTTCATACGAAGTGCAAGTTTGTCATTTGTTATACCAGCATTATTTACAAGATATGAAAGTTCTCCATCACAATCTACTATAGTCTTAATAGCATCTATAAATGCAGCCTCATCACTAACATCAAAGCCTATAACTGCAGCTTTTCCGCCACTCTCTTCTATTGCATCTTTTATAGCATCAGCTTCTTTTGCACCACTTCTATAGTTGATCCACACCTTTAGACCATAACCCGCCAAAGTCTTTGCAATCTCTGCACCAATACCACGACTAGAACCCGTAACTAAAACATTTTTTCCGCTAAATTTCACTTTATTATTCCTTTTTACTATTTTATCACGCAAAACGAACAAGTCCGTTTTACTACGCTATCGCTTAGATTCCCTCAGCGGGAAGCTCTCGACACTTGTGTCTCTTTCGCGAAGCTGAAGCATCGCTTCCGAAAACCTTATCAACCACAAATTTCACATCCTTTTGGAAGCGAGGTTTTTAGGAACGCTAACCCGTGGCGTTCTCCACGATGAACCTCGTACTATTTAGACTAAACTACCATCCATCTCTTTTGGTATCTCTATATCCATAAGTTTTAAAACTGTTGGAGCTATATTGTTTAGTGCTCCAGGTTCTACTTTTGTAACACCTTCTGCTACTACAAAACACCAAACTTTTCCAACTGTGTGATTTGTCAAGATGCTTCCATCATCATTTCTCATCTCTTCACAGTTTCCATGATCAGAAGTTATAACCACGGAGTAGTCTTGCTCTTTTGCACACTTTAGTATGCGTCCTAACTCCGCATCTACAGCCTCCACAGCCAAAATTGCAGCTCCTTCGTCTCCAGTATGTCCTACCATATCGCCATTTGCGAAGTTTACAACTACAAAGTCGTAGCTCTCTTTCATAGCTCTAAGAACAACATCTCCAACCTCTTTTGCACTCATCTCTGGCTTCATATCGTAGGTTTTTACATTGGGTGAGGGGATTAAAACTCTTGTCTCGTTTTCATAAGGCTCATCGATGCCACCATTTAAAAAAAATGTTACATGCGCATACTTTTCCGTCTCAGCAGTGTGAAGTTGTCTTAAACCACGTGATGCAATAATCTCCGCTAGAGTATTTTTTGGAGCTTCTTTTAAAAACAAAACAGGATAAGAAAAAGATTTGTCATACTCTGTCATCGTAGCTATATTTACACTTTTTTTTGTGCAAGTAAAACCATCAAAGTTACTACTTCCAAGTGCCGTCACAAGCTCTCTCATTCTGTCACTTCTAAAGTTTATTGTTAGGATGCTATCACCATCCATAACACCCTCATAACCTTCAAATGCAACTGGTTCTATAAACTCATCACTTTCATCTTTAGCATAAGAAGCATCAATGTAATCACTCACACTCAAGTTTGTCTTTGGCTTTGCTTCTACCATTGCTTCATAAGCTTTTTGAACTCTATCCCAGCGATTATCCCTATCCATCGCATAAAATCGTCCAGAAATTGATGCTATTTTTACACTTTTATCTATTTGTGATGCCAAGGATTCGAAGTATTTTTTTGCAGAAGTTGGTGAAACATCTCTACCATCTGTTATAAGATGTAGAAAAACTTCTTTACTGTTTTTTGCTGCAATATTTGCAATGCCAATAAAATGATCTATGTGAGAGTGAACTCCGCCATCACTCATCAGTCCGATAAGATGAAGTCTTGGTGATTTACTAAAGAGTGTTTGTAAGACCTCATTTGATTCCAAAGTTTTTTTATTAAGTGCTAAAGAAATTTTTACTAGATCTTGATACAAAATCCTACCACTTCCAATACTCATATGACCAACTTCAGAGTTTCCCATCTGCCCTTTTGGAAGACCAACACTAAGCCCTGAAGTTTCTATAAGAGAGTGTGGTTCCTCTTTAAAAAGTTTGTCATAAGTGGGTTTTTTAGCTTTGTAAAATGCGTTATGCTCAGTTTTTGCGCTATAACCTATGCCATCTGTTATGACTAAAACAGTTTTTTTTGACAAATTTACTCCCTTTTTGTAAAATTTTGTAATTATACTCTTTTTTCAAAAACGACCAAATGTGATGAAATATTTTCACTTTATCATACTTTTACAATAATAAATCTATAATGTCACTTTTAAACAACTAAGGGATTAACCACTTTGCTATATGCACTTCATGAATTACTCAACATAAATATACTTGGCTATATCACAATTAGAGCGGGAATCTCGTTTTTCTTAGCTCTTATTTTTACTCTATATCTAATGCCCAAATTTATAAGATGGTCGCAAAAAAACTCAAGCGTTCAACCTATATATGACTTAGCACCACAAAATCACAAACAAAAAGAAAAAACCCCAACTATGGGCGGTATAATCTTTATAAGTGCTACTATTTTAGCATCACTTTTAACCATAAAATTTTCCAATATGTTTGCTATGGGAGCCTTACTTACACTTGTTCTTTTTGCTCTTATTGGTTTTAAAGATGACATAGCAAAGATAAAGAAGAGCCAAAACGGGGCAGGCTTAAAAGCAAGAACAAAACTGCTTTTACAGATCCTAGCTTCCATTGTTATAACAGTTTATTTATGTCTTGGAGCTGGGCTTAATACTGAACTCTATGTACCATTTTTGAAAAATCCCGTTTTAAATATGGGGATGTTCTCAATGATATTTTGGTCGATTGTTATCATCTCAACTTCAAACGCAGTAAACCTTACTGATGGACTTGACGGCTTAGCTACAGTTCCTTCTCTTGCGGCTCTTGCATCTTTTAGCATTATTATCTACTTTACAGGAAATGCAGTAATAAGCTCTTACCTTTTAATGCCAAACTTTGATGTTGGTGAAGTAGCCATAGTAGCTAGTGCTTTGATGGGAGCTTTGACTGGCTTTTTATGGTACAACTGCCACCCTGCCGAAGTTTTTATGGGAGATAGTGGATCTTTAACTGTTGGTGCTTTTTTAGGTTATTTAGCCATCATCTCTAAAAACGAGATCTTACTTCTTCTTATAGGATCTATCTTTGTAATAGAGACAGTCTCAGTAATACTGCAAGTTGGAAGTTACAAACTAAGAAATAAGAGAGTCTTTTTAATGGCTCCGATTCATCACCATTTTGAGATGAAAAAGTGGGCTGAGAACAAGATTATAGTTAGGTTTTGGATTATTGCAATTTTGTCAAATCTCATAGCACTCATCACTCTTAAGATCCGCTAGATGGTCTCACTATTTGGTTATGGTAAAACCACAAAAGCCTTAGCGAAAGTCATAAAAAAAGTTACTTTTTATGATGACAAATGCAATAAACCTTTTCGTGATGAAGATGGATTTTGGGTAAAACCATCAAATGAATTTAATCCAAAATACTCAAAAGTGGAGATCCCATCACCTGGGATCCCGCCTTCAAACCCGCTTATTACTAGGTCTAGAAACCTTATAAGTGAGTACGATTATTTTCAAAACACTAAACCTTTAAAAATTTGGATCAGTGGAACAAACGGTAAGACCACAACAACACAGATGATGCAACATCTCTTAGCATCTAAAGGAAGTCTAAGCGGTGGAAATATTGGAACTTCGCTTGGCTCTTTAGACAAAGAGGCAAAGATCTGGATCCTTGAGACTAGCTCGTTTACCATGCACTACACTAACATTGCATCGCCAAATATCTATGTTCTTTTACCTTTAAGCCCAGATCATATTAGTTGGCATGGAAGTATGAAAGAGTATGTAAATGCAAAACTAAAACCTCTATGTTTTATGAAAGAGGGAGAAGTTGCTATCATCCCAGAAGCCTACAAAGATACACCAACAGATGCGCATCTCATTACTTACAAAGACGAGGCATCTCTAGCTTCTTACTTTGGTATAGATCCTAGCCGTGTAAAGTTTCAAGGAGCCTTTTTAGCAGATGCACTCTTAGCGATGGCTGTTGATAAGATCTTGTTTGATGAGATAAACTATGAAAAGATAAACACATTTGAACTAGAAGCTCACCGTCAAGAAGAGCTAAGAGATGCTAAAGAAAGACTCTGGGTAAACGACACAAAAGCCACAAATTTAGATGCAACAATAGCTGCACTAAAGAGGTATAAAGAGTCACATATACATCTAATACTTGGCGGAGATGACAAAGGTGTAGATCTAGATGAACTATTTAAGTTTATGCAAAACCTCTCACTTGAGATCTATACCATAGGTTCAAACAAAGAAAAACTCTCAGATCTTGCACAAAAATACAATATGAAATTTAACACTTGTAAAAATTTAGCTGATGCAATAAAAGAGATAGATAAAAGGCTAAAAAAAGACGAAACTGCCCTACTCTCACCAGCAGCTTCAAGCCTCGATGAATTTAGCTCGTATATGCAAAGAGGCGATGAGTTTAAAGATGCAGTTTGTAAGCTGAAATTCAGTACACAAAAGATATAATTTCGCTCTTTAAAAGATGGCCAATTAGCTCAGTCGGTAGAGCAAGTGACTGAAAATCACTGTGTCCTTGGTTCGATTCCGAGATTGGCCACCACCTCTTTTAACTGTTTCGTCATTCTCAACCTGATTGGGAATCTTTTTTCATAATGGCCAATTAGCTCAGTCGGTAGAGCAAGTGACTGAAAATCACTGTGTCCTTGGTTCGATTCCGAGATTGGCCACCACCACTTGCAAAACAAATTTTTAAAACACCCATTAAATTTTCATTGATAATCTGTTACAATATATTTTATTAAATAAAAGAGGCAAAAATGGCACTAATAAACTGTATATTTTTTTAAAGTATAGGTAAGCAACATGACATCTTTATGTCTGGATTACATGTTATGTCTAAAATTTGAGTTATTTATTTTCATTAGTTGAAATTGTGATACAATATGTCATACAAATATATGAGGAGAGATTATGTTATCAGTTAGACTAAACAATACCCTTGAGAGTCAACTTCAAGTTGTATCAAATCAAAAACATCTATCAAAGAGTCAAGTTATTAAAGATGCGCTAGTTTACTACTTTGATATGTTACAAAAAGAATCAAACCAAAAAACTGCTTATGAACTAGGTAGTGATCTCTTTGGTAAATACTCAAGTGGAGATGGGACGCTCTCAACTACTTATAAACAAAAACTCAAAGATAAAATAAATGCAAAAAACAATAATTGATAGCGGACCGCTTATAGCTCTTTTTGATAGAAGTGATAAGTATCACCAGAGAGTTTTAGAGTTTATCAAGTCTTACAAAGGTGAGCTAATAACATCGTGGTCGGTTATAACAGAGGTCTCGCATATGCTAGACTTCAACCTTCAAGTTCAAATAGACTTTTTAAAATGGTGTGAGATAGGAGGCATAAAACTCTATGACATATCTCAAGATGAGATAGTTCACATAAGAGTGATGATGCAAAAGTATATAGATGTGCCAATGGATCTAGCAGATGCAACACTTATGTATATATCTAACAAAGAAAATATAAAAAACATTGTGAGCATTGATAGTGATTTTGATATATACAGAACTTTAAAAAAACAAAGCTTAAATAATCTTATTAAGTTTATTTAAAATATTTAAGCCTTTTTTACTTTTTACTTCATAAGCAGACACATGTCTCTTGTTAGGTATAAGGTGAGCGTATCTCATCGTCATATCAAGTGTTTTATGCCCTAGCTCTTTTATGTGCAATATATCTAATCCAGCCATAGCTAACTTTAAAAAAGTATCAAAAGTTATAGAAGAATATAAAAAAGATACACTCTCTTCAAAGCCCATAAAATAGGCACTTCTAAAAGGTTTTAGGAAGATTTAATAAAGTGTAAAAAAGTGCTTATAACTGACTGAAAATCACTGTGTCCTTGGTTCGATTCCGAGATTGGCCACCACCTAAAATTTTTTTACCATACACTTCACACAATTTAATCTCTAAAAATACAAAAAAAGTTTTATAATTTTTTTGTATTCTAAATGAAGTTATATAACCTCTTAATATGAAATTGGATAAAGTAACTTTATTAATTATTTGAAGGTTTTGTGACATAATGAAAAATAAACAAAGATCTGTCTTTTATACTCTTTTTTTAGCAATTTCTTTTACAATCTTGGTTGCTATTTTTATCGTGAGTACAATACTTTATAATCAAACAAAAGACCGTCTTTTAAAAGATATAAACAGTGATGTTCAAACAAGTTTAACCTTACTAAAAAACAGTATCTATCCTTTTATGGATTCTTACTCTGTTCATGAGTATGAAAAACTTATAGCAAATGAACTAAATCGTAAATATACTCTTGCTATTGTTGTTGAAGATTGCAATATGGCTAAGATCTTAGATTCAAAATACTTAGTCGGCAAAATCAACAATGACAAACAAGTACAAGACTTTGATCAAAACAACAAGATCCACCAACAAAGGATAGACAACTCTTACTTATATATAAAAGATGATATTTACAATCAAAATGGACTAAAACTTGGCAATATAGCAATTTATGCTTCTGATAGTTTAGTGCAAGAAAAACTCGAAAGTATCATCACCATCAGTATAATAATCACACTCTTAAGTACTATAATAGTCTTACTAGTAATCTACTTTGTTATGCACCAAATAGTACAAAAGCCTGTCAATAGCATTATAGAAGTCCTTAATAACAAAACAGATGATGGCATACCAACGAGCACAATTCCCTCTTACAACTCCAAAGAGTTATCCATTCTCTCATCAACTCTTAACAATATGATTAACTCCATTAAAGAGTCAAGATATCAACTTGATAAAATTGCAAATACCGATACATTGACTAATCTTGGAAATAGATATAAATTGATTCAAGATATCAATCATAGTACAAACCCAGCACTCGCTATCATAAACATAGATAATTTTTCAGAGCTAAATGACTTTTATGGATATGAAGTTGGCGACTATATTATCAAGCAAGTTGGTCAACATATATCAGGAGTAACTAGGCATAAAAATACTTTTACATACCATATTCAAGGTGATGAGTATGTTTTATTTAACCACGATATAGATAAAAATGAGTTTGAGAGAAACATACATAAACTAGTAGATATATTTTCTAATATAACTGTAGAAGTTGACGAAGAAGATTTAAACTTCAACTTTACTATTGGTGTCTCTTTTGAGAGTAAAGAAAAGATCTTACCAACTGCAGATATGGCTTTAAAAGTTGCAAAAAGAAACAATGAAAACATTATGGTTTTTAGTGAAGCCATTTCTTTAAATAAAGAGTACGAGAACAATATTTACTGGACAAAAAAGATAAGAACTGCTATCTTTGAAGACAGCTTCATACCAGTTTATCAGCCAATCATCAACAACAACACAAACAAGATAGAAAAATATGAATCTCTTGTTAGAATGAGAGATCAAGACAAGTTAATATCTCCTTTTTTCTTTTTAGAAATATCAAAAAAAACAAAATACTACTCAACTATAACTAAAATAATGATAGAAAAAACCTTTGAACGCTTTAAAGATAGTGATCTTGAATTTTCTATAAATCTAACTATTGAAGATATTTTAAACACCGAGATCAAAGAGTACATATACGGCATGCTCATTAAGCATAACATTGCCACTAGAGTTGTTTTTGAAATAGTTGAAACTGAATCCATAGAAAATTTCGAAGCAGTTTTAGGTTTTATAAATAAAATAAAAAAGATTGGATCTAAGATAGCTATAGATGATTTTGGCACAGGTTATAGCAATTTTGACTACCTAATGAGGCTAAATGCCGACTATATAAAGATTGATGGATCTCTTATAAAAGAGATAGATACAAACAAACAAGCTCAGGCAGTTGTCTCCACTATTGTAGATTTTGCTAAGAGAATGAATATAAAAACCATCGCTGAGTTTGTAGAAAATGAAGATATTCAAAAAAAAGTTATGGAGTTAGGTATAGACTACTCTCAGGGCTACTACTTTAGTGAGCCAAAAATAGATATTTAAAAAGATGGAGAGGATATGAATCTTATAAAAATTACTTTTTTGGTACTCTTTTTTACTTCTGCTACTTTTTTAGGAGCAACTGAAGCTCAGTTAGATATTTCTAAAAAAAAGATAGCTTATATTGTCTCAGATATAAGGATACCTTTTTGGAAAATCATGAGTAGTGGCATAAAAGATAGCGCTGCTAAACTAGGTTACGAAGTTAGCATCTATAGCTCTAACAATATAAAAAAAACTGAAATCCAAAACACCATAAAAGCGATAAAGGACAAGGTGGACGCTATTGTCCTCTCGCCTATAAACTCTTCTTCTGCTGTTACTGTTTTAAAGTTTGCTAGATCTGCAAATATTCCAGTTGTTATAAGTGACATAGGAACTAATGAGGGTGAATATCTCTCTTTTATCTCTTCAGATAATGAAGATGGAGCATATAAGATAGGTCAGGTTCTAGCAAAAAAAATGAAAGATCTTAAATGGGATATAGATGGATCTGTTGGCATAGTCTCCATCCCACAAAAAAGAGCAAATGGTAAAGCTAGAACAGTTGGCTTTATGAGAGCAATGAACGAGTCAGGGATCAGAGTTGAGGGCTTGAAACAGCAAGTTAACTTCTCATACAAAGAGACTTATATTTTCTCAAAAGAGTTGATCAAGCAGAGCAAAAATCTAAGAGCTATTTGGCTTCAAGGCTCGGATAGATACAAGGCTGCACTAGAAGCCATAAAAGATTTAGGCAAAGAGAATGATATTTTACTCATAGTTTTTGATGCAGAGCCAGAATTTTTAGAGTTGATCCCAAAGAGCGTTCTTATTGGAGCGGCTATGCAACAGCCCTATGTTTTTGGAGAAAAAGCAGTTTTTGTCTTAGATGATTTTTTCAACAAAAAAGATGTAAAAAAATATATCCAGCTCACCATACTTCCCATCTCTACAGACAACATTGAAAAAAATATCTCTCTTATAAAAAGAAATGTTTTAGGAATCTTGGAGTAAAACTCCTCTCCCCTTAAGGGAGACTAGAGCATTTTATGCAATTGTTACAGTTGCATCTTCGCTGATTTTAAGAGAGAGTGAGCTATCTCCACTATTTATATAGACTTCAAAGTTTTGTCCATTTGTAGTAATATCAGAATCTTTTGACCAATTATTTCCATTTTCACTTACAAGCGTTACACTATCATTTGCATCGTCTGCTATGATTAAAAGTTCATTTGCTGTGTCTGTCATATCTATAACATCTTGTAGTTTCACATTTGTAATATTAGTATCTCCATTTTGAGTGAGATCTAGCTTTTCTATACTTGATGAAGTAATAGCTGAAAAATCGATAGTGGCTCCACCTAGTACTAGCCTATCATCTTGCCCAACAGTTCCATCAGCTGTGATATCTGTTATGATATTATCCGTTGTTGCTCTAAATGAGCCACTCTTCTCATCTGATATTTTTGCAGGATCATCAGCTTCTGCAGTTTTAAAAGTGTAATCAATATTTTGATTATGAAGTCCATCTTTTTGAAATGTCAACTTATTTAATTTATCTGTAGCTAAATCTATATCTGAAATAGTATAAGTATCACTACCATTATCGTAAACTACATTTGCCATAATATCAACACCATCTTGTTTAAATGTAGCTCCTACACCAAACCCTGTAAGTGTCAAAATACCACTCTCAGAACCATCTAGATCTATCGCATTGGCATTAAGATTTATTGCCACATCGGCACTTGCTGCTTGAACTGTGTTGTTGTGAGTCACACTTGAAAAACCATCTGCTACACTATCTACAGTCACTTTAAAATCTTTAGAGACCATAGTTGTAGAGTTTCCATCTTTTACTAAAGTATCGAGTCTTAAATCTACATCCGTTGTGCTGCTCCAATTTTGTGGTGCTTTTATCCACACTTTAGGAATACCATTAGCTATATTTATAGTCCAGTTGTAAGTATCATAATCAGTTCCATCAATATTAACAGTTCCAGTTTTACTTCCTTTTGTTGCCATACTCTGATGACTATCTCCAATGTAGAGTAAAAATCCTTCTGGTACATCATCTATAAACATAGATGTTACTTTTTCAGAACCATCATTATCTATCTGCGCCACTCCGCTTAGAGGAGTTCCATTTGTTTTATCTGCAAAAATCTGAATAAAATCATCTTCATTCCCATGTCCCTTTAAATCAAGAAGTTCTAAGCCATCAGCCACAGGAGCTACAGAGATAGTAAAATCCTTTGAAGTCTCGGAGATATTATCTGCACCTGTCTCTTTTGCAAAAACAGTATATGTAAAAGTTACTCCTCCTGAAGCATCTTTTGTTGGAGTAAACTTTAAACTGCCATCATTTAAATTTGCTATATCTACATTTGCAACTTTATTTGAAGCATCAAAAGTATGACTTCCTCCACTCCAAACTAGTGTTCCATATATACCGCTTTTATGTGTTATTGCTACAGTTGAAGCTGCTGTTGCATCTTCTGCACCCTGCACTATTGCATAATGAGGATCATCAACAGTATCAAAAGTGATTTTTACAGTCGTTGTCCCATCTTCTTGAGCACTTCCTACTGCATCGCCATTTTCTTTAACATGAGTTTGAGCTGCACTTGAAGTGATATCATCAGTTACAGGAACGACATCTACAGCAAAAGGTTTATCAGCTGTTGTATCTCTAGCCCAGCCATCACCAATATAAGCAGTTAAGTTCACATCAAAAGATAGTTTTGCTCCTGCATTATTTTCATTGTAGTCTTTATTTGGAATCATTTTGATTTGTGAGAGTACATCATTTATAGTCTCTTGTATATCTTCTTGCTTTGCTGTTACAGTAATGAGATGTATCCCATTATAACTATTGACTTTACCATCGGTAAACGCATCACTTCTATCAAAAGTAACATTTTGTAAGTTGCTAAAAGCAAGTGAATATGTAACTAACTCAGTTGGTGCAATATTATTATCTGCATTGCCTCCTTGACCATCACCAATAATTTCTATGATTCTATTTGTATTATCAGTATATAAAGAAAACTGTGTATCTTCTTTAACTGTAACAGAGTGTACGATCATATCAACGTCTATAGTTTCTAAAGTACCAGATCCACCACCTGTATGTAAATTATTGATAAAGGTGATTGTCATATCATCAGTTTGTATATCATTTGCTTTTGCACCACTATCATGAGCATAAGCGGTAATTTTTACAAGTGATGAGGCATCAAAATACTTCAATGAATCATTAACTTTAAAGTTTACAGTATAGCTTGATCCACTCGCATCTATAACTTGTGATGGAATATCTAAAAACCAGATATTTTTAGTTCCACTAATCGCCATAGTTGCATACTCATCATCAACTGTTATACCTCTTTGAACTCCCTCAATTACAAAACGAGTAAAGTTTTCAGAGCCATCAGTGTCTGTACTCGTTACATCTACATCAAAGCTAAACGAGCCTACTTCGTTGATGGTTACAGTTGAAGCTCCATCATCATAGACAATATTATTTACAGATACGCCATTACTAGTATCAACAGAGATAGGATCAGTAACAGAAAGAAGTGAGATATTGTAAACACCATCTGCTTCTATATTTGTGCTTGTAAAGATTTCACCATTTGATGCAGTAGCTTTATCTGAGACAGTGTATTTGATAGCAAAAGAGTTATCAGGGCTATTTGCACTTCCGACATCTTGGTCATACTTGATATATACACTATTTATTGCAGCGCCTGTAAGTTTGTAA